>NZ_JAMPKY010000010.1 GCF_039962255.1 Leptolyngbya subtilissima AS-A7 | reverse complement strand
ATCCTTGACAGGAACCTTGGCTTTGTTTCTAGACTATGTAGTTGTCGAGGTTCGCTTCAACCCTCGGTGAAAGACTCGTTCGAGTCGCTTCCCTCAGGCGCTTTATCAATATAGAGCGGATTCCCTGTGGTGTCAACACCTTTGATGGAAATTTCCCGAAATCCTCAAACGCCCTGTAATACAAGGCGTTTGCCCTTCCTGAGAAGCCTCACAAACGGAATCCATCAACAATTTTTTGGAAAAGTTTCTCGCGTAGACACCGTATCTAGCGCAGATGACAACAGAAATTACAGCACCTCTAGCGTCGCAAAATCCCTCTCGCTGAAGAACTTTGGGCTTTAGGCAACGCTAAACTCGCTCTGTAATTTGGAATACAGATATACCCAAAAAACCTTCTTTGGTTTTACACCGGCGGGTGGCGATGCGCTGCAAGTGGCTATAGGGAGACATCCAGAAGGAAATTTGTCAGCGCAGGGGCAAGTCTGTTGAATACTATTTGAAGGTTATGAGTATGAGTCTGGGTAAGTAACCGGAGGAGAGCTGTGCATTTTCAGGCTGTAATTGCGACACTGAATGCTTTTTGGGCCAAGCAGGGCTGTGTGATTATGCAGCCTTACGATACAGAGAAGGGGGCCGGAACAAAGAGCCCACATACCTTTTTGCGGGCGCTGGGGCCGGAGCCTTGGTCAGTGGCCTACGCGGAACCTTGCCGAAGACCGGCAGATGGGCGCTACGGGGAAAACCCGAACCGCTACCAGCATTATTTTCAGTACCAGGTATTGATTAAGCCATCGCCTGAGAACATCCAGGAGACTTATATAGACTCGCTGCGGGCGTTGGGGATTAAACCAGAAGACCACGACATTCGGTTTGTGGAGGACAACTGGGAAGATGCGGCGGTGGGTGCTTGGGGTGTAGGTTGGGAAGTGTGGCTGGACGGGATGGAGATTACCCAGTTCACCTATTTCCAGCAGTGCGGGGGGATTGACTGCCGCCCGGTGTCAATTGAGCTAACCTACGGGCTAGAGCGGTTGACGATGTATTTGCAGGAAGTAGATGCGATCGCCAAAATTCGCTGGAACGATCAGCTCACCTACGGTGATATCTATATGCAGGCGGAGGTTGAGAACTCGACGTACAACTTTGAGGCCTCAAATCCAGAACTGCTGTTCACGCTGTTTGATTTGTATCAGCAGGAAGCAGAGCAGCTGATGGATCGAGGGCTGGTGCTGCCGAGTTATGACTATGTGCTGAAGTGCTCACATACCTTCAACCTGCTGGATGCGCGAGGCGTGATTTCGGTAACAGAGCGCACCCGATACATTCGTCAGGTACGAGGACTAGCCCGGCGAGTAGCACAGCTTTACCTAGAACAACGAGAAAAGCTAGGATTTCCCCTGTTGGCAAGCGAGCAGCAGAATGTAGCTTAGAAAACTGCTTTGGCGAAGAAGGCGTCTCCACAGCTCACGGAGATGCCTTCTTCATTTGCTGTGGGTAGTCAGTTACTTGACGCGTCAAGCAGATTGACGCAGGACCGTGCCCAATGCGTGTAACAGGGTATCGACATTCTTTTGCTGGCTGTTGTGGCCCATGAGGCCAATTCGCCAAACTTTGCCTCCAAGTTCTCCGAGCCCACCGCCGACTTCAATGTTGTAGTCGGTCATAAGTTGACGACCAACGGCTTTGGCATCGACGCCGTCGGGTACTCGTACGGTAGTCAGGGTCGGTAGACGAAGGGATTCTTCGACGTGACAGGTGAGACCAAGGTCCGCTAGCCCTTGCCAAAAGTAGGTGGCAGTTTGTTGATGACGCTGCCAACGGGCCTCTAGGCCTTCTTCGGTAAGCAGACGCAGGGCTTCGCGCAGAGCGTAGGTGAGGTTGACTGGTGCGGTATGGTGATAAACCCGCTCTGGCCCCCAGTATTTTCGCAGCAGGGCCGCATCGAGATACCAGTTGGCAACGGGTTGGCGACGGCGCTCTAGCTTGGCGACAGCTCGAGGGCTCATGGTGAAGGGGGAAATACCAGGGGCACAGCTCAATCCTTTTTGGCTACAGCTGTAAGCCAGATCAACCTGCCATTCGTCGAGAAAAATTGGCACACCGCCTAGGCTGGTGACAGTATCAACCAGCAGCAAACAGTCATGGTCGGCGCAGGCTGACCCTAATCCTTCGAGGGGTTGGCGGACTCCGGTGGACGTCTCGGCGTGGACGATCGCCAACACCGCAGGCCGATGTTCCTTTAATGCGGCGGTAAGTTCCTCTAGGGTAAAAGCTTCACCCCAAGGCCGGTGAATGGTGACAACATCGGCTCCATAGCGCTGGGCCATATCGACTAAGCGGTAGCCAAAATAGCCTTTGACAGCAACTAAGACGCGATCGCCCGGTTCAATAGCATTTGCGATCGTTGCTTCCATCGCTGCAGACCCGGTACCGGCCACGGCATAGGTGAGGAGATTAGTGGTCTGCCAGGTATAGCGCAGCAGCTCTTGAACTTCATCCATCATCGCTAGGTAAGCAGCGTCTAGATGGCCAATGGGCTGCTGATTCATAGCGGCAATGACACGGGGGTCAGCGTTGCTAGGCCCCGGTCCTAACAACAACCGTTCGGGTACCATTAGGGGGGATAGAGAGGCTGGCGGCGCCAGCCGAGCTGAGGAATTGGGGGATAGGGTGGTTGCCATGGGTAACACCGAAGACGATGGATTGCTGAACCTAATGAACAGACTGAACCCATTCTCCTATGGATGCGGCATTCCGTAGTGGGAAGCACAACGGTAGCACCTTAGCCCATCAATCTCGTTGGGTCTACACCTCGCTATCTAAGGCTTTTAGCCAAACCACAAACACAACGCCGGGATTTTGGGGATAAGCTACAGCCTCTGGCGGCAGCCATGACGTGCCTTGAACAGGGCTAACTAGATCGATCCGCCCCCCCATGCCCTGCACTAGGTCTTGCACAATGGCGAGACCTAGTCCCGTACCCGGAATGTCGCCCTGGGCTCGCACACCGCGAAAGTGACGGGTAAATAACTGGGGCTGGTCACTAGGGGGAATGCCTGCACCGGTATCGCCTACGGCAATTCCCTGGAACATCTGCCTGCCAATCCGCTGCACTAGCCCTGCGGTAATCCAGACTAGAGACCCAGCAGGTGAATACTTTAGGGCATTGTCGAGCAGGTTGTGGAGCACTTCTCCTAGAGCAGCAGCATCAAGCCAAACCATGGGTAAAGGGGTAGGAATGTGGTGCACCAGGTGCAGTCCCCGCTCATGAGCCAGGGGTGCAATGGACTGCACCAGTGGAAGGGCAATCTCAGCAATCGCACCAGGCTGCACCCTTAGCGATCGTCCCAGCCCATGCCCTGTTGCTGAAACCAAGTCTTCAAGGGGCTGACTTTGAGTCGTTGCCAACCTGCTGTTTAAGGTGTCTTCGTTGCTGTCGATAACAATACTAGGGCGATCGCTCCATTCACTGGGTGAGCTTGGTAGCAGCAACCTACCCGCTGGTGGGGTAGTAGCCTGCGCCAAGGTTTCATCCCCTTCGGCAACAGCGGTATCAAAATGCTGGGCCAAATCCTGCAATCGCCGGCTCTCCCGCACAATGCCTTCAGCAATCGGCCGATTGGTATCCTCAGGGGGTAACCGTTTGACCATCAATTTGCCAAAGGTCTGTAAAGCTGTGAGCGGATTGCGAAACTGATGCAGCAGATCGTGAAAGGTTTCGGACTGATCGGCTTGGATTAGCTGACGTTGGTTGAGCTGACGCTGAAGCCATTGGCTACGCTGGTCCAGCACGTAGGCGATCGCCAACGTGCTGGCGACCTGCTCAGCCCGTCGATAATCGTCCGCTGTCCACGGCAGTGCTTCGCGAGTACTGACGATCATGCCCAGCACCACTCCATCATGGGCCAACGGCAAAACCAGAGGATACGTGGTTAGATCAGTCCCCACTCCCTGTAGCTGGGTTGCCGGTTCTATTCCAAACGGCATCGAGAGCAAACCCTTCTCCGAAGAAACACTGGCTGTGGATGGTAGCCCAGCTGAATCTCGCTCTGAATCAATGGGTTGCTGAAGCCACTGTTCTGGTTGAACGATTGGGGATTGCTTGCTGCCATCAACTTCTTCAGCTGTGTTGAATACTGCCGCTAGCCCCTCCCGCAAGTCGTGCCACAGGTTGGCGGTTTCTGGATAAGCCACCAGCGGTATCAAAGTGGGATTTATTGTCTCAACGGTGGCTTCGACCAAATACACCACTGTGGAAGCAGCCCCCAACGACTGGGTCAGCAGGAGTACCTGGGACTGACACAATGTGGTGAATTCAGAGCTGGGAGAGCCAATCATGGCGGCACAACATAAGAGTTTGACGGAAGAAAAATTAAAGTTTTGTCAATTTTTTAACAATTCTGTTCAGCTCTGATCTCCTTAGACACCCTTGTATCCTTTATAGCGCTTGGTGTTCGGAGGTTTTAGGCCGATTTTTAAGAGAAGTTGAAATTCTTATTTTGAGCCTATATACTTGGCCTGGTTAACAAATTTTGTAACCGAAACTACATCCAAATATCCAATGAGAGGGAGGTAGGCAACTTGGCAAGGAGACGCAAGCGTAAGAGTCGTCGTCGCTTAGAAGGCCGTCGCATTTTAGAAGCTGTTCCTCAGTATAGTATTGAGAGCGGCAACGAAAAACCCGTAACCGCAGCTCGGAATTTTATCCATTCCGAGGGCATTGCCCCCCCAGCCCTGCTGCTGGTTAAGCGGAACGAGCATACCACTGACCGGTACTTTTGGGCCGAGAAGGGTCTATTTGGTGCCCAGTATGTAGAAGAGAATCATTTTCTTTTCCCCAGTCTGCGGGTGCTGCTCGGTGAAGAAGGTGAAGAAGAAGAAGAAGAGAACGCCTCAGTTTTAGAGACCTTGACTCACTAGGGTAAGTATTCTGATAGCAGATATCTGCTTTACCGGTGTCACCGTCAGAACTACTTTTCACATGCAAAAAGCTAGCCCTTGGGCTAGCTTTTTTTTGCTTTAGCGGTCAAAGCCTTGCTCAAGGGCAATCAGTTCATCGCGATGAGCTGTAACAGTAACCTTAGCAAGCGCACTTTCCAACGAGCCGCTGTCCGCAGCATTGGGCCGAATTTCTAGGCAAATCTCCTCATCGCGAGCAGCGCCACGCCAATAGAACCAGCCTGCTAGCGGGCTCAGTGCTAGCAGACCCAAAAAGATGGCGCTGTAGGCTGGCCATAGATTGGCGAGTACCAAAGCAAAACAAAGAGTCCCCACGGCGGCAAGCAGAGTTAAGAATCCAGCCAAAAACACGCTCGGACGTACTCTTCCCCGCAGGGTGATGCGTTGAGCCTCTTCTTCAGCCGCGATAATGGCATAGGCCCGTGACTCAAAGTAGGTCGTCAGGTTCTGCAGTAACGTTATGGGATCAACAGGGCGCGTTAGCGTCAGGGTTTCGATCCGGTCTTTGGTAGAAGCCCGAATAAAAAAAACTAACCCCACTATCATTAGCAGGGTTAGGAACAGAGTCGAATAGAGAACGGTGTCAGTCACGCCGGACCATGCAAAGCTACTCCTCTAGGGTACGGAATGTTGCAGCATTCAGGTAGGCCCTGCACCCCTGATTCATCGATGCGGAGCAGAGTAGGCTGGGCTTTGAGCGCAAGCTGGCCTAATTGGATCGCCCATATAGGTTTTCCAAAATTCGGCCAGTTCCTCGGCCTGAAGCCGCCAGTCAGGGTTAAGACGATACATGCGGCGAGGACGACCCCGGCCTTCTACCTTTTTCCAGTAGCCGTCAATAGCATTTTCGTCTTCCAAAAACTTAAGTGCTCCGTAAAGCACCGTATCTGATAGACGATAGTGGGGATACTGATGGGTTAACCGCTGGATCAATTCGGTGCCGTAGGAATCTTGCTGGAGCAATACCGACAACACGTAGCAAACGGCAAGCTCTTTGTTCAGGTAAATTGGCGGTGGATCCTCGAAGAACTGATAAATATCCTCAAATTTCATGGGATCGCTCCAGGTGTATTTAAAGTTTGCCTGCCTTGAGACAAGCCAGAGTTAAAAGCAACCTATTAGCAGCCGACAGATTTGTAGGTTAATTCTAAGCACAGGTGATCCCCACAGTATCGAAGTAGGGGCAGATGGTAACTATCTGCAAATTTTTTTAGACATTATTAAATATTCGCCACCAAAGTTAATTCGACCTGGATCCTTTTTACTTAATTTTCTTGAGAGAAAGTGCTCCAAGCTATTCGCTTAGTAAGTCAGTGCTATCGTCCAAAGGATTATTGAATTCACTCGTTTGAAACAGAATGCGCCCGTCGCGCACTGCTGCTAGATGAATTTGAACCGGCCCTACCGTGAAAATATCAGTGGCAGCAATAGCCTGAAGATCGACAGCCTGCCCCGATTGCTGAACAGTCTCTAAGAAGTTGAGCACCGTTTCAGGCCGGTTATCGGCTACTTGTAGCGTGTCGCTGACAACGCCGTCCTGTCGGGCCCGAAATTGGGCGGCTGCCAACAGAAGGTTGAGTCGCTCAACTAGCTGGCGATCGCCCAAAGGAGGGGGATCTAGCGTAACCGTTGCCAATCGCTCGCCCAGGGCATAAACCTGTTGATTAGGGGTGGCATCGATAAAGACCTGCACACAGGGTTCACCCTGCTGCACCACGCAGGGCTCGCCCGTTACATAGTTAGCCGCAGACAGCAGGCGCACTACGTAATCTTCACCCGTGGACAGACGCTCAATCAACGCCTCGACCTCGCGATTACCAATCAGCAAAATTTGCTGGTCGATCAAAGCCCCGGGGGCAATAGCTCGAGACACCAAGCGGTTGGCCTCAAGTAAAAAGCCTGTGACAAACTCTTCTGCCTGCTCTCGATTTTCGGCACGACCTTGACCGACTAGAATCTCTTGGTTGCGGTTGAGGGCAATATTGCCCCGAAACAACCCTTGATACTGCGTTTGCAGAACGGCTACCTGCTGCTCTAAAAAGTCTTGCTCGCCCTCTAGGCTAGCCAGCCGCTGCTCTCGCTGGGCGATCGCCCGATCGCGACTGGCAATCTCCTCATCTAAGTTGGCAATTGCCCGATCGCGGTCGGCAATCTGTTTGCCAATAGTGGCTTGCTGCGCCAGCAGGTTATCACGCTGAACCCGCAGAGCGTCCGTCGATTGGCGCAGCGCGGCAGCCTGCTGTGATACGGCATCTAGCTGGCCTAGAGTTTGGCGTAGTTCACCCTCAGTCGCTTCCTGCTGAACCACCGCCTGGTTGAGCGATTGGTTAATTTCTTGTAATCGAGCTAGCGCCCGCTGCCGTTCGTTAGTCGCCGACTCCAGATCGGTCTCTACGCTCTCTTGGGTAGATTGAGCCTGGGCCAAATCAGCCTCGGCGTTGGCTAAATCAGCCTGAATTTTACTCAACTCGAACACCCCAGTGCGCAGCTGACTGCTCACTCCAAATAGCAGGGCCAGTGTAGAGGCTGAAATGACGCTACCCGTGGCAATGCTGACTAAGGTAGCCGTTTGCCGGGGGCGTAGATTGAACAAGCTTAGACGTGCTTTGCCCACCCGCGTGCCGACGCGATCGCCGAGGGTAGCAATAAAGCCCCCCAAAATTAAGACCGCCAAAATCAGTACGTAACCAGAAACCATGCACCAGCCACAGGGGAGTTTGCACTTACTCTACTGCATGGGTTGAAGCCTCGTACGCCCCAATATTGTCGATTGCTGGTTTGGCTACCAAAACCACCCCACCTAGCCAAACCTAAACTAAGTAAACTGCTGACTCAGATTGACCGGATCATGCACAGTAATCTTCTTTTTGTAGATGGAGATCATACCTTCCTGGCGCAAATCTCCCAGCAGGCGAGTCACAGTCACCCGAGTGGAGCCGATGGCCTCAGCAATGGCCTGATGAGACAGTTTCAGATCAATAGTGATGCCATCCTGGCTAGGCACCCCAAAATCGCGACAGAGAATGAGTAAGAAACTTACCAGCCGCGAGCCCATGTCTCGATGAGCTAAGGTTTCAATCATCATCTCGGTTTGCAAGATGCGAGAGGATAACCCCCTCAACATCAGCAAGGCCAGTTCAGGATTTTCCTCCAGCGCCTGCTCAACCTGCTCAATTGGAACAGACAATAGCTCTACCGGAGTAAAGGCCACGGAGTGATAAAAGCGATCAGAACGGTTGCCCGTAATTAGCGACAAGACCCCAAACACACTGTTTTCGCGCAGCAGGGCAACTGTGATTTCTTCTCCAGCCTCGTACACTCGCGACAGCTTCACTGCCCCTTTTAACAAGAAGTACACCCGTTCGGCCGGGTCTCCAGGGAAAAAGATTGTTTTCCCCCGCTCGTAGGATTCGACTACAGGGGGAAACGCTCCTCCAGATAGCTGACGAAAAACATTAGCAAGGGGCTTATCTTGGGTCACTACCATAACGTTCTGCTAAGAGCATCACAGAGAGCATCTGCACTGAATTTACTGGTTTGCCGTCGCTATGACAGCTAGACCCACAGCACAGATCACCTTGGGCATAAAGCATAAAGCAGTCTGATTGGTCTGGCACGCTAACCAATGCAAACGTTCCATGACTTTAGATCACTTAACCTCAACTGTAAGGCAAGCGTTTGTATAGCAAGTTACTTTATTGCTCCCGAAGCTAATCTTGAGCCCATTTCAGGGGTTCCAAAGTAGTCATTCAGGGATAAAAAAAGCCGCAGATGAGGCTGAGAGCGACAGCAAACTCAAAACAACTCGGACCGTCGCTCTTAACTAAGAAGTAGGTCTCACTAGCGCAAAACACTGGCAGAAGAAAGCTCAGCTATATCCGACCAAAAAAGTCGGGTATATTTGACCAAGTATTGTCTCCAGTGTTACGTTCTGGATAACTTAGCGAAGTTAACAACTGCTCCTCAGAAAATCTCAGAGAAAACGCCATGACGCAGTCTATCGAACAAGCGATCGCCACCAAGCCCACATTTTCAGCATTGAAATGCCGAGAATGTGGTGAGACCTACGACCTAGGCGCCAAGCATGTATGCGAAGATGTGTGCTTTGGCCCATTAGAGGTAGCCTACGACTACGACGAAATTCGCAGGCGGGTCACCCGCAGCAGCATTCAAGCCGGGCCGCTGTCAATTTGGCGCTACAAAGACTTTCTACCCGTCAGCACCGACAACCCAATTGATGTGGGAACCGGCATGACACCCCTAGTGCGCGCCAACCGACTGGCGCGGCAGCTAGGGCTAAAAGAACTCTATATAAAGAATGACGCTGTCAACATGCCCACCTTGAGCTTTAAGGATCGGGTGGTGTCGGTGGCGCTAACCCGAGCGAGAGAGTTAGGGTTTACTACAGTGTCTTGTGCCAGTACAGGTAACTTGGCCAACTCTACGGCGGCGATCGCAGCCCATGCTGGCCTTGACTGCTGCGTATTCATTCCAGCTGACCTAGAAGCCGGCAAAGTACTTGGCACCCTAATCTATAACCCTACAGTAATGGCTGTGCAGGGCAACTATGACCAGGTCAACCGTCTGTGCTCTGAGGTAGCCAACACTCAAGGTTGGGGGTTCGTCAACATCAACCTGCGCCCCTACTACTCCGAAGGGTCTAAAACCCTGGGCTACGAAGTAGCTGAACAGCTAGGCTGGCGCTTACCAGACCACATCGTGGCGCCGTTGGCATCGGGGTCACTATTTACCAAGATCTACAAAGGCTTCCAAGAATTTGTTAAGGTCGGCCTCGTCGACGATAAGCCTGTACGCTTTAGCGGTGCCCAGGCCGAGGGATGCTCTCCTATTGCCCAAGCCTTTAAAGAAGGCCGCGATTTTGTGACTCCAGTCAAACCCAATACGATTGCCAAGTCTATTGCCATTGGAAACCCCGCCGACGGTATCTATGCTCTCGATATAGCTCGTAAAACCAACGGCAACATTGAGTCAGTAACCGATGCCGAGGTCATTGAAGGCATGAAGCTACTGGCCGAAACCGAAGGTATCTTCACCGAGACTGCTGGCGGCACCACCATTGCAGTGCTCAAAAAGCTGGTTGAAGCCGGTAAGATTAACCCTGATGAGTCTACAGTCGTCTACATCACCGGCAACGGATTGAAGACCCAAGAAGCTGTACAGGGTTACATCGGCGAGCCCTTTACCATTGAGCCTAAGCTCGACAGCTTCGAGCGTGCTCTAGAGCGCTCTCGAACCCTCGACCGATTGGAATGGCAGCAGGTATTGGTCTAGGGATTAAGGTATGAGGTTCAAGGTTTAAGTAGCTGATTTTCAGTTTAAACCTTGAACTTTACTCTCTATACTCTTACTGACAGATTGCTCTTATTTTCTTGATTCATTTATTACACCCATGGCTGTTAAAGTACTAATTCCAACTCCACTGCAAAAATTCACCAACAACCAGGCTGCCCTTGAGTGTAGTGGTGGCAATATTGTAGATCTGCTCAATGATTTAGAGAGCAACTGCCCTGGCATCAAAGCCCGGCTTTGTGACGATTCTGGTGAGCTACGCCGCTTTGTCAACTTCTACGTTAATAGCGAAGACATTCGCTTTCTCGATGGCAAAGAGACCGCTCTTAACGATGGCGACGAAGTCAGCATCGTCCCTGCCGTAGCTGGAGGCTAACGCTGGAGCCAGAGACGGGTTATTAAACTAGAAAACGCTGAACAAAGCTTTTGTTCAGCGTTTTTTAGCAGCGCAGCAAATTGGGTCGATTAATCGCCTCTGTTTTCTTTTCTTGCCGCTCGATAGTTTGTGCACATCCAATTTTCCACTTCACCGCAACAGCCATCGCCTAACAAATAACAAACAAATTTGGATAGGTTCTTAAGAAGTGAGAAATGCTACGAAAGTCAAAATATTCTGAGCGGCACAAATCACAAAACCCATTCTTGGCTAGCTAGCCTTTTCATCAAACCTAAGGGTTTGTATAACTCTCGACATTGAATTGACGGAGGCTTCTTCAAACTTTCTTTAAACGATTAAGGATCAGCTACACAAGAACAAGTAGCTGATCCCCGATTTGTTATTAGAAACTAAGAGTCAAGCGCTAGTCAATAACTTAGAGTTTCTTCCAGGTACCGGTTGTGCAAGAAGTAGCCGACTGGCTTGCAGAAGTGCTGAAGTTAGTGAGCGCACCGGCAGCAGCAGCCACGTTAGCTTGAGTCGATTCACAAATGAGTGCAATCGTGGTGGCTTCTGTGGTTGCGCTACCCGAGTTTAGCTGGGCAGCACCGACGTAGCTCTTCAGAGCAGTATCAACTCTGTCAGCAAAAGCCGTTGCGCCAAAGGGGCCACTAGCGCCAATGGTGTAGTTGTAGTAAGTAGTATTGGAAGGAATACCAATGGCTAGTTCTACAAAACCAGGAGCAAAGGTGGGGTTTTCTAAGCGGTAGGCTTGCTGGCCACGGTTCATGGAACCAACATAGGTTTTAGCTTCAGACTGACGAGCTTTGTTGGCCTGGTTAAGGAAAGAAGGCAAAGCGATAGCAGCCAGAATACCGATGATGATGATAACCACCAGCAGTTCAATTAGGGTGAAGCCGCCTTCTTCTTTCTTAGCGATGAAGTGCTTGAGCAGGTTGGCTTTGAGAGATGCTTTCATAGGTGTATGTCTCCTTGGGTTAGGCGGCGGTAGAGGTGTTATTTGCGCCTGGGTCTAACTTACCCACTTGCTCTGACTGAGCGATCACATCTGATTAAAAAAGTTTTTGGGCAGTGGAGGCAGGGGTGTAATTTCAAAGCGATTCTTGACGGCACTGGGCAAGTTAAGCTGCTTAGTTTGAATCGTTTCTATAGCTTGGTCTAGCGCCACAAACTCTCTGGGCAGCTCCCCAAACAACCCAAGTAAGTTAGGGATAGCCCACTGCTCCATTCCCTCAATGGGTGCAATAAAGTTAATGCCTTGAGCATATCGATTGCGATAGGTGAGCCCTAGCAAGCTACGGCCAGTTAGTTCAACCGGTTCTACTAAGGAAGTCAACCACGATCGCGCATCTCGAAATTGCCCCAGCGATTCGGTTAGCAGTGCCTTCTCAGGTGCAGGAAGCTCGGCTTGAGCAAAGTAGTTTTGGGCAGCGGCAGGCGAAAGCCATGCCTGAAGCAGCAATAGAGCCTGATCTTGGGGAGTTGCTTCTAGGGCTTGATTAACGATAGCTAGGGCTGCTTCGAGGCTTTGGTCTGTGGCTAAAAGCGCCTGCGTGATTGGTCTTAGCCTGTCACGGTTGGCGGTGAGAGGTTGTCTCTGCCACCAGCGAATCAGCGCTGTTTGGTCGTAAAAGGTGGAATATCCTGGGATCTTTGGCGATAGCCCATTGAGCATGGACTCGTGGTAAATTAACGCTTGATCTAAAACCTGCTGTTTAATTGGTGCTAGAGACTCTTGCTCCCACAGAGGCAAAGTCAAAAATTCGGGATTGCCAAGGCCTTGAAGGCTAAACGCGGTTACGGCGGCTTCGGTTTGGCCTTGGGCTAGGTAAGCTTGCCCCAGCACATAGCGGCTCAAGGCATTTTTTCTGGGGAGTAGCTGCACGGCACGGCGGCTATAGTCCGCTGCGGCAGCCGGGTTTTGAGGTAACAGCAGAACCGCCATGTTGTAATTAAACCAGGCATCGTTGGGGGCGATCGCAACAGCGCTATACAGATCAGTCAAGACATCGCGGCGCACAGCATCTTGCTCACCCGAGGACACAAGAGGCAGCAGTTGATAGATGATTTGTCCGGATAGGGCGGGGTAGGTTGGATCCCAAGGAACGAAAGTGGCAGCGGCAGATAGCTGTTGCAACGAGCCAGCTACATCGCCTCGTTCTGCACGGCTGAGGGCGCGGTGGGCAAAGAAGAAGCCTAGGTCGGTCACAAACCACAAATAGGTTGTGATCGCCAACCAGGCTACCAGGGCCAGGCTAAGATAGCGGCGGGTTCCTCCACTTAGGGTAGGCAGCGAGGGCAGCTCTGTTTGATTTGCTAGGCTGAGCAACAGGAGTAGCAAGGCCCCAAACGCCGTAGAAATGCCAATGTTTTCAAGCTGGTAGTCAGTGAGGCTAGATACCCCGTAGGCTAAGAAGCTACCGCCTGCGCCATACAGCAACCATCGACTAGCCGGCTCTTGTACAGTTTGGTATAGACGCAGCCAGAGCGCGGCGACAAGCACTAGCCATACTAAATACAGCCCAAGACCCAGTAGCCCCATCTCTCCTAAAAGCTGAAACGGCGTACTGTGAAGCTGCTGGGAGTGGTCTTGACCTAGGCCCGTTTCTATCGGGCGATATAGATTTGAGACACGGCTCATCACCCCTGGCCCCACGCCCACTAAGGGACGATGGCTAAGAATGTTAAGGGCAGTCTTAGCCAGGAAGTAGCGATCGAGCACCGGGCCATCTTGTACTACAAAGCCAGAAGGATCGTTGAAATCTAGGCCGCCAAACAAGCTGCGAACCCTTGAGTTGCTGGCTAGAGCGCTAATCGCGACGGCTAACCCCAGTCCGCCTAGCAACCAACGCTGGGTTCTGCCCTTAGCGTTGGGGTTGACAATGAAGGCAACGACTATAAGAAGCAACCACACCAAAATCCCCAACAACGCCCCCCGCGATCCGCTGAGGTAGAGAGCGATCGCAGCCAAGGCCGAGGCCGCCGCCATCAACCACCGCAGCCATCCCTTAAAGGCCACAGCATAGGCTGCAACAAACGGCAGCGCTAGAGCAAAGTAGCCACCCACGAAATTGTGGTGGCCAAAGGGCATAGCATTGCGCAGGGCAGCAGAAAAACTGTCGTCTAACTCTGCCCCTGACGTAGGTCGCCATAGAAGTAAGGAAATTAGGGTGGTGCCTAGCATCGTTGTGGCGATCGCTGCGGCTACCTGAGTAGCTTTGAGCTGGGCTTGGTTTATCCAATTGACGCCGCAGTACAACGAAAAAAAGTAGTACGTTGCTAAAACCACATTCCATAGGGCCACTGTTTTGAAGTCGCTGGCCAGGCTGCAAACCATTAAAACAATACCTGTGCCGGCTACAGCCCAATCGAGCCCGTAACCTAGGGGACGAAACGGCACGTGAAACTGGCGTAGCTGCCAGACCAGCCAGCCGCCAAAAGCTAGAAACCCCAGCTGCCACACCAAGGCCCATGGCCAACTCACCATGCGCAAGTAACTGTGAGGTAGCCAGGTCATGAAGACAACAGCTACCAGGCCGACCCCTCCCAGCCACCAACCTTTAAAGACAGCATTGAGTTGTTGAGCAGGGGTTTGGGCCATGGGAGCTGCCATTAGGTTACAGAGCTGCTAAGCAGACAAAGAGGCTAATTGAAGTGCCTCAATTGCGATCGCAGCCACGGTGGGTAGACTTATTCTAGAACCACCCTAAAACCTGAAACCCGCTCTATAGGTTTCTTACCCTTGCGCCCACATCATGCAGCTCTCTTCAAGTAAACGCCGCCCGCCCTTGCTCTGGGCCAAACATTTGGTAATTTGGGTACTGCCCGCTGCTTTGCTGCTGGCCTTAGTGCCCTTACAGCAGCAGCGCCTAGCTAACTTACAAGACCGCAGCATTACCGATCAAAGTCTTGAGCAACAAGACCAGGCAACGGCAGCGACCCTGGCGTTGGCGCAGAAAACGCCCACCTTTGGGTTTGACAATCTGGCGGCTGACTGGTTTTTTCTGCGATTTTTGCAGTACTTTGGCGACGATGAAGCTCGAGCTAAAACGGGTTACGACCTAAGCCCAGAGTTCTTTCGGGTTGTTATCCCTAAAGACCCGTATTACCGAATGTTTTATCTGTTTTTGTCGGGCAGCACTAGCAATTTCGCCGCCCAGCCGGAGCAAAGCGTTGCGATTACCGCCCAGGGGCTAAAGCGGTTGACCCCAACGGTGCCATTTGACGGGTTTTATATCTGGCGCTATCGCGGTGTAGATGAGCTGCTCTATCTGGGTGACGGGAAGGCGGCTCAACAATCTTTTCAAACCGCTGCAGAGTGGGGACGGCAATCACCCGAAGCAGAGGCCCCAATAATTGCAGAAAACTCTCAGCGTACAGCCGATTTTTTGGCCAATAACCCCCTGAGCAAGCAGGCCCAGGTCAATGCCTGGGCCAGTGTTTTGGCCAATGCCTTTGACGATGCGACTCGCCAAAAAGCCATTGACCGAATTGAAGCCCTCGGTGGCAGCGTTATGATTAGCGAAACCGGCGAGCTTGGTCTACGGTTTCCGCCCGACGATTAGCGCCTGCTTACAATTGGCCGCAGTCGGCGATTACGACGGGCTCAGAGGTTTGTCCGCTACGACTACCGACTTGCTCTATGGTGCTGACCACATCCATGCCTTCGACCACGCTGCCAAAGACCACGTGCTTGCCGTCGAGCCAGGGGGTGGCCACGGTGGTTAAAAAGAATTGTGACCCGTTGGTGTTAGGGCCAGCATTGGCCATACTCAGGAGCCCAGGGGTGGTGTGCTTGAGAGTAAAGTTTTCGTCAGCAAATTTCATGCCGTAGATCGACTCGCCACCGGTGCCGTTGCCGCGAGTAAAGTCGCCGCCCTGACACATGAATTCAGGAATGACGCGGTGAAAGCTAGAGCCTTTGAAGTGCAGCGGCACACCGGAGGTACCCATGCCTTTTTCGCCAGTGCATAGGGCGCGGAAGTTTTCGGCGGTTTTGGGAGTGACATCGGTACGCAGCTCCATAACAATGCGGCCTGCGGGAGTGCCGCCAATGGTGATGTCAAAAAATACTCTGGGATTAGTTGCTTCAGTCATAGCTAATTCTTAAAGTGCAAGACACAGGGTTGACCCTGCCATTAACCCATAGTTTGAGCCAGGTGAATACCTGCTCGTTAGGGCAGGGCAGGATGCTGTTTCACTATATCCATGAAACGCTTTGCTATGTCAGCGGCAGGGCAGGCTGTGCCTTGCGTGCACCATTGCATCCATGCCGCAACTTTGTGTCGATGGCCTGCGACACTGAGCCTAGGGCTGGAGATAAGGTGCGGTTAACTGGTGCTGTGGTGCGATCGCAACACAGCGATATATTCAGGAGGCATCGGGGTTACAGCCCATCGCTGATACCTCCGGTGAGGAAAACCCTTTTTGTAAACCGCTCTTCGGGTTCTTAATAAAACCCGAAGAGCGGCTCTGCTACAGGATTTAATCTACACCTTCAATCGGAGCAAAGCCCTGGCGCTGGACGTTTTCGCTAACGTGGCGAGGTTCTAGAAATTGCAGCAGGTAGTCTGGGCCGCCCGCTTTAGAACCAACGCCCGACATCTTGAAGCCGCCGAAGGGCTGGCGAGAGACGATCGCCCCCGTAATCCCTCGATTAATGTAGAGGTTGCCGACGGCAAACTCGTTTTGCACCCGCTCAATGTGGGAGGGAGTGCGGGAGTAGAGTCCGCCCGTTAAGCCGTAGTCGGTATCGTTGGCGATGCGCAGGGCATCGTCGAAGTCTTGGGCTTTGATCACGGCTAGAACCGGGCCAAAGATTTCTTCTTGGGCGATCGCCGCATCGGGTTTCACATCGGTAAACACCGTGGGGCCTACGAAGTAGCCGTCGGCGGGAGTTGGCATTTCTAAGGCCAGAGTGGCTTCGGCCTTGCCCTTCTCAATGTACTCCTTGATTTTGGCTTGGGCGTTGGCGTCGATCACCGGGCCGACCTTGGTGCTGGGTTTCACCGCTTCGCCCACGTTGAGAGAGCGGGTGGCTTCTACCAAGCGATGGATAAAGGTGTCATACACCGAGGCCACCACGATCGCCCGGGAGCATGCCGAGCATTTCTGGCCGCTGTAGCCAAAGGCAGAGTAGACCACGCCCTGCACTGCCTGGTCGAGGTCAGCGCTTTCGTCAATGATGATGCCGTTTTTGCCGCCCATTTCGGCAATCACGCGCTTCATGTGGCGCTGGCCAGGTCGCCATTGAGCCGCGTCGGCGTAGATGCGGCAGCCCACTTCGCGGGAACCGGTAAAGGCAATTAGATGCACGTCGGGGTGGTTGACTAGGTGAGCGCCCACGGTAGAGCCTCGGGCCGGGAGGTACTGGAACACGCCAGGGGGCATGCCCGCTTCGATCAAAATTTCGGCGATCTTGGCGGCGATCACAGCGGAATTTTCGGCGGGTTTGAGGATGGTGCAATTGCCGGTAACCAAAGCAGCGACGGTCATGCCGGTGGCGATCGCTAGGGGAAAGTTCCAAGGCGAGATCACGACTGCAATGCCGCGTGGGAAGTAGCGATAGCGGTTGGTTTCGCCGGGGTAGTCGTAGGCGTACCCAGCGTCAAGCCGCTCCATCTCGTCAGCGTAGTAGCGGCAGAAGTCGACCGCTTCGGAGACTTCAGGGTCGGCCTGACCCAGGGGTTTGCCAACTTCGTACACCATCCAGGCGTTGAGTTCGTGGCGGCGCTCTTCCATAAGATCAGCGGCGCGGCGCAGGATAGCTCCGCGCTCCTTTGCAGGTGTGGCAGCCCAGGCAGGGAAAGCCGCT
This sequence comes from Leptolyngbya subtilissima AS-A7, assembly GCF_039962255.1. NCBI lineage: Bacteria > Bacillati > Cyanobacteriota > Cyanophyceae > Leptolyngbyales > Leptolyngbyaceae > Leptolyngbya > Leptolyngbya subtilissima. The sequence continues at coordinate 276,679 of NZ_JAMPKY010000010.1, read as the reverse complement.
TTGGCGGCGGCGATCGCCGCATCTGCCTGCTCTTGACTGGCCAATCCCAGTTTGCCAACCAGTTCCGCTGGCTTTGAGGGGTTCACCGAATCTGCCGTAGCTTCGGTATCAACCGCTGCGCCGTTGATGATCGGGTTGTAGCGACGACCGAGCTGGGCGTGGACGGTTTTGAGTGCTTCGGTGGCTTGGGAGCGTTTGGTAACGATCGCGAAGTCGAGGTCGGGGGCGTTGGGGTATGGGGTATGAGGTAGGGGATGCGCGGTGTTGCCGGGAGCATCTTCTGGAGCAAACTCTGGTGCCGCCAGCAGGGTCTCTACAGGCACGTCTTCCTGGTTTTGCCGCAGGAATGAGCTGTTGGCGGTATTTTCCAGCAGGCGGCGAATTAGGTATGACATCCCCGGAATCAGCTCGCCAAAGGGAGCATAGACTCGTACCCGGTAGCCTTTGTCAGCCAAAGTTTTGGCCAGCTTGTCGGCCATGCCGTAGAGCACTTGCAGCTCAATGTTGCGGCGGGGAATGTTGAGTTCTTCGGCGATCGCCATAGCGTGGGCCTGCGATCGCACGTTATGGCTGCCAATTGCGGCATAGAGATACTGATGGTTCTCCAGCAGCAGCCGGGTCATGCGCTCAAAGTTGGCGTCGGTAGAAACTTTTTGGCTATAGACCGGGCTACGCCAGCCGTTTTGCCGCGCGGTGATGGTTTCCTGATCCCAGTAAGCACCCTTCACTAAGCGCACGGTGACGGGGGTGCCGCGATTTTTCGCCCAAATCACCAGATCCTTCAGATCGTTGTAGCTGTCTTGTAAGTAGGCCTGAAGGGTAACGCCTAGGTCGTCGCGCTGACGAAACTCAGCTTCCATCAAAATGTCTTTGAGAATAGCCAGGGTGAGAGCCTTGTAGCGGTACTGCTCCATATCAAAGTGAACGGCGACACCTAGTTCCTGGGCGCGGCGCAGCAGGGTGCGAATGTGCTCGCTCACCTTGGCGCGGCTGCCCTCAGCGTCCAATGGGTCGAACTGGGAGTAAAAGGCAGTGAGCTTAACGGAAACCTGAACTTTGGCTAGTTCCTTGCCATCTGCCAGATCGATCGCGTCGACGGTCTTCCAGTTTTTCGCCGCATTGGATAGCTGCGCCATCAAATCCAGGTAGCGCTGGAGATAGGCCTGGGCTTCTTCCTCAGTGATCACCGCTTCACCCAGCAGATCCATGGTGAAGGTGAGCTTATCTTTGCGCATGCGCTCGATCGCCCTGATCGCCTTCTCAATGGTTTCGCCCGAAATGTAGCGATAGGCGAGGGTTTCCACCGCTGGGGCAACGGTGGTGGCGGCTAGTTGACCAGGCACCGAATCGGGATTGGTGAAGTTCAGCAATCCCTTCAGCGCGTTGGGCAGTTCTACTTCTTCCGCCGACAAATACTCTTGCAGGTGGCGGGCGATCTCAGGTTTGCTGCGCAGGGCAGGCAGCGCGTCGATGAAGCGAAACAGCTGCACCTTCAGCCCAGGGTTGCCCATGGCGAAGTCCATAATTTTGTCGTCCCAGCGCATTTGGTCGCGCATTTGGGCGAAGAGGTTTTTCTTCTCGCGGGTGGCGCCGAGCAGGGCGGTGGCGATCGCGAGGGTCTTGGCCTCGTACTGTAGTGAGTCGGTCTGAGGCTTGATTGCTGGGGCTACCACGGTGTATGTCTCCTTATTCCCTTACTCCATCTTGAGCGAAAAAAGTCGGGTTAAGGGGCCGTGTCAAGATTCTATGGAAGACGGAGAGACAGGTTCGCAGACGGCTAACGGCAAAACTTCGCTCAGCCGACTTCTACGATGAAAATAGCCAATTCTCTGCCTGGGTTCTGTAACGACGGCTTACACCATTAAGCTCCAGCCCGCTCTGACCCTGACCGATGACCAGTTTTACCAACTGTGCATCACCAACCCCGACCTCAAGCTTGAGCGCAACGCCCAGGGAGATCTGCTAATTATGTCACCAACGGTTGGAGAAACCGGCAACCGCAACGTAGAGCTAGCCACAGAGTTCGTGTTGTGGAATCGGCAGCATCGGTTGGGTGTAGTTTTTGTCTCATCTACCGGGCTTAAGCTACCTGGGGGCGGCGAGCGATCGCCCAGATCTTGCCTGGATCGAGCAATCTCGTTGGGATGCCTTTACGCCTGAGCAACGGCAAAAGTTTTCACCCATTGCCCCTAGCTTTGTGCTGAAGCTGCTATCGCCCAGCGACCGCCTCTCAGTCGTGCAAACCAAAATGCAGGAATACATGGTTAGTGGTGTGCGCCTCGGTTGGCTGATTAACCCCAGCAGCAGACAGGTCGAAGTTTACCGTCAGGAACAGGTCCCTGAGTTGCTAAACAATCCCGCCCACCTCTTAGGCGAAACTGTCCTGCCTGGTTTTGTGCTGAATATGAACTTATTAATCTGGTAGCCAACAGTCCATTCCGGCAGAATGGAAGTTCGGCAGTAATTACCCGGCTGTAGATAGTTTTCTTGACCCATGACCGAAGACCCACGCGAGTTTGCCAAAACCCAGTACGCCTACGGCCAAGCCGCCTTTGAGCGGGGCAGCTACCGCGAGGCCGTAGAGTTTTTTGAGGAGGCCGTCAAGCTGGCCAAGGCCACCACACCCCTAGGCGGCGAAATTCAAACCTGGCTGGTGAATGCCTATAGTGCGGTGGGGCGACAGAATGATGCGATCGCCCTCTGCCAGGCCCTAGCCCGCCACCCCGACCTAGAGACCCGTAAGCAGGGCAAGAATCTTCTTTACATTCTGCAAGCGCCCCAGCTCCAGCGCCCGACGAACTGGATGACCGAAATTCCCGCTTTAGACAATCTGTCTCAAGATGGCTCCCAGAGTTCAGGCGGTTCGGGTTATTCAACAGCGGCAAAGGCGGCCCCGCGATCGCGTCCCAAGCCTGAGCCCACTCCCCTTGACCCCAGCCAAATCAATACTAAAGACAACGGCTTTTTGTGGGCTGCGCTGGTGGGGGTTGCCCTAGTGCTGGGCGGGCTGCTCTGGTTGAGCTAGAACCTGGCAGCGTTGACCTAAGTCCTAGACATTCCCCAGGGAGAGCATTGCTTTGGGGGGGATCCGACCCGTATGATTTAGTGCTGCTGTTTAGGGCACTACTCAAGTCATGGTAAGCATTCGTCGTTCATGGATTGCAGGGGTATCAAGCCTGCTGTTGCTGCTGCCTTTGGGAGCCTGTGCGCCCTCTGAACCGGGGCAAGAGGCCTCTGGAGAAGGCGGTGCGGCGACGGAGCAGAGCACCCTTCCCTTAACCGCCGGAGCTATTCCTGACCAAGATCCTGAAGTGCTTCAGCGGCTTTACACCAAGCTGGCCGACTACCTAGAGGCCGAATTGGGTGTTCCCGTCGAATATAAGCCTGTAACTGACTACGCCGCTGCCGTCACCGCCTTCAAAGTAGGGGACTTAGATTTGGTCTGGTTTGGTGGGCTGACGGGGGTGCAGGCGCGGTTGCAGGTGCCGGGGGCCGAGGCGATCGCCCAGCGCGACATTGATGAACAGTTCCACAGCGTCTTTATTGCCAACACCGCTACTGACCTTAAAGAATTTTCGGACATCCAAGACCTGACCCAAATCAAAGGCCGCACCTTTACCTTTGGCAGCGAGTCTTCCACCTCGGGGCGACTGATGCCCCAACACTTTATGGAAGAGGCAGGCTTGGACACTACCCAAGATTTCAAAGGGGAAGTGGGCTTTTCGGGCAACCACGATACCACCATCAAGCTGGTGGAAGCGGGCACCTATGAAGTGGGAGCTCTTAACGAGCAAGTATGGCTCGATCGCGTTGCCGAAGGAGCAGTCGATACCACCAAAGTCGACATCATTTGGCGCACTCCGCCCTACTTTGACTACCACTGGGTAATTAGCCCCGAAGTTGACGAGCGTTACGGCGACGGTTTCGCCGACAAGGTGCAGGCCGCCCTGATGGCTCTCGACCCCGCCGTGCCTGAACACAAGGAAATTCTCGATCTGTTTGGGGCTGAGCGCTTTATTGCCACCGACAACGACAACTACGCCGAGATCGAAGCGGTAGGCCGCAAGATCGGCAAGATTCAGTAGTGCCTGCGATGGGAGCGGGACCGATATTTCAGTTGGAGGGGGTGAGCTGTCGGTTTGGAGCGGTGGCGGCCCTCACCGATTGCAGCTTAGCGATCGCCCCTGGCGAACGAGTGGCGCTAATCGGCCCCAGCGGCGCGGGCAAAAGCACGCTGCTGAGCCTGCTCAACGGCAGCCAAGCACCCACTACCGGGCGAGTGGTGATTCTTGGGCAGGAAGTTAATCGCCTTAGCTCCAAAAAGCGGCGGCGGATCCAGCGGCTGGTAGGCACGGTCTATCAGCAGCACCACCTGGTGGGCAACTTGGCGGTAGTTCACAACGTCAATGCTGGGCATCTAGGGCGATGGCCGCTGCCGAAGGCGCTGTGGTCGCTGGTGTGGCCCCAGCAGGTGCAGACTGCGGCTCAGGCGCTAGCCCAGGTGGGCATTGCCGACAAGCTCTACGTCCGCACCGATCGCCTCTCGGGCGGCCAGCAGCAGCGGGTGGCTCTGGCGAGGGTGCTGGTGCAAGACCCTGCCGCTATTCTGGCAGATGAGCCGATTTCAAGCGTGGATCCAGAGCGATCGCGCGCCCTGATGAACTTGCTGCGCCAGCTTAGCGAGACCACCGGCAAAACCCTGGTGATTAGCCTGCACGAGGTGGAATTTGCGGTGAAATACTGCGATCGCATCGTTGGCCTGCGCCAAGGTCAAATTCTGTTCGATGTCCCAACCACAGAAGTCAGCGAAACCATGCTGACTGACCTCTACCGCCTTTAGCCCAGCACTATCCCCGCTAAGAGCTTTATTAAAGGCAGCAGCCAAGCAATTTTGTATTAAAGAATATATGCAAGAGGCAGACTTCCAAGATTAAGTAGTGGTTGCTACAGAGCCTCTCTGTTACGCCTGTCTACTGATCCTGAATGAAAATCGCCACTTGGAACCTTGAGCGCGCGCTACCTGAGTCGGGGCGGGCTGAACGCCAGCGACAATGGCTCAGCCGTATCGATGCCGACATTTGGATTTTGACCGAAACTCACCTGGGCATTACCCCAGGGGCAGATTACTACTCTGTGGCCAGCGGCCTGCCCGATCGCCCCAGAGCCGACGGTGAGCGCTGGGTGCAAATCTGGGCCAAGACCGGGGTGCTAACCCCGTTAGAAACCTCTGACGAGGCTCGCACCGCCGCCGCCCTGCTGACGCTGCCCGACAGCCAGCAATGGGTGCTCTACGGCACAGTGCTGCCGTGGTTAGGAAGCGGCTGGCGAGCCCACCCCGCCTCCAAAGGCCAAGCCTTTGCCGCTGCCTTAGCCGCACAGCAGGCCGACTGGCAAAAGCTGCGGACGATCTACCCAGAGGCAGCTTTGCTGGTCGCCGGCGACTTCAACCAAGATCTGGACAATCTGCACTACTATGGGTCACGCCAAAACAAGCAGGCCCTGCGACAGGCATTGGCCGATGTGGGGCTAGACTGCCTCACCGCTGGAGAAAACGACCCGGTACATCAGTTGATCTGCGGGCAGCATTCCAACATCGACCACATCTGTCTATCCCAAAATTCACCTGGGCAGTTCCAACGTTCCTTTGCCTGGCCGCCTCGCCTCGAAGATTTGCGCGGTCTATCCGATCATTTTGGCGTCGGCGTAGACATTCACATCTAGGCGCTACCACAGGCAAATTTTGGTCACGGCAATGTTGCCGCCAAAACAGACGGCCACGTCTGAGTCAGGGTCGTGACGGCGATCGCCATACTTGCCCGTGTAGTAAAACTGGCCCTGATCAACCTTAAACTCGGTGGGTAGGGGCTGGGTGCAGAGGGTGCAAAAAACAATCTCAGGATCGGCATCGCCCGGCCGCAAGTGAGGCAAGTTCACATTCCAAAAGCATCCCGGCGGCAGCGCCTCAGCCATCAGCACCTCGATCACCTGGGTCGCCAGGCGAGTCGCCAACCCCCAGTCCACCGGACGACGATTCTCAATGTAGTGGGAAATTGCCACCCCCGGCACCCGCAGCAGCGCCGCCTCCCGTACCGCAGCCACAGTGCCCGACAGGTGAATATCGGCCCCCATGTTGCCCCCCGCATTAATCCCCGAGAGCACCCAGGTAGCTTCTGGGCACAGATAGCTAAGGGCAACGCGGGTGCAGTCGGCGGGGGTGCCGCCAATGGCAAAGGCGCGATCGCTGCGCTGATCGATGGCGATCGGGCCACCCCGGTTCATTTGATGGCTACAGCCCGAGAGATGCTGGTCAGGAGCCACCACCCAGGTGGGATAGTTGGCCAAGGCATTTCGTAACGCCTGAATGCCTGGCGCATCAATGCCATCGTCGTTGGTGAGCACAAAGGTCATGGGTGCAGTAGCAGAAATTCTCTGCCTAAAATTTAGAGCGTAGCCCTGACATCATAGGACTACGCTCTAGGAATTTTTAATCTGTAGCGGAGACCGACCAAGCAGGCCTGACTGCAGCTCCCTTGGCCGTCCTATAGCAGGGGTTTAGCCTAGCCAGCGGGCCACGTCTTTGGCGTGGTAGGTCAAAATCAGATCGGCCCCGGAGCGCTTGAAGCTGGTCATGGTTTCCATCACCACCTTTTGCTCGTCAATCCAACCGTTGAGGGCGGCGGCCTTGACCATGGCGTATTCGCCCGACACGTTGTAGGCAGCTACGGGCAAGTTGGTGGCCTGCTTCACCCGCCAGATAATATCCATGTAGGCCAAGGCGGGCTTCACCATCAGCATGTCGGCCCCTTCGGCGATGTCGAGCTCAATTTCCTTCAGGGCTTCGGTGCCGTTGGCGGGGTCCATCTGGTAGGTGCGGCGATCGCCAAACTGGGGCGCACTCTCCGCCGCATCGCGAAACGGCCCGTAGTAGGCCGAGGCGTATTTCGCTGCATAGGAGAGAATCGGCAGGTCTTCAAAACCGCTCTCGTCGAGCCCAGCGCGAATCGCTTGCACAAAGCCATCCATCATCCCCGAGGGCGCGATGATGTCAGCCCCGGCGTTGGCCTGGGCCACGGCAGTTTTCTTCAGCAATTCCAGGGTGGGATCGTTGAGCACCCGGCCGCTGAGATCGCCCACCTCTAAATAGCCGCAGTGGCCATGGGAGGTGTACTCGCACAGGCAGGTATCGACAATCACCATCAGGTCGGGCACCGCCTCTTTGACGGCGGTGGTGGCCTTTTGCACAATGCCGCAGTCGTGCCAGGCCCCGGTGGCGTCGGTGTCTTTCTCGTCAGGAATGCCAAACAGAATAATGGCGGGAATACCCAGGTCGTAGACTTCCTTGGCTTCTTCTACGATCTTGTCGATCGAAAGCTGGTAGACCCCCGGCATCGACGAGACTTCCTTCGCCACCTGGTCGCCCGGCACCGCAAACAGCGGGTAAATCAGGTCAGCCTGGGTCACCAGGGTCTCTTGCACCATGCGGCGGAGTTGCGGATGCTGGCGCAGACGGCGAGGGCGATGGGTGGGAAACATAGCCTGTAGTGTGATGAGGTTTTATCTAAAAATGAAGCTTCATTAAACTAAAGCTCTATTCAGGGCCTAAAACAAGCGCTTGGTAACGTTCCGTAACTAAGTTTGAGCTGGGCTAAAGTTCACCCGGCAAGTGGTGAAGGGGTAGGGGGGATCCCACTGATGAGTGCTGGTCCAAATCGAATGGGGAAACTAAGGGCACAGGCGATCGCCCCACAATCGTTCTGCCCCACCAGACAACCAAGCCAGTCAAAGCCGCAAGTTTTTTTGAAAGCATGTTGCAAAATCCCCACGGCGGTATGCTATGTTTATAAGCCGTGTCTGGTTCATAACCAAACACCACTTCCCCTCACGGGGGTCGCTAGCTCAGCGGTAGAGCACTCGGCTTTTAACCGATTGGTCCTGGGTTCGAATCCCAGGCGACCCATTTTTATAGTTTGAGTTTTGTCTGCCTTCCGGTAACAGAGTTCACGGTTCCTGTCCCCCAGTGTTTTATGATGGGTCAAACAGCAGGGCAAACACACCCCAGCTGGGTGGGGAGTTCTTTTTAAGCTTGACTTTAGCTTGTCCAAACATTTCGTTATATATCCATCGATCTATCCTAAGATTGATGAGTAAGGCTACCTACTAAAACGTCTGAAGGCCTAACGGCGAGAACACACTAGGAGGATTTTTATGGCGCTTGTCTCACTGAGGCTACTGCTGGATCACGCGGCTGAGAATGGCTACGGCATTCCGGCTTACAACGTAAACAACCTGGAGCAAATTCTGGCCATCATGAAGGCGGCGGATGACACCGACAGCCCCGTGATTTTGCAGGCCTCTCGCGGTGCTCGTTCCTACGCTGGCGAAAACTTCCTGCGCCACCTGGTGCTCGCTGCGGTCGAAACCTACCCCCACATTCCCGTGGTAATGCACCAAGACCACGGCAACTCCCCCGCCACCTGCTACTCGGCGCTGCGCAACGGCTTCACCAGCGTCATGATGGACGGATCCCTGGAAGCTGACGCCAAAACCCCCGCCAGCTTTGAGTACAACGCTGCCGTTACCGGTGAAGTGGTGAAAGTAGCCCACTCCATCGGTTGCAGTGTAGAAGGCGAACTGGGCTGCCTCGGCTCCCTCGAAACCGGTGCCGGCGAAGCAGAAGACGGTCACGGCTTTGAGGGCACCCTCAGCCACGACCAGCTGCTCACCGACCCCGACGAAGCAGTGCAGTTTGTAGAAGCCACCCAAGTGGATGCTCTGGCTGTGGCCATTGGCACCAGCCACGGTGCTTACAAGTTTACCCGCAAGCCCACCGGCGAAATCTTGGCTATCAGCCGCATCGAAGAAATTCACCGCCGCCTGCCCAACACCCACCTGGTGATGCACGGGTCTTCCTCCGTGCCTCAGAAGTGGCTCGATATGATCAACGAGTACGGCGGGAATATTCCTGAAACCTACGGTGTGCCCATCGAAGAAATTCAGAAGGGCATCAAGAGCGGTGTGCGCAAGGTCAACATCGACACCGACAACCGTCTGGCCATCACCGCCGCCATCCGCGAAGCGGCCTTTAAGGATCCCGCCAACTTTGATCCCCGCCACTTCATGAAGCCCTCGATGAAGTACATGACCGAAGTCTGTGCTGAGCGCTATGACGCCTTTGGCACCGCCGGTCAGGCCAGCAAGATCAAGCAAGAGCCCGTGGAAGTTTACGCTGCTAAGTACGCCAAGGGCGAACTTGACGCTAAGGTTTCCACCACCGCTGCGGTCTAGTCACGAGCTATAGGTCAAATCCTTCACAGAATTGACCTCACCTGAACCAACCCAGGGCTTCTTCGTTTGAGGAAGCCCTATTTTTTTAGATTATTTTGCTATTCCGGCGCTGGTATAGCCGGTAAAGTCTGGGTTAGGCCCAAAATACCAAAACTCAAGCCTGTCGGGCGTTTTTTTCGCTCTTCTATTTTCGTTCTTTTGCTGCATCTCCTATGGCCCCCACTACTCCCCGGCAAATTTTGGCGGCGCTGCTGCCCTTCCTCAAGACCGCTGGGGCCTATGCCCAGCAGGTTCAGGCCCAGATTGCGGCTCAGCCCGACAAAGACGGCAAGGGCGACAACTTTTTTGCCTCGGCCCTCAGCGATGCGGATCTGTCGATTCAAACCATGATGGAGGTGGTGCTGCTGGGGCTGTTTCCCTCGGTGCGCTTTTACGGCGAAGAGTACGAGCAGACCTATAACACCAAGTACTTTCGCGCCATTGACCTAGGGCCGCAGGGCGACTACCTAATCACCCTCGACCCCATTGACGGCACCCAGTTTTACCTGGATGGCCACTCAAACTACCAGATTATTCTGGGGATTCTCAACGCGGATGACTATGAAGCGGCGATCGCCATCACTCCCAGCCAAGACCTCTATTACTACACCCTGCGAGGAGAGGGCACGTTTATGGGGAGCCTGGCTCAGTCCCTCGATGACTGCACCCAGATCAAGGTGCAAAGCCCCAAGCCAGCTATTTGTCTGGGGTGGCAAATGGGAGATTTAGTGCCCTACTTGAGCGATCGCTACCGGGTCTACCACACCAAAACCGACTATTCCAAAGAGACCCAGATTCCCAACTTTAACGGCCTGCTCAGCGGCGATTTAGCCGGGGCTGTGCTGGCCAAAGGGCAGTTTATTGACGGAGCCGTGCTGGCCTTTATGGCCCAGGAAATGGGGTTTATTGTCACCACATTTACAGGCGAGCCGCCGCCGCCGCTACACACCTGTAGCAACTACCTGAGACCGGGCATGGTGATCGGCAGTTCTAAGGCTGTGCATAGCGATCTGCTGGCGGCGGTGACAGCGGCCAGAGTAGTTGGCTCCTAAAGATTCAGCAGCTTAGAAAGAGAGTCTATTGAGTTTTGAATTGCTCGGTTAACTCAAAACTTGTCCCCTCCACTACTGCCAGGCATCCAAGTCTTGCCCCCAGTTTTGGGTAAGCTGCAGCCACTGACCGCGGCGACGCTCTACATCGGCGGCAATCCAGATCAGGGCGATGCCGACTAAAATGCCGGCCACCCACTTAATGAAGGGAAAGGCCGCGTTGAGCACTACCAGCTGATTGAGGGCGTTGAGGACAAAAACAACGGTGCCCACGTAGAGCAGAGCGCGAATGCGCAGCAGGAGCCCGGCGGCGATCGCCCCCAGGGCCATAGCCCCAGTTGGCAGTCCGGTCCATCGCTCCGTAATTAGGGCGGTGAATAAGATGAGCGCCAAGGCTATCATCCGAAGCCAATGCCGCTGTTCTTTGCCCTCGGGCCGCTGCAACGCCGGGTCTAGCTGAGCAACGTAGAGCAGCAATAGCCCCAGGGGCAGCAACCAGGCCAGGCCATCGCGAATCGCTGCCCTTTCTAGCCAAATCCAGATCGCCCAAGCGGCACAAACTACGGATAGATAAGAAACGCGAATTTTGCCGCTGTGCCAGGCCAGCCAGCCGTAGAACCCTACCAGCACCCAGAGCGTTGGGATGTGGTCAACGCCGCCCGTGAGTAGCGTGATGGCCAGGGGTACCCCAACCGCCATTACTCGCCAGGGGCGCTGAGGCCAGCCCCAGGTGGCCCAGGGTAGCCAGTACACCGGCACCGCCACGACACAGGCCACCACGCCCCACCAGTTGTCGAGAAATGCCAAAAATGGGAACAGCGATCGCCCCAGGGCAAACCAGCCCACCAGCTCGACCAGGCCAGCGTAGACCCAGGCATGCTGTACTTCACCAGAGGCACCCAACCGGCCCTGGCTGAGGGCGTAGAGCACTAGGGCGGTAGCGATCGCCAACCCCAACCACCCTAAAGTCGCCTCGGCAAACCCAAGGCCAATGCCGCACCCCAGCATGAGCAAACTACCAATGAACCAGTGCAGGTGGGCTGCCCAGACTAGTTCCACCTGGGGCAGACCCAGGGTGCGATCGAGCTGCCCTGCAGCCAGGCGGTACAAGATCATGATCAATGCGGCAACTCCTGCCAGCACCAGCAGAGCATCTGCCGCTTCGCCGCCAGAGCCCTGCAACATCTGGTAGATCACCAGCTCATACCACCCCACTGACAGCAGCCCCAAGGCTAGCCAGCGAGCCAGGGCCGTTTGGGAACGTCGCCCCACTTCTAGCACTAGCAGGGCCGCGACTACGACTAGCCAGCCTGTCCAAGCCGTGGCCGTATAGGCGCGTAAAGCTAAGGCTAGGCCGGCATAGAGCAGCGTCAGGTTTTGTAGGGCAGGAGCCAAGGCCGGGCGAGAACGTCCCACAACTGCGGCCAGGACTAGGGCGATCGCCCCCAGTCCCAGAGTTGGCACTGCCAAAGAAACCACCGCAGGATAGCGCTCTACTGCGATCCCAGCTACCAGCAGTTCTATCCCCCAGCCTGCCAGGTAAATAGTGAGAGGCCGTAAGGTTCCCCAAAAGCGGAGGACCAGAGTCATCAAGAATGCAGCTAGGACAGCAACGATCAAGGGGCGAGGTTCTCGCCAGTCGAGGTAGTAGAGAGAGACGGCAATGGTTGAAAGGGTCAGTAAGCCAATGGCCAGGCTGTGACCCCAGCGATCGCAGGCCACCCGATACAGCCCACGTAGCGAAGGCATTTCAGTATCCTGGGGCGCGGGCAGCAATCGCCAGGCGACCCACAGCGCTGCCATCAGTCCTACCGTCACCAGCCCCCAGTCGGCCAAATGGCGGGGAAAGCCCGTAACCCAGTCTGCCAGGCTGCTATAGACCCAGCCCAGGGCAAAGCCCACCGCCACAAACGCCACCCCCGGCCGCCGATAGAACGTGCTGTTTACCCCCGTTAGAACCGTTGCCGAGCTCAGACCCACTAGCCGAGTCCACGGCAGCCCCAGGGTCAAGGGCAGCGCAATACCTGTGGTCACCACGCTGGCGCGGTAGCGACCGATCAGCAGCAGCACCAGCGGTATCACCACCCCCACCCAGCTCGAGCTGACCTGCCAGCCGCTATCGATCAGGTCTGCCCAGAGCAGCGCGTAGCTTAGAGCAGATAGGCCAATCCCGTAAAGCCAGGCCGTGCTACCCCAGAGGGCGCGCAGAGCCTTGCTCAGCACCAGTGCCACCGTTGCCAGGGCCACTATGACCACAACCCAGTAACTCAAAGGCAGATTTGGCCAGCGATCGCCAATGGCTGCCACAATGCTCCCCAAGGCCAAGCCGTAGGTGACGACAATGCGCCACTGGGCTAGGGAAGATCGCCGTAGCGTTACCACCAGCGTTGTGATCGTAGAAGCGATCAAATTCACCACCAGCACCGGGCCGCTGGCCAAGCTGATCAGCGTCAGTACAAAATTGCTGGACAGGGCAATGCCGTCGCTAAATTGGCCTAGCTTCAGCTTGTCTCGCTGCCGATACCAGTCGGCCAAAGCCACCATCCCCACCACGTAGGGAAATAGCGAAATCCCCAGCAGTGGCCAGGTACCAGCCGCAAATTCATCCAACCTAGCCAGGGGGGCGAGCATGGACTGCCGCAACGACAGGGGCAGCATCTCCCAGCCGACGAAGCCGAGCTGTACGGCGATCGTATAGGCAATCAGCAGATCTCGCCGCTTGCCCAGCTTGCCTAACGCCTGAATACGCAGCGCCAGCCCGAGCAGACCGATCCCAAACGCTTGAATGAGCCAGTCTATAATCGCTAGCAGCCAGCCCCACCACAACAGTCCGCGCCCTGCAGCAATGCCCCAACGGGAGGTGCGATCGGCAGAAGACTCAGCCCCAGGTGATACCTCTAGACTGGCTTCGCGCTGGGGCTGAGGCACCAGTCGCCGCTGCCCCAGCCATACCCAGGTCGCGCCATACAGTCCAAAGGCCAAGCCCAGTTGCCCCAGCTGTTCAGCGTCTAGGACACCTAGACCCCTCGCTAGCAATAGCCCCAAGGCCGCTGTGATAGCTACCGTAGACCAGCGCAGCCCGGGCGCTCTGCCCTGCTGTTGCTGACCATAGACCATGGCCGCAGCAGTACCTAAAACCCCGGTATAGACCGCTAGCAACGGCACCCCGCCCCACCCACTGCTTAAGCCCCAGCCGGTGTGTAGGTAAGCCAATCCCAAAGCATTGGCCTGCTCTAGGGGAGTGCTTTGCTGCTGGCGCAGTACCTGCAAAGCCGTTAAGGTCAGCAGAATGGCGGCGATCGCCCCCACCAGCACTCCGCCCCCACGCCACACCCCCAGTCCATCCAACGCCCAAAAATTCAGCGGCACCAGCAGCAGGGTAATCATTTGCAGGGTTTTAGCCGTCAGCTGCAAATTCGGGCGGCGGTGACACCACAGTCCCGCCGCCCAAAACACCAGGGTATAGGCCAGTAGCACCAGGTATTGCCCCACTGCGTTAAACCTGGCCCATTGGGTCGCCGCCAGCACCGCCGACGACAGCACGACTAAAAACACCCCTAGCCCCAGCAGCCACACCACGCTCAGTTCGCTCATCAAGCGGCCAAGCCAGAGGTTTGTAGGGGATGGGCCCTGGGCCTGTCGAGGGGTAGATTGGCGGGGGCGAAGCCAGGGCGATCGCGGTTGACGAGGGCGACTAGCGGGCTCAGCAGGGACAAAATCCCTAATGGGAGCTTCTCCAGCAGGGACAACCTCTGGGGCCGGCATCTCCCCCGCCGCCCAGGCGGCTTCAGATTCTAGGAAAGGGTTGACCGCATCAGCCGTGTCTAATTTTGGGTCGGCTGTGGTAGCGGTCTCCGGCAGCCAGTTACAGCTAAGGCTAGCCTGCCCCAGGTCACGCACCTGCTGGTCAGTGATTAGCCCTAGCCGCAGCCAAGTGTCTAGCCCTTCTAGCAGTCCCGGCTGATCGGGCGACAGGTTTAGCTGTAATCGAATAATGGGGTCTCGATCGTCAGCCATACTCTGCCTTGGGGGACGGTTCTAAAATTATGGGCGTTGCCACAACAGGTAGATTCTCAATCCTGAGATTCTTAACCTTGGGGTGGATCTACTCCATATCGGCATGAAGTCGCCCGTGCTTGCCCACAGTAGTGGCCAGTGTGTAAACCGTATAGAACCAGCCCAACCCAAAGAACAACCCTCGGCTTAGAATCTTCAGCGGATGGCCGCTCTTATTGCAAGGGGGGTGCCCTAACACGTGGCAGTCGAACAGGCGACCGTAGAGACGCAGGTTTTGCCCCAGGGTAAGATTTTTCAGCGCCAGCAGAAAATGGTTGTGGTAAAAGTTCATCTGGTAGCTGAGCGATCGCGTCGTAATGTCGTGACAGCCCCCTGTCTCTTCTCCCAAATGCACTAGGTGCGCCTCCGGGTTGTACCAAATGATGTAGCCGGTGGCGCGAATGTGGAGGCAAAAGTCAGACTCCTCGCGCACGGCACTGCCGTAGAAGCGCTCGTCAAAGCGCAAGCCGTGCTTGTCGAACAATTCTCGCCGAAACGACATGTTGCACCCCCGCGCTGTCAGCACCCGCTGGGGCTGCGTGGTGTGCACCAGGTCGATGTGGTACCAGGCAATTCCTGGATCCATCGCCTGGGGAGGCAGATAGTCAATTTCCAGATCCGTCTGCTCTGCGAGCTTCATGCGGTCAAACACACGCCCCGCCACCGCCCCGACCTCAGGCCGCTCCAGAAAAGTGCGGGCGTGGGCGTAGAGGTAGCCCGGAGGCAGCACCACATCATCGTCGATGAAGAGGACGAGATCGGAATGCGATCGATCTATGCCCCAATTTCGCGCCGCCGGTAGACTCGCCCAGGGCACTGAGTACCAAGTAATGTCCCCCGCATTCTGCCAAGCCTGAAGCTGCTGCTGGGTCTCCGGCTGGTGGGTTTGAGTTTGGTCTACCACTACCACTTCGTAGGCCGGGTAATCTTGAGCCAGCACGCTGCGCAGCGTCTCACACAGCACCGCCTCCCGCTGATAGGTAGGAATGATTACAGTAATGGTGGGCCAATCCATGGCAACAGGGAAGTGTAGGGCTCAGACCAGTATTCCCACCGATTTACCCCAAGTCGTCCGTCTACCCATTGACAGAACGCTGGTAAGACACAGGGATCTGTCCCTTACCCACCCACCCATCCACCTGCCTACCCCTCAGGGAAGCTCTACCGACGTTGGCTTAGCGATATGAGGCAGTCCCCAGCCCAGTTTTTCGCGCAGCACGGTAAAAAATTCCGGCGGTTTTAGCCGAATGAACCGCGCTGGGTAAGGGGCGCGGCAGGTGCTCACCTCGTCTTTAGTCATGACGTAGCAGCCCGCGTTACCGTCCACAATCAGCACCAGAGGGTCGGGGTTAGCTGAGCGAATCACCACCTGCTCGTGGTCAGGAAATACCAGCCCTCGGGACGCCAACGAGTGCGGGCAAATAGGAATAAGCTGAGTAACGGACACCCCAGGGGTGATCACCGGCCCACCCGCCGAGAGCGAATAGGCTGTAGACCCTGTAGGCGTCGACACAATAATGCCGTCAGCCGCAATATCAACTGGGGAGTGAGAGCCGATCGCCACTTCAAAATGACACATGCTGGTCAGGGGCTCACGGTGCAGCACCATCTCGTTTAGACAGAGAGCTTCCCATACGAGGCTAGACTCGTGGAAAAGGCGCACCGCTAGCATGCCCCGCTCTTCGACTTCGTAGTCGCCCGCCAGTACCTGATCGATGGCTTGGGGCAACTGGTTCAGATAAGCCTCAGTCAAAAAGCCCATGTGGCCTGTATTTATCGTCAGCAGAGGCACCCCAATCGGGGCCAGTTGCCGACAGGCCGACAGCACCGTGCCATCGCCCCCCAGCACCACCGCGAAACTCATATCGGCATCGAAATTCGGCGGCACCAGACTGTCAAGGGGAGTATGGCAGACGGGGCGCTCAGGATGAGAATAGCCTAAAATGCCGCCCATGCCGGTGGCCAGGCTGACGGTGTAGCCTCGACGAGTCAGTTTTTCCTCCCATTCGAGAGCGACCTGGCAGGCCACAGGCTTAACGTCGTTGTAGATAATGCCAACCTTGGGCACAGGCAGGGTCCAACCTTACAATCGGGGAAATCAGGTAAACAAAACGTGCCCTACACCCGCTAAGATGCCGAACACGCTGGGGATCACAATTTAGCTTCTCCCTAGGCTACCGTTTTTTCGTCTAGGGTAAAACAGCCCGTGACCGAATTGCTCGATCGCGGGGTGCTGAGCCGTATCGTTGCCCACAGTATCGGGGTAGACCACAGCCTACGCTACGGTTATCTTACCTGTGGGGGTGTTGCCTAGCCCTTAACCTCGATCACGATTGTTTTGTTATCGCTTTGCTTTTGCCGCCGTGACCCGTCGCCCCTCTGAAACCACTGCCTACGTTCGCATTACCCACCAGTCGTGGAGCCAGGGCCGCATCGAAGGCGAAGTGCGGGCCAGCACCTACGAATGGCAATTTCAGTGGCGCTTTCGCCAGGGCAACCTTCGAGTAGAGCCATCCCTGGGGCGTGCCCTGATCTGCGAACCCCTCAGCCGCTTTCTAGAACGCTTCGACTACCAGCTCGAACCCGGCGGTGACTACTCGTTCACCATTCGGGCAAAGCTCTAGGCAAAAGGACAGATCATGCCCTACTCGCCTGTCAAGCGGTTTAGATAGCGCTCGATCAGCAAAATGGCCACGATGTCGTCTATGGGACGAGAAATTTTGCGCAGCGATTGGGGAATTATCCCTGCTAGCCCCGATGGGGGATACATCTGCCAGTAGCGATCGCGCGCCTCTAACGTGGTATATCGTTCATCCACCAGCATGATCCGAGGCGGGTCAGGTAGCTGGCTGAGGGTATCTTTCCAGTTCCCCGAGGCGGTTTGGTCACCCAGCACAATGGTTGAAATTGGAAATCGCTGGCGCAGGGCAGCAATCTCATCGATCACCGCATCGGCGGCAACCACCTGCTGATAGCACAGTAATCGGTCTAGCCCCATGACGGCCAAGCCACATTTTTGCCGTCCGGGGTCAAAGCCTAAAATCATCGGCTGGGACAGAGGGGGGGGAGTGGTCTGGCTCACGGGGGCTGGGGGTAGATTTTCCCCTTCATTGTGCCATCCTGGATTAGTTTTCTTGGGAAGGTGCAGTTCTAGCTGCAAACCCAAGAAGCTCGAGGCGGCTTGCCCAGAATGTGAATGCCTTCTTCACTATCTAGCGTACAAATCCTTTTCTTTGCACTAAACTTAGGCGGCATCAGCCTAGCTAATAGGTGTGGATCCTAGCTGTCTAGGTTAGATAGCCAAAATCTCTGCCCTGTAGTACACTTGTTTCAATCTTGAGGTAACGCTGGCCAGTGCACATCAAGCGTGTTGAGCTGTCCCACTTCAAATCGTTCGGGGGTACGACCCAGGTTCCATTGTTGCCTGGGTTTACTGTCATATCTGGGCCTAACGGCTCAGGTAAATCGAATATTTTAGACGCGTTGCTGTTTGGTTTGGGGTTGGCCAGCTCTAAGGGCATGCGGGCCGATCGCCTGCCCGACCTGGTGAACCAAAACCAGATGAGCCGTCGCGCGACCTCCGAAGCCAGCGTCACCGTGACCTTTGACCTCAGTGATGTGGCTGCCGACTTGATGATCGATAGCGACGAGGGCACTGAGTCCCATGGGAATAACCTCAACGGCCATCGCAACGGCAACGGTAACGCCAGCACCAATAGCCGCAACGGCAACTCTCCCACCCTCGAAATTTCCGAGTCAGACGCCGCCAATGTGGTCACGTTACCCACGGGCCGCGAGTGGAGCATCACCCGGCGGCTGCGGGTGACCAGCCAAGGCACCTACACCTCTAATTACTACATCAACGGCGAGCCCTGCACCCTCAACCAGCTCCACGAGCAGCTGCAGCGGTTCCATGTCTATCCCGAAGGCTACAACGTGGTGCTGCAGGGGGATGTCACCAGCATTATTTCGATGAACTCCCGCGAGCGCCGGGAAATTATCGACGAGTTAGCTGGGGTCGCCGCCTTCGATCGCAAAATTGACCAGGCTCGGGGCAAGCTGGAGGCCGTGCGCGACCACGAAGATCGCTTTCGCATTGTCGAGCGCGAGCTGCAAACCCAGCTTGAGCGCTTGGCCCAAGACCGACAAAAGGCCGAGAAGTACCAGCGGCTCAAGGAAACCTTTCAGACCAAAAGTCAGTGGGAGGCCGTGCTGCTGTGGCAAAGCCAGCAGCGGGCGATCGCCGCCCTGCACCAAACCCTAGAGCAGGGCGAGGTCAAGTCGACTCAGCTAGCCGAGGCGATCGCCCAGGGGCAGGGGGCGATCGCCGCTCTCGAAGCCGAACTCGCTACCCTCAATGCCCGCATTCGAGCTATGGGCGAAGACGAGCACCTGGCCCTGCAATCCCAAGTGGCCACCCATGAAGCTGAGCTGCGCCAGCTTCAGCGCCAGGAACAGGAGAACCGCAACGCTACCAACCAGGGAGCTGCCCTGCGTCGCGACACCGAGATCGTCCAACTGCAGCAGCAGCGCGATTTGGAGCAGGTGCGGCAATCCATTGCCTCTCTAACCACGGGAGAGCTAGTCGCCCTTACCGAGACCAAGAACCAGGTGCAGCAGGCCCTAGAAGAACGCCGCCAGGCAACATTGGCGATCGCCTCTGAGTCCCAAGCCAGCATTCAGCAGCAGACCCAGCTGCGCCAGGCGATCGAAACGTTACGGGGCGATGTCGAACCCCAGCGGGCCGAGCAGATTCGCCTGCAAGAGCGCCTACGCCAGCTCGAACAGCAGATCGAGACGTTAAGCGAGCAGCGCCGCGCCTTGGGATCTGCGCCAGCTGCCTCGGAAGCCGATACTGGGTTCGCCCAACGTTTAGCGACAGCGGAAAAAGAAATTCAGGCGATCGCCGCCAAGATTGCCGCTGCCGAGGCAGAACTCTCTGTCCAGCGCGACACCCAAACCCGCTTGCTCAAAGAACAGCGCGATAAGCAGCGCGAACTCGATAAGCTCGAAGCCCAAACTCAGGCTCTGCAAGAGAGCCAGGGTACCCACGCCACCAAGCTGCTGCTCGACAGCGGCCTAGTGGGTATCAGCGGCTTAGTAGCTCAACTGGGCAAAGTAGACCCCAAATATCAACTCGCGCTAGAAATTGCTGCCGGAGCGCGCCTCGGCTACCTAGTGGTCGAGAACGACCAGGTAGCCGCTAAAGGCATTGAGTTTCTCAAGCAGCGCCGGGCCGGGCGGGCTACTTTTTTGCCCCTGAACAAAATTCGCGCCCCCCGGTTTACCCCCGTGCCCGACTGGAAGCGCCCCGACGGATTACTCGACTACGCCGTCAACCTGATCGATTGCGATCCCCGCTACCGCGATATTTTTGGCTACACCTTTGGCAGCACTGTGGTGTTCGACAGCCTCACCTCAGCCCGGCAGTACCTCGGTGACTACCGCATCGTCACATTGGAAGGGGAAATTCTCGAAACCAGCGGAGCGATGACCGGGGGAAACGTGTCGTCGCGTTCCGGCGGTCTGCACTTTGGCACCGTAGAACCGGCAGAATCGTCAGAAGCCCAGGCCCTGCGCCAGCGTCTAGGCGATATTGAGGTGATGCTAGAGCGCTGCGATCGCGACCTCAAGACCACCTCCGAAACTCTACAAACTCTCACCCAAAACTTAATTGCCCAGCGCCAGCAGTACCGCGAACTCCAGCTAGCGAACGAGCAGCAACAGACCCAGCAGCAGCAGCAGGCCCAGCAGGAAGCCCAGCTCGAAACCCAGCTCAGTCAGCACCAGCAAGAATTGACCAGCACCCAGGAGCGCCTGCAAGAACTCGCAGAATCTTTGCCCGCCCAGGAAGCTGAAATCGCCCGTCTACAGCAGGCTCTTAGCGAGCTAGAGCAGTCCCAAGCCCACAGCGAGTGGCAAACTGCCCAGGCAGCGGTGGGACAGCTGGAAAGTCAGTTGAGCGATCGCCAGCAGGCCCTCCAAGATGCCGAGCGCCACCTGCAAGATCTGCACAACCAGCGCCAGCAGCTTGAGCTAGCCCTTACCCAAGCCCAGCAGACCCTCACCACCCAAGCCCAGCAGCAGACTGAGCGCGACCAGCAGCTCACCCAGCTCCAGCAACAGCAGGGCAGGCTGAATGGTGAAATCGCCCAGCTGCGTCAGCAGATGGCCGCCCTTGACCAAACCCTAGCCGCTGAAAAAGCCGTTCGCGACGAGCTAGAGAGCCGTCTGCGCACCCAGCGTACCCAGACCCAGCAGCAGGAGTGGGAGCGGCAAAAGCTGCTCGAAACCCAGCAGGAGCGCCGTCAGCAGTTGGCCGAGGCCCAGGAATTGTTGTCAACCCAAGCGGCCGAGCTACCCCACCCACTGCCCGAAATTCCCGCCGAGACAGATTTGGAGGAGTTGCGGAAAGAGCTGCGATCGCTCCAACGTCGCATGGAGGCTATGGAACCAGTCAACATGCTGGCCCTTGAAGAATACAACCGTACCGAAGAGCGTCTCACTGAGCTGACTCACAAGCTCACTACTCTTGAAGAAGAGCGCACCGAGTTGCTGCTGCGCATCGAGACCTTTACCACCCTGCGCCGCCAAGCCTTTACCGAAGCATACGACGCCGTCAACCTCAACTTCCAGTCAATTTTTGCCGAACTCTCCGATGGCGACGGCCACCTCCAGCTCGAAGACCCCGAAGACCCGTTCAACGGCGGCCTCAACCTAGTCGCCCACCCCAAGGGCAAGCCTGTGCGCCGCCTAGCCTCCATGTCCGGGGGCGAAAAATCCCTTACGGCGCTCAGCTTTATCTTTGCCCTCCAGCGCTATCGCCCCTCTCCCTTCTACGCCTTCGATGAGGTTGACATGTTCCTCGACGGGGCCAACGTGGAGCGACTGTCGCGCATGATTAAACACCAGACCGAGCAGGCCCAATTTATTGTGGTCAGCCTGCGTCGTCCAATGATTGAAGCCGCCCAGCGTACCATCGGCGTCACCCAGGCCCGTGGAGCCTACACCCAAGTACTCGGCATCGATCTGGAGACCCAAAGTGCAACGCTATAGTCTTAATCAAGATAGACACAATATGTAGCAAAAAGCATGTCAGGTTTAAACATTTCTCCGTTCCCCTAAACCTTAGATTTACAGAGCAAATCAAGCTAGTAGACCAACCGAATCCGTCTGGTAGTTCGGTCTTCCCTCCTGTAGAATTAGACGATTCTGGTTAAGATAGCTATTCAGGTTAAGGAATCGTTTTACCCCGGTAACGCGGTCTGCCACCGGCCTGGCTTGTACCAGCGCTCTGTTGTCTCGGTCCACGAGATGGATTAAACATGACCTTAGACAAATATCGTCTTCGCTCCGACTTCTTGGGTACCCAGGTAATTACCCGCAACTCAGGCCAGCGACTGGGAATTGTCAGCCAGGTTTGGGTCGATGTAGACCAGCGAGAAGTCGTGGCCATTGGCCTGCGCGAAAATATTATGTCTGGGCTGGTATCAAGCACCCAGCAGGTCATGGCTCTTACCAACATCCGCCAGATTGGCGATGTCATCTTGGTAGATGACGAAGCCGTTCTAGACGACGAAATGAGTGTGGCCCCCTACAGCACGCTGGTCAACTGTGAAGTTATCACCGAGACTGGGGAACCCCTGGGCCGAGTGCGTGGGTTTAAGTTCGACGTCACCACTGGACGGCTAGAAACCATTGTGATCGCCTCCTTTGGCCTGCCTCAGATTCCCGACCAGGTGATTAGCACCTACGAACTTTCCATTGACGAAGTAGTCAGCAGTGGCCCCGATCGCCTGATTGTCTTTGAAGGTGCCGAAGAAAAAATGGTGCAGCTCAGCGTTGGCTTGCTAGAGCGCCTAGGCATCGGCAGCGCTCCGTGGGATCGCAATGACGACAGCGAGTACATTATGCCGGTGTCAACTGCCAATCAGTTGCCCTCTGGGGTGCAGGTACCCGCCGAATTTAGCAAAGCCCGTCCGGCTACCACCGAAGAGCGCTGGAGCGACGATGACTGGGGCGAACCCGAGCGCGTTGAAGCCCCTCTCCAGGCCCAGCAGCCTGCAGAACGCTACCAGGCCGCTACCCTAGACGACCAGAGCACCTACAAGGCCTACGACGCCGACTTCCAAGACGTCACCGAAGATGTTTGGACAGAGGAAGACGAGGGCGCACCCTACGAGGCCAAGCCCCTCAACATCCCCCAAAAGAAAAAAGTCACTGAGTACGAAGAAGAACTGGACTATTGAATACATATGGGAGCGACTGGCGCCGTAGTTCACCAGGAACAGAGGCGCTCCCGTCACTCATGAATACTGCCATCAGGCATGGTAGTTCCCGCTAGCATGACATTGACTAGGGTGGTGCTGCTGATTTCGGCCCGCTCTAAAATAGCTTCGCTGAGGTCGGCATCGGTGAGATCGGCCCGGCCCAAATAGGCTTCAACTAGCAGAGCTTTAGTGAGAATAGAACGGCGCAGACTCACGCGAGATAGGTCAGACCGACTAAAGCGAGCGCTGGCCAAGTTGCAGTCATCCATCTGAGCTAGGGCCATGGTGGCCTCAGTGAAGTCGACCCCTTTGGCGCTGACGCGGTTAAGATTAGCCTGGCTGAGGTTGCTACGGGGGAAACGGCTCTGGGTGAGATCGGCAGACTCTAGGCAGCTTTGGCTAAGGTCGACATCGCTGAGGTTGGCATTGCACAGCAGCGCCCCCTGCAAATTAGCTCCCTTGAGGTTGGCATCGCGCAGCACCGCCTCGCTGAGATTAGCGCCGCTGAGGTCAACGTAGGCCAAATCGGCCCCCGAGAGATTGGTGCCCCGTAAATCAGCCAGGTGTAACTTAGCTCCCCGCAGATTGGTGGCGTACTTGCGGTTTTCTTGGCGTAGATTAGCTCCACGTAGGCAGGCCCCGGTGAGGTTAGCGCCGCTGAGATCAGCGTTGCGCAGGTCAGCTCCGGTGAGATTGGCATCGAGCAGATCGGCCAGGGTCATATTGGCGCTGCGCAGATCGGCCCCCTGTAGGCTAGCCCCGTGCAGATCAGCATCGCGCAGCATGGCAGCCGACAGATCGGCCTGGTTGAGGTTAGCTCCCCCCAGGCGCGCCCGCGACAAATTAGCCTGGCGAAAGCGCACCCGCGTTAAAAACGCCAGCATGAGGTTGGCATTCTCGAGATCTGCCTGCATCATATCGGCCCCAATCAAATCAGCCCCAGCGAGGTCGATGCCCACCAGGGTCTTACCCTTAAAGTCCATATCGCCGCGGGCATAGGCGTCGAGCAGTTCGCGGGCATTCATATCGAAGACCAAGGGGCTTAGGCAGAAAATCGGGCGGATACAGGGGCAGCCACAGCGGAACGATCGCCAGCGTTAGACGTCTCAGAGACAACTTCAAGATGGGGGGTTGGGCTTTGGGCCACTGCCTCTGCCGACTCTAGCAGACCATTGGGGTCTTGGGGATAGTAGGCGCGCATTGCCTGAGCAATGGCGCTGGCCACCTGCCCCCCGTCGCCGACCCGGCCGAGACAGTGGGCAATAATGGATAGCTTACTGTCTAAGTCAGAGTAGGTGGGACAGTATTCGAAGGTTTGCTGCAATAAGTCGTCGAGAGTGCGTCGGCTGAGGCTAGACCAGTCTTGGGTTGTGTAGCCGAAGGGGCCGTGGAGACAGGAGTACAGCAAAATTTTGGCCCGCAGCGGATTGGCATACTGAACAATCTCGCCCCGCAGGTCGAATAGGGACGAGCGATCGCGCCTCGGGCCTCCTGGCTCAGACCCGCCACCTATGGGGTTAGAGAGGGTGCCATGGAGAGTGGTCAAATCTGCTGGCTGGTCATAGCCGCCGCTGGACAGGGTGGTATAGGCTTCGGCGATCGGACTGGAGGGTCCAGAGGGCTCAGCCAGGACGGTGGCCTCAGCCAAAACCGTTTGTTCTACTAAGGCCGTGGCCTCGGCTAGGGCCTCAGGCTGGGTTTGGTAGAGGGGCTGGAACCCTACCATGATCTGGTTAGCCAAGCGAGTGTACTGCTGGCGTCGGTTGAGATACTTGACAACGCGGCTCAACCGATAGCGCAGGTCTTGGGGCCTAGGGGCCAGGGTAAGCGTCTGTTGAATTAGCCCCGGCAAATAGGTTTCGCTGAGACGGCTGGGGTCATTTTCCCAGCCACCGTGACAAAGACAATGCAGCAGCTTGCGTAGTCGCAGGGCCTCAGGGCTGCGGTCAAACTGGTCGGCAATGGCCTGGCAGCGCTCCTCTAGAGAACGCGGGGTGAGCTGAGTGAAAACTTCGGAGGTAGCCTCAGGGTTTTGAAACAGCGATCGCCCGTACCAGGGTTGGAGCTGTTTGACGATGGTTCCGGCAATTTCACTGTAAAGATCTTGGCGGTTGAGCCCGGCCACTACCCGCTTTAGCTGATCTTCAAATTCAGCCAGGGTTGGGTAGCGATCGCGCAGCGACAGCAGCAGCGATCGGAGGTCAAATTGATCTAGCACCGTAGGGTCATTTTCCCAGGCCTGCTGATAGGTAGCAAACACCAATTTCTTGATGCGCAGGTTATGGGCGTGGGTGCCCAGATGGCGCAGGGCATTGTCTAGCAGAGCCTCCGTGGTCATAGGTAGGGTGCAGGTGTGGTCCTCAGATCCTTGGGGGCCAGACTCAGTGTCTTCAGCGTGGAGCGCCAGCTGGTAGGCAGGTACTGCCTCCTCAATATTCTTGAGTTGCAGGGGGCCTAGAAAGGTAGCGTGAAGATTGAGCCGCGCCTTGACCACATCGTAGATAGTGCGCGACACGCACAGGCCGCGAGGTTTGGCAAAGGTTTGCAGTCGGGCGGTGATGTTGACCCCATTGCCCATGACATCCTGCTCACTGACCAGGATATCGCCGAGGTGCACGCCAATGCGGTGATCGAGATACTGGTTGGGCTCCAGGCCCTCAGCTAGATCGACTAGCCGCCGCTGCATCTCTAACCCGCAGGAGACCGCTTCTACAGCGCTGAGAAAGTAGATTAGCAGACCGTCGCCGGTCGATTTGAGCACAGTGCCACCAAACTCTCGGCAGATATCGCCGATCAGCGTCAGGTCGCGATCGATCAACCGCAGAGTGCATTCTTCATCGGTTGACATGCGGGTGCTAAAGCCTACCGCATCAGTAATCATGATGGCGGCCAGCAGGCGTTGCCCCTGGGATAGCGATGACACTCGACGTTCCATGGCGACTCGCGATGGTGCACATTAGGGATAGGCTGACTCTAGAGCGGGGACCTACCTCTAGAGATTCATACCTTACATATTGCCCGTCTAGACCTTAAGATGCGCCAAATAGAGGCCGGAAGTCGAACGGTTCACCCAGTCTTCATATCTGCGATCGCCCCTCGGGCCATAGAAGCAATGGCCTGATCGGTAGCTTTAGGCAGTTGGTAGTAGCGGCCTCCGGCAGTCTTAGCCAACTCTTTACCAAACCCAGTCGAGACAAACTTGCGCTCGGTGTCGATAATTAGCAGCTGATAGCCCACTCCACGTATGCGCCCGGCGATCTCTAGCAGCTCCTGCTTGATGTCGGGCTTAGAGGCATCGGGCTCAGGAATGTCGCCCAGGGAGCGCGAAAGCGGCACGTTGCCCCGACCATCGGTAATCGCCACAATCACCACGCTGCCCACATCCCCCGACTGCTGGGCGTTGATGCCCACCCGCACCGCTTGGGTGAGGCCATGGGCTAACGGCGAGCCGCCGCCGCAGGGCATGCGCTCTAGCCGCCGCCGAGCCATGGCGATCGAGCGGGTAGGCGGCAGCAGCACCTCTGCCTGCTCGCCCCGAAAGGGAATTAGCGCCACCTGGTCGCGGTTTTGGTAGGCTTCGGTTAGCAGCTCTAGCACCGCCCCCTTAGCACTCTGCATGCGGTTCAGTGCCATAGAGCCCGAGGCATCGACCACAAAAATAATTAGCGAACCGGCCTTGCGGGCCAACCGCTTGGCGCGAATATCTCCCTGTTCAACAATGACTCGGCGACCGGGCTCGCGCTCGCGACGGGCCTTTTGGTAGGGGGCGGCGGCCCGTAGGGTGGCATCTACCGCAATGCGGCGCACCGGCCCCTGGGGCAAGAATGGTTTGATATAGCGGCCCCGTTCTTCAGAAAAAATTAGGTTGGCATTGCCTGATTTGCCCTGGCGGCCCATGGTCTGAGCGAACAGCAGCATGGAGGGATCAATAATGACGCCCTCGGGGTCGAAGACAAACTCCTCTGGAATGCTGGGGGGGCTGTCATCCTCGTCAGGGGTATCGTCCTCCTCCTCCTCGTCCTTGTCTTGATCTTCTGTGTTGTCCTGGGGCTCGTCTTGATCCTGATCGGAGGGCGGCGGTGGCGGCGGTGGCGGCGGCTCTTCGGGCATGTCTTGGGGCAGCAGGGAGCGAGGCACAATCACCAGCTCCACCGCTACCCGCAGGTCGTCGGCGTTGACCTCAGCGCGCCCCTCTAGGGCGGCGTGGGCCTTGGCTACTCGCACCGCAAACAGCTCGGCCCGGTGACCCTGAATGCCACCCCGCAGAGCCTCGGTCACCAGGTACTGGATCTGCTCTCGGCTGATGGTGACCTCTTTGAGCCACTCGCGGGCCAGAATAATCTGGGTTCTGAGGGCATCGATCTCGTCGGCGTAGGCAGCAATCACCGCCTGGGGATCGTTGGCGAACTGGGTTGACTGTTCGACAGCGGCCACCCGGTCTTCGAGAGCCATAGCGCTATCGGCTGACAGGGCGATCGCAATGCGATCGAGCAGGTGCTGCCGCAGCGGCCCGGCCTCTGGGTTGTAGGTGGCGATCAGTAAGGGCTCACAAGGGTGCTGAAAGCTCAGGCCCTCGCGCTCGATCTGGTTGCGGCGGGCGGTGAGGGCAGCCAGCAGCAGGTTGGCCACCTGGTCATCGAGCAGGTTGATGTCATCGACGTACAGCACACCCCGGTTTGAGGCGGCCAGCAGCCCCGGCTGAAACACGCTCTCCCCCGCCTGAATCGAGCGAGCCACATCCACTGAGCCCAGCAGCCGATCTTCGGTCACCCCCAGGGGAATTTGCACAAAGGGAGCTGGCACCACGCGGGTGGGCAGGTCGGGGTAACTATTGGAGTCACCGAAGCGATCGCGGGTTTGGTCATCCCACAGCTGGGGGGCAGCCGGGTCAGCGTTGCAGCAGGAACCCTCGACCACCTCAATGGGGGGCAACAGCTGGTGCAGCGCCCGCGCCATAACAGATTTTGCGGTGCCGCGCCGCCCAGCAATCACGACCCCACCCAGGTTGGGGTCTACCGCCGCCAGCAGCAGGGCCATTTTGATCGCCCCCTGTTCAACAACCGCCGCCAGGGGAAATACAACCGGAATTGGGGAATCTACTGTGGCCATCATGGCGTGGTCAACGTACTCAGAAGGGGCAATGGTTCAGTCCTTCACCATATCAGGAATTGCCAAACCCTAGCCCGGCATGGCTTACCAACGGTGGAGTATTCTGCCCTGACGCGCGATCGCGCCACTGCCACCGTCGCCATTTTGTGTTGCATTTTGTTGCAAATCGCAGAAAGCGTCCGTATTTTCCCCGGTCGATGCTCTTTTTAATCGGACAAACCTCCGTTATTTCAACATTGGGAAAATACTGACCATCCCCCATGCTATTGAGTAAACCTACTGTGTTACTGGGGGCAATCTCCAGTAACGGCCCCACCCACTGCAACTTCTACTGCCCTATGAGCGTTTCCCCTCGCCTCGATCAGGTTTCTCTGGCCCCCGCCCCGGCCATGGCCTGTAAGCTGCTGTTTGACCGCGACCTGTACACCCCCTGCCATGTTCGGGTGCCCGATATCGACCATCGGCTGTCAGCGATCTATGTCGACAACCAGTTCTACAGTTTTCTCAAGATTGTGCCTGAGGCTCGCAAGGCTTTAAATGTGGTAGCCCGCCTAGGGAAGCGAGACTATACGGCGGCAATTACACAAACTCGGCAGGGCTACGCTGTGTGGGCCCACGAGCCTCAGGCTGTCTACGCCGCCCCAGCTAGAAAGCCGGGCTACACGATTCGCCCAGTGTTCGGGCCTCAAGCCTGCCTAGTAGTGACGGACGAAACCACCTATCAAACCTGTCGGTTGCAGGTGCCCGACGTGACTAAACCGCTGATGGCGCTTACCCACAACGATCGCTACTACAGCTTTTTTAAGCAAGATACCGATGCGGCGAAGGTGCTCGACATTGCCGCGAAACTAGCCCGTCGCGGCGATGAAACCCTGCTGGTGATTGAGCCACCGACGTTTACGCTGGCGCTGCTAGAGCCCAACGGCCGATTGGTCTAGTCAACGGTGGTGGACTGTATACAACAAACTGTGTTGGGGTGGCGTGATCCTCTAAGGTGATAACTTGAAAACCTTTTTACGCTCTCTCTGGCACTGGAATGCTCGCCATGACTGACAATACCGAAAACGTTACGGTCTTTATTTGTGGCTCGGCCCTGCGCGGTCAGCCCGACAACCAAAACCTCCAGGATGCAGACTTTCTTGGAGCAGCGGCAACGGCTCCCATCTATCGGCTGCACGCGGTGAAGGATGGCTGGCACCCAGGCATTTACGAGGTTGAGACGGGGGGGATTTCGATCCCCGGTGAGCTGTACGCGATGACCCCAGAGCAGTACGCCTATTTGAAAGACAATGAGCCGCCGCACATGTATCCCCACGAGGTGCAGCTGGCGGATGGGGGGACGGCGATCGCGTTTCTCTACCCCAAAGCACTGATCGACGAGCACGGTTGGCCCGATATCTCGGCCCACGGTGGTTGGACGGCCTATAAGGCAGCAGAAGCCTAGGTCAACCCGAGATTTCTAGACTAAATCTTTGGAAGCGGCATTGTTTAAGACCACTTAGGCAGTGCCGCTTCACTCTAAAATCACCCTTCTTCAAGGTTCAGCAATAGGGCATGGGCAGTATCAGCGGCGGGTGTCACGCGACCCACCACCGCAGCGGTTTTATAGCCCTGTCGGTGTAGTTCGGCTAGGCAGCTGTGGGCAGCAGCATTTGGCACGGCTGCTAAGAGCCCCCCGGCAGTTTGGGGATCGAACAGCAGGGGATAGAGCGGGTGGTTGCTCCAGGTTTGATCGACAAAATCCGTAGCTTGGAGGTTTTGGGGGTGGAGGCTGCTGAAGAGGCCCGCATTTAGCATTTCGATCGCACCAGGCAGCACCGGCAGAGCATCAAGGGTTAGAGCAGCGGCAACACCCGAGGCTCGCACCATTTCGAGCAGGTGTCCGGCGAGGCCAAATCCAGTGACATCGGTGCAGGCAGTGGCTCCGTGGGTGCGAAAGATATTGGCAGCAGCCTGGTTGGGGGTGAGCATGTGGGCGATCGCATCCTCAATCCACCTCCCCTTAGCTTTGCCCTGCATATCGGCCGCGAACAACGTCCCGGTCCCCAAGGGCTGAGTGAGAATTAGGGCGTCACCGGGCTGCATGCCACCTTTGCGCAGCAGGGCGTTAGGGTTGGCGATGCCGTTGCAGGCAAAGCCTAGGGCCAGTTGAGGCCCAACAACGGTGTGGCCGCCCACCAGCGGGGCATTGGCGGCCAGCAGGCCTTTGAAGGTGCCGGCTAAGATTTGGTAGAGCATTTCAGCCTGTTTGGTTGGGGTGGCGTAGGGCACCTGCACTAGGGCCAGTACCGTGTGGGGTTGGGCACCCATAGCGTAAAGATCTCCAAGGCAATGCTTGAGGCAGATCTGGGCAAAGGTAAATGGGTCGTCTATTAGCGCGGTGAAGTAATCGACGGTCTGCACCATAACCTGCCCCGGCGGCACGGTAACTACAGCCGCGTCATCGGGGGCATTCAGGCCAATCAAGACGGCCTCGCTGGCGACTTCAGGAAAGTCTTGGCGCACCCGGCGAAGGGCTTCGGCCAGGGCAGTGCTGCCCACCTTAGAGCCACAGCCCGCACAGGGGGGCGAGGGGGGAACGGTAGGCGCTTTAACCGCAGCTTGAGCCATTCCCCCAACCGGTAGGTTGCGGAAGCGGTCCATGAACTTGCGATCGATGTGGTCTTTCCAACGGTGGGCCAGGGGAGACTCGATCGCGAAAGGACCCCGGTCGGCAATAGCTTTGCCGTTGCCGGTTTCGATCAGGCTGAGAAACTGGTGCTGGGGGCGAAAGGGTTTGAGCAGCTGACCCTGTACAAAGCAGCGCAGGTTATGGGCTAGCGGCGGTCCCTGGCGCACGGCAAATACCCCGGCTTTGGGGCGGGGGTGACGCGCCATAGTGGCTACATCCCCAGCGGCAAAGACGTTGGGGTGGGAGAGGGTTTGCAGGGTATCACCTATCTGAATAAAGCCCTCGTCAGTGAGGGATAGGCCAGACTCTTGCAGCCAGGCGGGGGCACTGGCACTGGTGACCCAGAAAACGCGATCGCACTTTACTGCCAGCCCCGACGAGCCCCTCACCACCCGCTGACCGCTGCCTTCATCCAGGCAAATTTCCTTGACTGCTTCGCTGAGGTGGAGGTGAATGCCGCGATCGCGCAACACCCGCTCCAATCGGCGGCGCGTCCACCGATTGCGCTCGGGGGCCAGTTCGTCGCCCCGGTGGAATAGGTGCAGCGCCAGGTTAGCCGCCGGTTGGCCCAAGGTGTCTAGTAGGTTCACAAGCCGTTCGTGTATGCCGATAGCCAGCTCCACACCCCCAACGCCCCCACCTACCACCGCCAGGGAGACTGGTTCTTGAGGATTTGCTGCGACATTTTCAACTAGCTGTTGCCACTGGCGCAGCAGAGCAGGCACTGGCTTGGCGGCAATAGCATATTCCGCTGCCCCCGGCACTGATAACGTCGCGGGGGTGCTGCCTGTATCAACAGACAGCACATCGTAAGCCAGGGGCGGATGGTTGGCACACAGCACTCGCTGCTGGGCTAAGTCAAGCCCCACAGCGCGATCGACTACTAGGCGGCACTGGGCAAAACGAGTCAGCGGCCGCAGGTCAATGTGAGCCTCGTCGAAGCTATAGCGCCCAGCCACATAGCTAGGCAACATGCCCGAGTAGGGCGTATCAACTAGATCGGTCAGCAACGTCAGCCGCACCCCCGGCAGTGGAGCCATGCCCCACTGCCGCAGCACTAAGGCATGGGTGT
Organism: Leptolyngbya subtilissima AS-A7; assembly: GCF_039962255.1. Classification (NCBI taxonomy): domain Bacteria; kingdom Bacillati; phylum Cyanobacteriota; class Cyanophyceae; order Leptolyngbyales; family Leptolyngbyaceae; genus Leptolyngbya; species Leptolyngbya subtilissima. Next base: position 245,128 of record NZ_JAMPKY010000010.1, on the reverse strand, counting down.
GGCCCCCACCCACCAGCACCACATCCATCACAATTGTCGGTTCAGCCTGCATCATGCCTATGTCCACCCGTTCCCTTAATGTATGCCTACTGGGGTTGTAGCCCTCCCCCTATTGAGCGATGGGGAGGAAGATTACTTTCGTTAGTTTTTGAGTAAGACGAATTAAAGGAGGCGTTAGAATGCCTTTACATCGGCTTAAAGACTATTATCCTAATTACCGTGAGACTCTTGCTGACGGCCAAATGGATAAAATCAGTTCTTACACTGTCTACGCCCAAAGCGAAGACAAAGTAGGTTCTGCAAAAGATTTGTTAGTTGATGATTCTGGTCATTTTCGCTACTTGGTAATTGATACCGGGCCGTGGATTTTTGGAAAAACTGTCCTGCTGCCCGTTGGCTTAGTCCGGTTTGACTATGACAATACCCGTATCTACGTCGATGGCCTGACCAAAGCCCAGGTCGAGCATCTGCCAGAATATAACGACGATATGGTGGTAGACGAGCATTACGAAGAGCGCGTTAGAGGAATTTATCAACCGATTGCTCAAGGGCGTTCTAGTCGTCAATTTCTAGGCAACACCACCTACTCCACTGAGGCTCAAAACGACTCTCGTGCTGGCGATTTGCGACGCATGCCCCCCATCGGCAACATGGCTAGCGCGACGGCTACCCGCAATGACTCCGTAGCAGGAGACCTACGGCGTATGGGTCCGATCGGCGCTCCTGCGGGCACGCTGACAGAAAACCGTCCTGGCAGCCCTAACCACAGTGCCAATATTTACGACCAAGAAACTGGCTTCTATGGATTGAGCGACGAAGACAACCATGGCTTGCTTCGCTCCTACGAGGAGCGTTTAGCCGCCCATCGTAGCCGTAACTGGGTTGAGTAGAAACGGTTAGCTGTCCTAGAGCAGACTAATAGATTATGTAGTTGCGTTACCCCAGATTATGAGGTGATCTCAACTAAATTCTAGAATGACAAAACACTGATTGAAGCGGTGACTTTGATCAGTGTTTTGTGCTCTAAATTGCGAATTTCTGCTTTATTTCTTCCTTGAGTCTTGATGGAAATAAACTTCTTTAAAAATCGACGCCGCGCTTCAAATCAATGCCTTTTTCGGCATAGTGTTTGTGGTTGAACACCTCCGAGTGGGTACTAGCCAACTCAAAATAGGCGGGGCGATTTTTGCAGCGCCCGGTGATAATGACTTCAGTGCCGCGAGGCTTACGTAGCAGCGCCTGGAGAATTGGCTCCTCGGGTAACAACTCTAGATCGACTGTGGGGTTAAGCTCGTCGAGGATGATGGTTTTGTAGAGACCTGAGGCGATCGCCGTCCGAGCAATTTCCCACCCCCTTTCGGCTTCTACATAGTCAATTTCCTGTTGCTGTCCGCGCCAGACAATGGCATCGCGGCCACAGCGCTGGTGGTCAACCAGGTTGGGGTAAATTTTGCGCAGGGCGGCGATCGCCGCGTCTTCGGTATAGCCATTGCCTCCCTTCAGCCACTGAATAATCAGCACCCGGTGGGAGAGATCTTGGCTGATGCCTCGGCCGATAGCCTGGAGAGCTTTGCCCAGGGCGCTGGTCGACTTGCCCTTGCCCGAACCCGTGTAGATCTCAATGCCCTCAATGCCCTCAATGCCCTCGGGCCGAGGTTGTGGCTTCATTTCTGAGTGCAGGTTGGCTACGTCGAGCAGGGGCTGGGGGGCACCGCGCCCGGTAGCAATGATTTCCAGGTGGTCGGGTTTGTTGAGCAGGGTTTTGGCCACCTCATTGACATCGAGCAGACCCAAGTCGAGCACCGGGTTGATTTCGTCGAGCACCACGACAGAGTAGAGGCCCGAGGCGATCGCTCCCTTGGCCACATCCCAGCCTCGTTGGGCCTCCTGCTTGTCGAATTTAGTAATCTCCTCGGGGCCAAAAAACTCGGCCCGCCCGGTGCGCACCTGGTCAATCAGATGGGGAAAGCCTCGCTGGAGCGCCTCAATCGCGGCATCTTCGTCGTAGGTACGGCCCGGTCCTTTCAGAAACCGCAGCAGCAGCACCCGGCTCTCCAAAAAATTCTGAATGCCCAGGCCAATGGAGCGCAGCACCACCCCCAGGGCCACCTGGGACTTACCCTTGCCCTCGCCGTCGTAGACGTGAATCTGCCCTGTGATCCGCTCGTTGCCCTGCTGGGCGGTGCGGATGCCGATGCCGGTTCTAACCATGGATGTTGCGGATTGCGTACTAGGTGTGCGTATTCTTGAGCGGCCCGATCTAAGATCTTAGCGAAAGCCGGGCCGAGGTTATACCCTTGAGAGTGCACCGGGAACCCCCCATCAGGGGTCGAGATTGCGACCCACCCTCAGCGCCCATGCCCATTAACAATTTGCTATCAGAACTTGGCATTTTGCCGCTGCGGGCGATCGCCGTGCAGAGCATGCTGCTCATGGTGGCCATTGTGCTAGAAGCCATGGTGCTGCGCCAGCAGCTACGCCTGGGCTACCGCACCAGTATGCAGTATGCCGCCACCCTTAACCTGCTGGCCACCAGTTTGGGCTGGATTGCGTTTTTGGCCCTTGAGGCGGTGCTGCCCTTGGCGCTCCGCAGCCAGGTGATTAGCTACGTGCTGTTCAACCGGTTTTACACCAACAGCTGGCACGACGCGCTGCCGGTGGTGGTGGTAGTGGTAGCGATCGCCGCCTTCTTTGTCACCTACTGGATTAAGCTCCAAGGGCTGCTTTGGCTGCTGCAACTGCTTGGCCAAAAGCCTGCAGAAAACACCCCAGAGGCGATCGAAGGCGATCGCCGCCAGCGCTACGAGCGGGCCCGGCGAGCCCAAATTGAAGGACGACAGGGCGGCACCTCGCCTCGGGCGTTGGCCATGCTCCAGGCCAACGCCGCTAGCTTTACCGCCATCTTGGTGCTGCTACTGCTGATCAACCAGAGCGGAGTACTGGGATGGTAGGTTTTTTCGGTTTTTTGCGTCAGACCTTGGTTGAACTGTGGCAAGCGGTGCTGCCGCCGCGCTACTTTTCCTGGCAAACCGTCATCTACATGAGCTTGTTTTCGTGGCTCATGTCGCTGCTAGCGCGCCTTTTGGCAGCTACACCCTTTACTGTAGGGCTGCTGGCCACCATCAGCTGGATCTGCTTAGCCCTGGGGGTAGGTTGGGCGCTAGAGGCCAATAAAGTCCGATTTTTTGGCATTCCCGTTGCCCCCTGGGTATCGGGGGCCATTATATGCATCTTTTTGTTTGGGTCGTGGGGCGGGCGTTGGTTACAGCCCGCCCTGGTATCCTGGCCCCTAGTGTCCTTTGCGGTAATTGCTGTGCCCAGTCTATTGAGCTGGGATTTTGACCTAAAAACGCCGCCGCCGATGGTACGCCAGCAGTTGGCGCTGCTGTTTTGCCTCAGCCTGCTGTTTAGCAGCTGGTTTCAGTTCTACTTCCGCATTCAATCCTGGGTGCGCGACTACCCCAGCCTAGTGGCCGACAGCGTTGACAACAGCGCCTTTGTCTACCGCTTTCCGGGCCAGGAGGTGGCCCTGCCCGCCGGGGTCACCCACCTCACCATTGCCGAAGAAGTGCTGCGGGAGCAGATCGACAACAAGCCCTGGCCCTCTGTAGAGCGATGGCTACTCAACCTTGAAGGCCAGCGTCAGGCTCTGCAACGGCGGGTACAATCCCAGATGGGTCGCGGCGCCTCCTTAGAAAATTCGCTGTGGCGGCTCGATTTTCAGCCCCTGTCTAACGCCGATGGCTACACCCTTAAGCTGTGGGCAATTTGGTCAGGGCCAGCCGCCAACCAAAACGGCTACTACCTAGAAAAAACCTGCTTACTGATGCCAGTCAACCGAGGCGGCCTAGTAGACACTGAAAACGCCACGCCCGGGTACACCAACACTCAGTGGTCTACCCTCACCTGCGACCTGCAAACGCCGCGGCAGGCTGGGCATCCTAGGGGCACACAACAGCAAGGCTAATTTTGAGAGGTACAGAAGTGGTTAAGCCAATGGTGCTATCGCGGATAGGGGTCATTGCCCGCACCGTGTTTTTAGAGGTAATTCGCGATCGCATTCTGTACCTGGTGGCCCTGTTCGCCCTGTTGCTAGTGATCGCTCGGGTGCTGCTGCCCGACATTTCTGCTGGGGCCGAAAACAAAATTTTGATGGACCTGGGTCTGGCGAGCATTCACCTGCTGAGCGTGGTGGTGGCTGTGTTTGTGGGCACTGGGCTCATCAACAAAGAAATCGAAAAGCGCACGGTGCTGGTACTGATTGCCAAGCCCGTCAGTCGAGCCGAGTTTATCGTGGGCAAGCATTTGGGCCTCACGGCGGTGCTGGCGGTGCTGATCGCGGCCCTCGGAGCGATTTTTGTGCTGGTGTTGGCCGCTAGCGGCGTGCCCTTTTCGTTGGGGAGCCTGGTGCTAGCGCTGCTCTTTACAACTTTGGAAGCGGCGCTGCTGGTGGCCGTAGCCATCGTATTTGGAGTATTCACCAGTTCGCTACTGGCCACAATGCTCACCTTTGCGGTGTATTTGATGGGCCACCTGAGCCAGGACTTGGTAGCCTTTGGCAAACTCAGCGAAACCCCAGCAGTGCAGCGGCTCACCAACGTCCTATACCTGGTGCTGCCCGACCTAGAACGCCTCAACCTGCGCAATGCCGCCGCCTACGGCATAGAACTATTGCCCACCCCTCCAGAGCTTTTTGGCCATGCCCTCTACGGCTTACTTTACACAGCGCTACTGCTGTCAGTATCAATCCTAATTTTCTCGCGCCGTCAGTTTTAAGAGGACGGTTGAAAAGCCCTACTTTGGGCAGTAAAAGCGAAGAGCTCCCTAGTACACCTTTTAAGGGTTATTAGGAAGCTCTTCGCTTAAGGGAAGCAGAGGGGAGCAGCAGGAGACTAAAGCTACAGGAAACGCGTATCAGACGCCCTCTAAAACCCTACATAGCGGCAGGGTTGATGCCAAACACAATTACCGCTGCCATCGTCCCAGCCAAAACGCCATAGCAACAGGCCACCAACGCTTTAAATTGGCCTCGATATTTGTAGCGCCAGAGCATGGCGGCCAAAGTCAGGGAGTAGAGCAGTTCTTCGATTGGAAAATAAGCGGTTTCATTAGTAATATCAACACCGAGTACCAGCATCGTCCACAACAGGAAGACGATAAAGCTGTTAATAATGGGAGCGCGACTCTCCCGAGTAGGGATTTGAATTCGCGCAATGAACCCCAGATAAATTAAGACTGTTAACGGAAATAGTGCTGCAGCAAGACTTCGGGCTCCAGCGCCAGAGGAGTAACTCATGGCAAACAGCACGCTAGAAGAAAGCTGGTACAGCAAAAAGCCAACGGCTAAAAAGAGCACAAAAAAACTGGCTATGCCCTTTGACCCTTTAGTCCAGTCATTAGAAGGTTGCCTTCGACGAGTTTGCATAGAGACCCCAAACGTGAATTCGTATATTAAAGATGCCGTCGCTGCGGGCCACGCAAATGTTTGGCGCTGCGTCTAGGGCAGATTTAGGCGGTGAAAATTTTGACTGGGGCGCAATCGCCGCCAACCGGCGTCAAGACACCCTGTTTCACCCACCATCACAGTCCAAACGGTATAAGTCAACTCTGGACTTGGAAGAATAGCTTATTACCTAATTTGATTGCTTAAGATTATCAGCGCTGTAGGAGCACCTCAATCGCCCCCAAGAAAGATTTTTCTCCTACTAGCTCGTTCTCAAGGCTGAAAACAAGCTGTTGGAGGGTGGGGGCAAAGCCAAATTCTGTTCTTTAGAATGCCTCCAGCGGGGGTGACGCCTCGCATAAAAAATATTTCAGTGCCATCGGCCCTAACGCTGCACGCAATGCCAGTAAACAACCGAAATGATTACTGAGAAGTTTGCGGTTGCTCTGGGCGAGTATACCAATAGGCCCAGGCAATCAACACAAACTGAAACGGCAATCGAATTGCCTGAAACCACCAGGTGTTGGGGATGCCCTGGATTTCAATGTGATTGATGGCCATGTTGAGGTTGGCCGGAAACACCGCAATAAATAATGCAACCAGCCCCCATGCCGAAGCTTGACGTAGGGCGGGCACCAACAGGCCAATGCCCAACATAATTTCGATCACGCCACTGATGTAGACCAGAGCAGCCGGGGCAGGCAAAAAGTCCGGCACGATCCGAATGAACGGCTCTGGCTGGGCGAAATGCAAAACCCCTGCCACTATTATGCAGACGGCCAAAATGCCCCGAAGGGTAGTTTTGCTGTGCTCAAGGCGGTGCATAGGTTAGAGAGCGATTGCTGGGGGACAAGATGAGGGCCACCCTCTTGGGGGGTGGAGGAATCGCGATCGAAATATATCCGTGCTCTGGTGCAACGGATTGGCTATGCCTGGGGGGTTGGGCTCTGTTGCAGTTTGTAGTCTGGGTTGGTCCAGCACTCGGGTAGGGCCTCGCCAGAGGGAAACTGAAGGCGCGATTTTTCGTAGGCTTGGGGTGGCTGTTCTTCTTCACCAGCCTGCTGCTGACCCTGAATCTGGTTGTTCTGCGGATCAATTAAGTCAGTGACGTCGAGTACTTTAATTAACGTTTGATCTTGGGCGTCTTTAACAAACATAGTTTCACAATTGAATTGGGTAGGGCCGACATCTAAGCCGACGCCGTTTATGGCCATAGGTTATCTAATTAGAGGAGCTGATGCTTCTGTCTAAATAAGTAACTATTGCCCGGCTGCGATTCTTCCGGGGCTTACCCACAGGCGGTGGGGCTGTTAGAACAAAGTTGTTGGAACCGATAGCTGACTCGCAGCTACGTTGGGGATGGCCGGTTAGGCGATCGCTCTGTTACAGGCTGCAAGTCGCCGGTTTAATTAGGAGATATCTATGGCACGGCTAGACGGACAGGTGGCGGTGGTGACTGGGGCCACTAGGGGGTTGGGGAAGGGCATTGCCACTGGACTGGGGGAAGCTGGAGCGGTAGTTTATATCACCGGGCGCACCCTCACTGCCTCGACCGACTCGATGGGGTCGTTAGAAGAAACTGCGGCGGCGGTGAACCAGGCGGGCGGAACGGCGATTCCGGTACAGGTAGACCACAGCGACGATGACCAGGTCAAAGCCCTCTTCGATCGCATTCAAACCGACCAAAATGGCCAGCTCGATCTGCTGGTAAACAACGCCTATGCTGGGGTGTCGGCGCTCAAGTCCGCCTACGGCAAGCCCTTTTGGGAGGTTGACCCCGCTGAGTTTTGGGATGCGTGCAACGCCGTGGGACTGCGGAGCCACTACCTGGCCAGCGTCTATGCCGCTCGACTGATGGTGCCGCAGCGGCGGGGGCTAATCTGCACCCTGTCGTCGTGGGGCGGGTTGTCGTACATTTTTGGGGTGCCCTATGGGGTGGGCAAAGCAGCCTGCGATCGCCTGGCCGCAGACATGGCAGTAGAACTCAAACCCCACCAGGTGACCTCGCTCTCGGTTTGGCCGGGCATCGTCGGCACTGAGCTAATGACCCAGTTTGCCGCTGAGATGGGGCTAGGGAATGGTCAACCTTCTAGCACTGGGGAAGATGGTTCAACACCCGACCACTACAACTGGGAAACACCACTGCTCACTGGCCGGGTAATTGCGGCGCTAGCGGGCGATCGCAACCTGCTACGCCGCACCGGGCAGGTGCAAATTGTTGCTGAACTAGCCAGGGAGTACGGCGCAGTCGATGCCGAGGGCAACCGGCCGGCATCGCTCAGGTCGCTGCGGTTTGTGCTGCCCTACGCGGTGCCAGGGCTTCGACCCTATGCTGAGCTGGTACCCGATCTAGAGCTGCCCTGGCCGTTTTTGCTGCTGGGACCGCTGGGTTCTCCCAAGGCTTAGAAGAGGAGAACCACAAGGTTGTTTCATGGTTGAAAAGGAGTATTGCCTATATGAGCTTTTGCCCCCAAACCCCCGACTTTGGGGGTTTCAGATTCCCTCAGAATTGGGGGGCGGGGGGCGAAGCTGTGACATAGCTTTCTTCTCACAAACATGAAACAGCCTAGAACCGTGGCTGTGTAGGCAAAAGAACGAGAATTGAAGAGCTGAAGAAAAAAACGCCCAATAGGCTTGAATATCGTACTTTACGTTGAGAAGTTGTGCGTAAGCTACTGCTGGTTCTTAGCCTCGCTGCCTTCAATTCTGGTGGTGGGATGATGACTGTGTTGACGGTCTTTGTGGCTATTGTTTCTCTCTCAGCATCGGTGGACAACTTGGCTTACAGGAACTGGCTTTCGGCCTCAGCCACAGTGGTGCAGGTAGACAATTCGGAGCAATCCGCAACCTCCAGCAGTTCTAGAAGCATCACGTCTTGCCCAGTGATTCGCTTTAGCGATCGCACTGAGCAAGCTCATGAGGTCAGCAGCGCTTGCGTAGAAACAACTCCCTCTGGCGATCGCCGCCGAAGTAATAGGCTAAACCCCGCCTTCTGGCGCGGTCAAACCGTCACCGTTTGGTATGACCCAGAGCATCCCTCGCGCACTTTAATTGCCGAACACAAGCCCCAGTTCAATCCGCTGGTTGCTGTCAATACCACGTCTTTGTTTTTAGGCAGTATGGCGGCAGGTTTTTGGGTAGGGGCTAAGCTAGTTAGGGATGAACTACGGCGATCTAATTTAGATTGACCGATTGCGTATTAGTCCTTCAAGGAAGCCATATCGATCACAAACCGGTACTTCACGTCGCTTTTCTGCATGCGTTCATAGGCTTGATTGATATCTTGAATGTCGATCACTTCCACATCTGAAGTAATGCCCTGGTCACCACAGAAATTGAGCATTTCCTGGGTTTCGGCAATGCCGCCAATGAGCGACCCCGCCACCGTCTTCCGCCCCATAATCAGCGGCACCGTGTTTAACGTCGGCATCAAATTCCCCAAAAAACCAACCAGTACTAGCGTGCCATCAAGCGCCAGCGCTGGCAGATAAGGGTTGAGATCGTGCTCAATGGGTACGGTATCAATAATCAAGTCGAACTGTCCCTCTACGGCTTTCATTTGCGCTTCGTCGGTAGAGATCACGATGTGATCTGCTCCCAGACGGCGGGCATCTTCCTCCTTGCCGGGGGAACGGGTAAACAGCGTGACATCTGCGCCCAAGCCCTTGGCCAGTTTCAGCGCCATGTGCCCCAAACCGCCAAGACCAACAACAGCCACCCGGCTACCCTCACCCACCTGCCAGTGACGCAGGGGTGACCAAGTGGTGATTCCGGCGCACAGCAACGGCGCGGCCCCTTTGAGGTCGAGCCCGTCGGGAATTTGCAGCACAAACTTATCTGACACGACGATGTTCTGGGAGTAACCGCCAAAGGTGGGCGTGTGATCTTGGCGATCGCTGCCGTTGTAGGTAAACGTGGCAGGCCCCTCGCAATATTGCTCTAACCCCTGTTTGCAGGGTGCACAGTGCTGGCAAGAATCGACCATACAGCCGACACCGACGTGATCGCCAAGCTTGAACCGTGTCACCTCTGCCCCCACGCCGACCACGCGACCAATGATTTCGTGGCCGGGCACCACTGGGTACATAGTTCCCCCCCAGTCATTGCGAGCCGTGTGCAAGTCAGAGTGACAGACGCCACAGTAAAGAATTTCGATCGCCACATCGTCAGCACGGGGGTCACGACGGGTAAAGCGATAGGGGGCTAGATCATCTGTAGCAGACTTTGCGGCGTAGCCAAGTACATTTGTGGTCATGGATTTATCTCTACTATTAGTTGCGTATTGATGAGGTTGCTTTGTTTCTATACGGCATTAGCAGGTTCCAAAAAAGCATCTAAGGAACCATCTTTGCCGTTTGGTAACCGGTGATATGCTCTAATTTTTCAGAATACTGAGCCCCTTACACCGTGATCTTGTTGGTGGCGGTCTCAATAGCGCACAGATCGTCAGGCTTGAGTTCGAAGGCGACGACCCGATGTTTTCCTCTAAGTGATGTAGCTTCGTGATGCCTGGAATTGGCACACTCCAGGGCTTTTGGGCCAGCAGCCAGACGTCGCGATCGCTAGAACGAACCGTCCGTAGACTTAGACAGCGCCTCATGGTCTTGGATCTCTTGCAGCCGCGCATCAGGTTGGCGACAAACATCACTGCACCGTTTGTCCACCATCGATGACCATCGCGTGCCCAACCACGAAGGCCGCCGCGTCCGAGCACAGCCAGACGACAGCCGCTGCAATCTCCTCAGGCTTGCCCATCCGTCCAATCGGCTCCTCCGCAATGACCTGCGATCGCCCTTCGTCCGTGCCACCCGTGAACCGACCCATCATCGGGGTGTCAATGTAGCCGGGACAGACGGCGTTGATGTGGATGTTCTGCGCGGCGTAGTCGAGGGCTGCCGCCTTGGTAAGACCAATCACCCCGTGCTTCGCGGCAGTGTATGCAGGACTGCCCTTGATGCCGATGATTCCAGCCCCAGATGAGGTGTTGACGATCGCACCGCCTCCCTGCTCAAGAATTAGCGGGATCTCGTGCTTCATGCATAGGAAAACGCCGCGCAGGTTGATGTCGATGATCCGGTTCCACTCCTCCTCGTCATACTCCGCAGTCGGAGCCGGATTTCTTGGCTCGATACCTGCATTGTTGAAGGCGAAGTCCAACCGACCAAAAGCCTCAACGGTCTTATCCAAAGCTGCCTTTACGTCTTCGCTTCGTGTTATGTTGCACTGGACAGCGATCGCCTGTCCGCCCTGATTTTCGATTAGGTGTACCGTTTCTTGATTACCCTGTTCAGAAATGTCAGCAGCTACGACCTTAACGCCTTCACGGGCAAATGCCAGCGCCGTCTCGCGACCAATACCGCTTGCTGCTCCAGTCACAAACGCAACTTTTCCTGTGAAGCTTCCATTCAAGTTAGACAGCATATTTTCTCCTGCATTAAAACGACAGTTTTTGGCTTACTGACTGAGGTGCTGATTGAAAAAGGACGCAAGCCTATCGAACGGGATCAGGTTCACGCGATCGTACAAATCGACATGTCCCGCGTTTGGCACGATGTAGAGTTCCTTTGGTTCGGCGGCGCGTTGATAGGCGTCTTCGCTGAACTCTTTTGAATGGGCATTGTCGCCGGTGATGAACAGCATGGGACGAGGCGAAATCGTCTCAATGTCATTGAACGGGTAGAAGTTCAGAAACTTGACGTTACTGGTCAGGGTCGGATGGGTTGTTAGTTGCGGCGACGAGCCTTCGGGGGTGTATTCGCCCCTGGAAGTGCGGTAGAAGTCATAAAACTCACGCTCGATCGCGGTGGAGTTTTCATTCAGTTGATGCACGGTGCCGCTTGTGTATTCGGTCTCTCCACCTGTGAACTCCGCGTAGCGTTGCCCAGCCGCCGCTGCAATAACTTCCTTCCTCTGTTCGAGGGTCGCAGAATGTCTCAGCCCATCACGGTTGACGGCCCCCATGTCATACATGCTGACCGTTGCGATCGCCTTCATGCGCGGGTCAATCTTGGCGGCGCTGACGACGAAGCTACCGCTGCCGCAAATCCCCAGAACGCCAATTCGCTCTCTGTCAACGATTGGCTGGGTGCCCAGAAAATCGACTGCCGCACTGAAATCTTCAGCATAAATATCTGGTGCAACAACGTTGCGGGGCTGCCCTTCACTCTCGCCCCAGAAGGACAAATCGAGGGACAAGGTGATGAATCCCCGCTCAGCCAGCTTTTGAGCATACAGATTTGAACTCTGTTCTTTGACCGCGCCCATGGGGTGCCCAACAACAATGGCCGGATGATTAGTGTTTTGATCCAAGTCTTTAGGAATGAAGAGATTCCCAACAACCTGCATGTTGTACTGGTTTTTGAACGTAACTTTTTGCATAGTCACCTGGTCACTTTGATAGAAATTGTCTGCCCCCTCTACCACACCAGACTGCTGCACAGGTGCTTGGGGGCTCTGACCCAATACGTGTGTTTTATCGAGTGCGAATGCCGCCGTTGCGATTGCACTCATCAAGAGAGTTGGTATGAAAATGCGGTGTTTCATTGGTTCTCAATCCGTGGTTTTACTTGGTGGGTTTAGCTTCGGTTCAATGCCTTTGCGTTCAGCGAAACCCGATCAATCACGAAGCGTTACTTCACTTCATATGGGTGCTTGGTATTGCTCGTCGCTGACCTGTTCCATCCAGTCCACAGGGCTGCCGTTGAGCGCCTCCTGAATGGCAATATGAGTCATGGCTGTCGTGGCGGTAGCGCCGTGCCAGTGTTTTACGCCGGGTGGAATCCAGACGACATCACCAGGTCTAATTTCCTGAATTGGTTCGCCCCACTGCTGAACCCAGCCAATTCCATCCGTCACAATCAGGGTTTGCCCCAAAGGATGCGTGTGCCATGCGGTGCGAGCACCAGGCTCAAAGGCAACATTTGCGCCAGATGCCCGTGACGGCTCGTGTACTGGAAAAAGAGGATTAATGCTTACAGAACCCGTGAAATAGTCGGCTGAGCCTTCAGCGAAAGGCTGCGAACCGTTCCGCATGATTTCTACACTCTGTGGGCGATCGCCCGATGGAGCTTGGGCATGCCCTGCCTGCGCCAACCCTAAAGCCAATAGGGAAAATGTTATGGCAGGTATTGTGAGTCGTTTCATTGCTGTTCCTCCATATGGGTGCAACGCCCATGCAAAACTTTTCCGCAGCGGGCCGCTGCGAATTTGATGATGCTTCTCGTGCGATCGTGAGAAGCGCTTGACTAAACAAACTTGAGCTTTCTCTTGAATAGAAATCCAGACGCTTACAAGCAGCCGGAATTGCTCTTCATCGCTTTAACCACATTCTAGGCATCCTGAAAGGCAAGCCATAGGACAATCGTCTAGGATGGTTGTACAATCCTGCAAACTTGCACTAGCTTCCACCTAAGTCACGCTAGATTCTTATAGAGGCTTAGTGGCCACCCCTTTTTAGACCTCGATGGTCTAGAAGTTGATTTGAAGGGCATTAGAAATGAACGCGGCAAGAACGAGTGAAAAGTCTAATCGAGCTTTAATCAACAACCCACAGGCAAGGCGCGAGGTGGCGCGATCGCAAGCCGACCGAGAGGAACTGACTGAGCGAATTGCAGGGGCGATTGCTCACGATGGCGTGATCGAGCCGCTGAAAGGATTGTTCTTCTATCGCACCTCCTTCCCTTCAAAGTGCTTGCACAGTGTCTCAATTCCGTCCTTTTGTGTCATTGCTCAGGGCAGTAAAGAAGTGCTGTTGGGCAGCGATCGCTATCAGTACGACCCGATGCATTATTTGCTGGGGACGGTCGAACTGCCGATTGCCAGCCGAATTTTAGAAGCAACCCAGGAAAAACCGTACCTGGGGCTTCGTCTGGATCTCGACCCCACCCTGGTGGGCTCAGTCATGGTTGAGGCAGGCTATCCCTCAGCCCAGAGGGGAGTGAGTGTCAAAGCGATCGATGTCAGTCCATTAGATACAGATCTGTTAGATGCCACCGTGCGGCTCGTCAGGCTGCTCGATTCCCCAGCTGAAGCGCTTGTGCTCGTACCCCTGATTAAGCGGGAGATTATCTACCGGCTGCTGATAGGAGAGCAAGGGAAGCGGCTGCGTCAGATTGCCGTTTTGAGAGGCCACACCCACCACATTGCTAAAGCGGTCGATCGCCTGCGGAAAGACTTTAACCAGCCGCTGCGGATTGAAGACGTTGCCCGCGAGTTGGGTATGAGCGTTTCAGGCTTTCACCATCACTTCAAATCGGTCACGGCCATGAGTCCATTGCAGTTCCAAAAGCAGTTGCGGCTCCAAGAGGCCCGCCGTCTAATGCTGGGGCAAAACCTGGATGCTAGCAGTGCGGCCTACCAAGTGGGGTACGACGATGCCTCGCACTTTAACCGAGAGTATAAGCGGCTCTTTGGTAACCCTCCCCTACGCGATGTGGAGCGGCTGCGAGAAGCAGCGCGGGAGATGGCTAATTCAGTCTAACGCCAGATCGGTTAGGACAGTCTCACCCTAAGTAAAGGCTATAGGCTAGGGCGGCTCTTCATTTCTACTAAAATAGTGACCTTTTGAGCACGGTGGCTGTGGCTATATCACCTGTGTTCAAAATCACAACTTGTAAACCGGTAGCGATTGTCTCAGCCTGGCTGGGCATTTCTACGGATAACGGCATCTCTTTAATTAATTGATGCCAGCCCGGAAATCTCGGCGATCGCGCCCTTGTTTGCCCTAGGACACACGAGGCCTTTGCCGATTCAGCCAAGACTTTGCGTTGCTAGGAGGATGCTTCTACAAATTATTGCCTAAGCCGCAGCTTAGGGACAGTCCTTCTTCACGCCTTTGGAATCGGTTTAGCGATGAAAATTCCCCTTCGGTTGTTGCTGATTGTGCCGTTCATCCTCGAAATTGGAGCGGCGGTCGGGTTGACGGGATGGCTCTCGCTCCGCAACGGGCAAAAGGCGGTGAATGATGTGGTCTCGCAGCTGGAACAGGAAGTCACCAACCGCATTCAGGTGACGCTGGACGAGTATTTGACGGTGCCGCACCGCATCAATCAAATCAACGCGGATCTGTTTGAGTTAGATCTGCTGAGCTTTGAGCAGCAAGCTACATTTGAGCGCCACTTCTGGCAGCAAATGCAGGAATTTGAAGAGGCCAGCTATATCTATGTCAGCAGCGAAACCGGCGGATTTTGGACGGCGCACCGCAATGCTCAAGCTGGCCCCATCACCTACTACGTGACAGATAACCCTGGCGACGGGGTGATGGTGCATTTTGGCGTAGATGCCCAAGGCAACCGCGCCCAGCAGCTCGACGTCACCACCGACTACGACCCCCGCATTCGGGACTGGTATACCGACGCCAAAAAGGCGGGCACTGCCCGCTGGACAGAGGTCTATCAGCTGGTGCCAGAACTCACCCTGGCAATTACGGCCAATGCGCCGATTTACAACGCCGCCGGGCAGCTCGAAGGCGTGCTGGGGGTGGACCTGGTGCTAGCGGATATCGGCGACTTTTTGAGCACGCTGAAAATTGGCCAAACCGGGCAGGCGTTTTTGATCGAAAAAGACCAGTCGCTGATTGCCAGCTCGACCCAAGAGAATCCGTTTGTCAAACCCAGGGCGGATGGGCCGGAGGAGCGACTGCATGCGATCGCTAGTAATAACCCCATGATCGCCGCCACCACCCGGCATTTGCTAGATCAGTTCCAAACCCTGGAGAGCATTGAGGCCTCTCACCAGCTGGCGTTTCCCATCGATGGGCAAAAGCACTTTGTGCAGGTGACACCCATTGTGGATGAGCTGGGAATTGACTGGCTGTTGGTGGTAGTCGTCCCCGAATCGGACTTTATGGCGCAGATTCAGGCCAACACCCGCACCACAATTTTGCTGTGCTTGGTGTCGTTGGCGATCGCCACCGGGCTAGGCATCGTCACTGCCCGCTACATCGCCCGCCCCATCCAGCAGCTGAGCGATCAGTCAAAACAGGTGACTGAGGCGCTGCAAAAAAGCCACACCGCCCCGATCGAATCCCTGGCGTTGTCTACCCATCAGCTTGGCCCAGTGCAGGAAGTTGCCACCCTATCCGACTCCTTTCGGCGCATGGCCACCGAGCTGAATCAGGCCTTTGATGCCCTCCAGCACACCAACGAAGAATTAGAAGAGCGGGTGCAGCAGCGCACCCTCGATCTAGCCCAGGCTAAGGAGCAAGCCGAAACCGCCAACCACGCCAAGAGCGAATTTTTGGCCAACATGAGTCATGAACTGCGCACGCCCCTGAGCGCCATTTTGGGCTTTGTGCAGCTGATGAATCGCAACCAGGTCTCAGCCCAAACCGAAAAAGAATATTTGGAGGTGATCAACCACAGCGCCGAGCATCTGCTGGAGCTGATCAACGATGTGCTAGATCTCTCAAAGATTGAAGCGGGCAATATCACCCTTAATCTGACTAACTTTGACCTCCACGCGTTGCTCAATCGGCTGCAGGAGATGTTTTTGCCCCGCAGCCAGAGGCAGGGCCTATCGCTGCAAATTGAATGGGCTGACGAGGTGCCCCAATACGTTTGCAGCGATGAAAAGAAAGTGCGGCAAATTTTGATCAACCTGATTGGTAACGCGCTCAAGTTTACAAAAACGGGAGGCATTACGGTGACGGCCTTGGTGCTGTCTCAGTCCGATCAGGTATCCGCGCCATTTTCCCCAAATGTTCCCAATATGCCGTCCGTGTGGCTTCGTATAGAGGTTCAAGACAGCGGCATGGGCATCCCCCCCCAGCAACTGGAGGCGATTTTTGCCTCCTTCAACCAGGTCCACCCCGAGAGCGAAGGCACCGGATTAGGCCTGACCATCAGCCGCCAATTTGCCCACCTGCTGGGCGGTCAGCTAAGGGTGCGTAGCCGGCTGGGCCAAGGCAGCACCTTTACCCTAGATGTGCCGATGCAGCCCGTGCCTGCCACGGCGATTCCAGCCGAGGTGCTGCCCCAGCGGGCGATCGCCCTTGCCCCCAGCCAGCCCACCTACCGCATTTTGATCGTGGATGACCGCTGGAGCAACCGCCAGTTTTTAGTCAAACTTTTGGAGCCCTTTGGCTTTGAGCTGCGAGAAGCCGCCAACGGCCAGGAAGCCTTTGATATCTGGCGAGACTGGCAACCGCACCTAATCTGGATGGATATGCGCATGCCGGTGATGCATGGCTATGAAGCGGCCCAGCGCATCAAATCTTACATTGACGGCCAAGCCACGGTGATTGTTGCCCTCACCGCTAGCGTATTTGAAGAACAGCGGCAGGTCGTGCTGGCCTATGGCTGCGACGACTTTATCCGTAAGCCCGTTAAGGAACATGTGATTTTCGATAAGTTAACTGAGCACTTGGGTATTGTTTTTGTATACGAAGATACTCCTTTGCCCACTAATTTTCCCTCTAGCGCACCGCTACAATTCGCAGCTCTACAGGTTATGCCTGCGGACTGGCTACAACGGTTGAAGCAGGCAGCGACCATTGCCAAACCCGGCGCCATCATGGATTTAATTGGTCAAATTCCATCCCATGAGCCGGTTTTGGCGGCTGAGCTCAGGCGTATGGTTGACCAATATCAGTTAGAAGCCATTATTCATTTAGTCGATGCGGCAACCCACCATGAGTCATGAGCTGTTTGCCGATCGCATTCCCGAGATTCTAGTCGCCGATGACACCCTAGATGCGCTGCGGCTGCTGTCAAATGCCCTCTCCACCCATGGGTATGACGTTCGCAGTGTGACCAGTGGTCTGATGGCGATCGCCTCGGTGCAGGCCGCTCTGCCCGACCTGATTTTGCTCGATATCAAAATGCCCGACTTGACCGGCTATGAGGTGTGCCAGCGGCTCAAGGCTAATCACAAAACCCAAGAGATTCCGGTCATCTTCATCAGCGCCCTCGATGAAACCTTTGACAAGGTCAAGGCCTTTCAAACAGGCGGGGTAGACTACATCACCAAGCCGTTCCAAATCGAAGAAGTGCTGGCGCGGGTGCAAAACCAGCTTGCCCTGCGGTTTTCGGTCACTCAAATTCACCGGCTCAACGCCCAGCTAGAGCAGCAGGTGCAACACCGCACCGCCCAGCTGCAAGCGGTCAACCAAACGCTGACCCAAGAAGTGCTGGAGCGGCGGCAGATTGAGCACGATCTGCGGGAGAGCGAAGAGAAGTTTCGCCAAATTTCAGAAAACATTCGGGCGGTGTTTTGGCTGACGGACTTTGACAACCATATGGGGCAAGAGACCCAGACGCGCTACGTCAGCCCGGCAATAGAGAGCATTTGGAGGCAGCCCCGAGAGCTGTTTTATCAAGATCCCCAGGCCTGGACGAACAGTATTCACCCCGAGGACCGCGATCGCGTCATTGCTGCATTTCTAACCCAGGCCCACCTCGGCCAGTACGACGAGGAGTTCCGCATTGTTCGCCCCGATGGCACGATTCGCTGGATCCACGATCGCGGCTTTCCCATCCACGACGAAACCGGTGCGGTGTACCGCCTCACGGGCGTCAGCGAAGACATTACGGACCAGGTGCAGGCCGAGCTAGAGCGCGATCGCTTTTTCAACCTCTCCCTCGATCTGCTATTTATTGCCGATCGCCAGGGCCAGCTCAAGCGCCTAAACCCAGCCTGGCAATCCATAATGGGCTACCCCTGCGACCAGCTGATCGATCAGCCCTTCACTACCATCGTTCACCCCGAAGACCTGCCCCTAGCCGAACAAGTCCTGCAGCAGCTGTGGCGCGGGGAAGAAGTGAACGAAGTCGAAATGCGCTGCCGCTGTGCCAACGGCAGCTACCTCTGGATTGCTTGGAACGGCGTGCCTTTTTTGCAGGAGCACCTGATCTATGGAGCGGGGCGCGATATTTCCCAGCGCAAAGCTTCCGAGTCGCGGCTCATGCATGAAACCCTCCACGATGCCTTGACCGGGCTCGCCAATCGCCCCTGCTTTATGGAGCGCCTGCAGCTGGCGATCAAACAGCAGCGGCGGCATCAAACTAGCTGCTTTGCGGTGCTCTTTATTGACTTAGATGGCTTCAAAAGCGTCAACGATACCCTGGGACACGGGGTTGGCGATCAGCTCTTGATTCGCGTCTCGCAACTGCTGCTCGAAACTGTGCGCGAGGTCGATTCGGTGGCCCGCTTGGGGGGAGATGAGTTCACTATTTTGCTGGAAAACATTCAGCATCCCGAAGAGGTGGTTGACATTGCTGAGCGCATTCAACAAAAGCTCGGCCCTGCCCTCGCCATTGGCCACCACGACATCTTTACTAGTGCCAGCATTGGCATTGTCATCGGCGCACCAGAGTATCAGCAGGTGGCCGATATTCTTCGCGATGCCGACATTGCCATGTATCAAGCAAAGGCTAACGGCAAAGCGCGCTATGAGGTGTTTAACAGCGCTATGTATGCCGCTACCCTTCAACACGTCGAAATTGAGACGCACCTGCGCCATGCCATTCTCAACAACGAGCTTGAAATTCACTATCAGCCCATCGTCAGTCTTCAGCCTGAGCGCGGGCTAGAGGGCTTTGAAGTTTTGCTGCGGTGGCGGCATCCTCAAAAAGGGCTGGTTCCCGCCGGCGAGTTTATCCCTATCGCCGAAGAAACGGGACTAATCAATGCGATCGGGGAGTGGGCGCTGCAAGAAGCCTGTATGCAGTTCAGCCATTGGCAACAGCTCTGGCCCGATTTTGCCAAGCTATATCTGAGCGTCAATATTTCTGGCCGCCAGCTGCGCGAACCGTCTCTGCTGCAAACCCTAGATCGCATGCTAGAGGAAACTCACATTCCGGTCCGATGCCTGCGGTTTGAAATTACCGAAAGCAGCCTGATCAAAAATACGGCGATCGCAACTCAGCTATTAGAACGCATGCAGATCCGAGGCATTCAGGTCAGCCTAGATGATTTTGGCACTGGCTTTTCCTCCCTCAGCTACCTGCATCAGTTCCCCATTAACACCATCAAAATCGATCGCTCCTTTGTCAATGTGATGCTGCATGGCGAAAAAGAACGCAGCATTATTCAATCGATCGTGGCGCTGGCCAAGACCTTGGGCCTGGCCACGATCGCCGAAGGCATTGAAACCCGACAGCAGCTCGAAGCCCTTCAGTCTCTGGGATGTGAATCGGGGCAGGGCTTTTTCTTTGCCCGCCCAATGCCCCCTGCTCAACTGGAGGCGTTTTTAACCCAAACTTGCCAGCAGTGCCCGGTTCGCCATATCTGCTTTACCGATTGCCATCGGGTAGCTGCCCACTAAGGCGCTGCTGCATAGAGGTATGAAACAAAACTGCAACGTCTTTAGGGGCAAACAGACGTAAAGCCTTTGGCTTGGCTGCGCCTATGCCCTATCCACATTCATGCTCCGATTCAGCAACACCCCCGCTAATCAGCAGGTGAATCTGTTGATGACAGGCGTTTGACGGGGAAATGGGCTAAAGAAGAGTATTGGCTGCCATGTGACGGAACCTCGACCAGTCGATACGATAGAGTCTTTCACTGGAGACATGGTTCAAAAGCGAGAAAATGGAAGCAGTCTATGGCTACTTGAGGGCATTAGTAACGCCGTCTATGGCCAGCCGTGCTGTGCGAGTGGCCGTTGTGATTGGTACGCTGCTGTTTGCCATTAACCATGGGGCAGCGGTGCGGGCCGGCACTATGACCCGAGCCCGCTGGTACTCGGCTGGGCTCACGTATTTGGTTCCCTATGCCGTCAGCATTCACGGACAGTACTTGGGACGAGGGGGAAGCAAAGGCACAGGCAAGTAGGTCAGGGTGATTAGTTCTAACGTTTAACCATGGAAATACGATTTCTCAACTCTGAGGATATCGCGGCCTATCGCGATCTGCGTCTCCACGCTTTGAAGGAGTCGCCAACGGCCTTTGCCTCTAGCTATGAGCAGGAAGCGCAATTCTCGCTGGCCGATTTTGCTGCTCGACTGCGACCTAACAACGATGCGGCTGGCGGCATTTTTGGTGCTTTTAGCGATCGCACTCAACTCATAGGGATGCTCGGGTTTTCGCGCGAGCACCGCCCAAAGCGAGCCCACGTTGGCTCTCTCTGGAGCATGTATGTTTTGCCTGAGTTCCGCGGTCAAAGGGTAGGCTCAAGCCTGCTCGATCGCGCTATTGCCCATGCCCGAGGTCTAGATGGCCTGCGGCAGATCGTGCTCAGCGTCACGGCGGGCAACGTTGCGGCTAGCGCTCTCTACCAGTCGCGCGGCTTTGAGATCTTTGGGCTAGAGCGTGATTCTCTGTGTATTGACGGCACCTATTTTGATGAGGAGTATCTCGTACTACGCCTGACCCCCGATGTGGAGCCAGCATCCTTAGCGGGCTGATGATGTAAGGCAGCTCCTAATTCCCTACTATTGTTCTATGACCGCTCAGCTCTGGGAGTCTTCTCTATGACT
The DNA here is from genome assembly GCF_039962255.1 of Leptolyngbya subtilissima AS-A7. Classification (NCBI taxonomy): domain Bacteria; kingdom Bacillati; phylum Cyanobacteriota; class Cyanophyceae; order Leptolyngbyales; family Leptolyngbyaceae; genus Leptolyngbya; species Leptolyngbya subtilissima. Next base: position 224,269 of record NZ_JAMPKY010000010.1, on the reverse strand, counting down.
CAGACCTCTTCGTCGCTGGTACTTGGCGTTGACGAATTTTTGACCCGCTATGGCGACAACCCTCGCTACGAACTGGCCGACGGAGAACTCATAGATATGGAACCCACTGGCTTCCACGAAACTACTGCCGGAAAAGTCGCCAGCCAGCTCAGTATTGAAATCGATCGCCAGGGCCATCCGTGGGTTATTCCTCGCACTTGTTTGCTGCGACCATTTGCTGATGTTGCCACGGCTCGCCGCCCGGATGTGGTGGTGCTCGATGAACCGGCCTTGGTACATGAGCCGCTGTGGGAACGAGAGCCTGTGATTACCTTGGGCACTTCGGTAAAGCTGGTTGTTGAGGTGGTGAGCACTAATTGGGAAACGGACTATGCCCGCAAGGTGGAAGAGTATGCCCTATTTGGCATTCCAGAATATTGGATTGTGGACTATCGAGGTTTGGGTGGGCGGGTGTTTATTGGTAGCCCTAAGCAGCCTACGTTTACGGTATGTCGGTTAGTTGGCGAAGACTATCAACAACAGCAGTATCGGCTGGGTGAAGCGATTGATTCGCCACTGTTGCCTCAGCTAACGCTACGGCTGAATGATGTTATGCCGCGCTAGGCTGGTTAGTATTGGTAATCAGAGGGTGGCATTATTTGTTCAGACCCTAAATTCAATTTTGAGGAGCGTACCAAAGTTTCAGAAGCAAACATCAGCAATCAATCGAATGACATTTGCACAATTCAAGGCCTGATAGCATTTTCAATTTTGCCTTAGGAATTGTAGAGTTATTGTTCACTCAACTTCACACCCGCCTCTTGAAGAATCTTTATTCAATGTTGAATATAAACGTGTTTGACCTATCCTAAGACCACTTTTCTGAGTCCACAAATATTTTACACTTAATAAAATTGACTGAATTCAACCAACTTTAAAACTTCAGCAAATGCTACCTAACGCTTTCCTTTTTCTTGTATTAACTGCTTTGTGTTGGGCAACAGTTTGGCTGTACCAGGAAAATCAAGCTCTGTTGAAGAAGATGGGTAGATACAATACCCTTGTTTCTAAAGAAGAAAAAGAAAGAGAGTTGGATGCAAAGATAGAAAGCAAGAAGAGATATATAGAGAGTTTACATAGCAGAGAGCGACAAATGGCTCTTTATCTTGCTGATGTTGAAGAGAAAACAAAAGTTGTTGAAGAAGAAAATCATCTTCAACAACTTGGTTTTCATGAGCCTAAATATAGTTTTGTTAGATCTGAAGATTATAAGCTGAGATTTGATCAAATTACTAACGAAAGAAAAACAATGATTTTGTCGGACCAAGCAGTCTTTTGCAGAAATCCTTGGCCCTTAGGAAACGACTTAAAAAAGGGTGAAAAAGCTATCCGTAGTCATCTCAGAGTAATCCGTGAAGCGTTTGATAATATTTGCGACTCAGCAATCGACAACGCAAAGACGGGTAACGTCAACAATCTTAAGAAGAGGATATTAAGGAGCTACGAAAGTCTAAATAAACTATCAAAAAATTTGGAGTGCGAAATATCCAGAGAGTATTATGAGTTAAGAATCAAGGAGTTAGAAGTAAAATATGAAATGGAACTTAAAAAAGAAGAAGAGAGGGAGCAAAACCGCTTTATTAGGGAACAATTGAAGAAAGAGAAAAAAGAAAGAGAAGCTATTGAAAAAGCTAGAAAAGAAGAAGAGGAAGCTTTAGAGAGGCAAACAAAATATGAGCAGGAAAGAGAAGCAATAAAGGTGGAAATGGAGAAAGCAGTTGGAGTAAAGCTAAGAGAATTAGAATCAAGGAAGAGACAATATGACAATCTCATTAGTAAAGCTCAGGAAGAAAGAGAAAATGCTGTTTCCCGTTACAGGTTGATAAAATCAGGAAATATATATGTGGTTTCTAACGAAGGTTCGTTCGGTGAAGATATTTATAGGGTATTTATGACGCAAAGTGGTGAACCAGAAAAATATATCAAGACAATGAATCCTTTTGTCCCTTTTCCCTTCATTATTCATATAAGAGCATATTCTGAAGATGCAGCAGACTCCTTAGAGAAAATCCAAAACAAGTTTTACGAAAAAAGGATTAATAAAGTCAACCAAAGACGAGATTTTTTTCCAAGTTCCTTTGATCAGCATAAAAGAAGCAATTAAGCAGGTTTCTGAGGAAACTGGCTTTATTAAAAATATCGAGTTTTTTGAGCACATACCTATTGAAGATGAGTATGTTCGTTCTTTAGGAACCAACAAGACTATCTAATATACTACTGATGTTTAAGTGGTTTTAAAGAAAGGATTTCTAGGAGCTAGAGGAGCTGATTTCTCGCACAACTCTAAATCCTGTATTAGTAGACTTATGTTCAGCATCGCCTCTCTGACGGCATGCAGAGCGACATTTTATAGCTTCGTTAACCCATGAACCTCCCCGTAGAACTCTACTACCTGTGTCTCCATCTTCTTGCCATGGATTTCCATTATACGGAGCATTGTTATAGTTATCATGCCAAGAGTCTTGACACCACTCCCAAACATTTCCATGCATATCAAAAAGTCCAAACGCGTTAGCATACCGAAAATTTCTAACGTCTGTAGGATTTTCCCGAAATATGCCCTTCAAGTCTAAGTTGCAAGGATAATTTCCATCATAGTTTGCAATATTTGATGTAATAGCTTGGCCAAAATGATAAGGCGTCAAGCTACCAGCTCTGCAAGCATATTCCCACTCGGCCTTACTAGGAAGTCTATAAAGTTTTCCTGTATATTTAGATAATCTTCTGCAAAACTCATTTGCGTCTCCCCAAGAAACTTGTGTTACAGGGTGCCACATACCGCCCTTTCTTAAGGGTAGCCTTTTTAATTCTCGTTCTACTTTTGGTAGGTTTGCAATAGTCTTCCACTGTCCCTTGGTAATGGGATACTTTGCAAACAAAAAACCTTCGATTTCAACTTCGCGAACCGGCAATTCATCTTGAAAAGATTTTTCCTCAAATGCACCCATTAAGAAGCGACCTGAAGGAATGACCACCATGTCCAAATACATGCTTGAACCAATATTTTCAGTTAAGCAAAATGATTTAGACTTTTTCTCTAGTACTTTTTCGCCATAAGAATTAAGAAAAACATACTCAAATTCAAACTCTTTCAGAGCATCGTATAAGAATGGATACAACTCGGCCAGTTCCTTAGGACCAATACTACGTTCCAGTAGCTTGTTCCAAGAATGACTGAGGTTATTGTAAGAGCCAACAGTGATTGACTCTAGGGAATCTCCACTGAGCTGAGCGCTAGCGTGAAATGGTGTAGCAGGACCGAGCTCGGAGGTAACTGCGAAATTTTCTGCTATAGAGTTCTTGACTGTTGTATTTATAGCCTTAGCCGATCTTGCAACAGAATTTTCCACGTCGCAGTTTTGATTGACCCTGGGTTCATTGAAAGTTTGTTTTCTGATCTGACTACGAATTTCTGTTAGCAGATTGATTGTTTCTAGGTCTTCCCCCATGGCTAAAGCGTTTAGCCTAATGCAGATTTGTTCGGCTAGAATTAGATTCTTATCCTTAAGCCGAAAAACATCTAATTTCAACTGATTAATATCTGCTTCTCGCGCATGCTTTGGAAGCAAAATAAAATGCTGTTTCTCAATTGGATCAACACTGATACGTGGCGTTTGGGCAGGAACTTTTCCATACTGCTGACAGAGATTAGGTACTCGACGTTTTAGATAACTACTGAGCCGCTCTACTGTGGCACAGTTCTGTTCCTCAGGTAGTTGTAAAGCTTCCAAAAAGGCAAAAGTAAAAGCCCCTTGCTCTAACTCTTCAATTTCCCATGATTTTTGTGTAGGCTGGCAGGATGAGAAGGTAATCAGACCTTTTTGAATATCTCGGCCGATGCCAGTGCTATTTCGACTACCTTGACTACGGCAAGCATCGATAATCATAATTACGTTATCAGCGCCGCAGCGGCTTAGGCGTTCTTGTACATAATTAACTTCTAAGCCTATAATTTTTTCGCCACGAGAATTAGCATCCTCGGGCATCAGATAATCGCGATCTCGATGGCGTTCACCATGGCCAGCGAAGAAAAACCAGCAATTATCACCTGTATTCAAAAAAGGGCGCTCGAAGCGGTCTTCTAAAAAAGTTGTCAAGTCACCACAGCTTGGCTTGGTTCGAATAGTATGACCATCACGCAAGTTTAAAGGCGGGGAGTTGTCAGCAAAAAAACACACCTCAAAACCAGCTTTTTCGAAAAAGTCTTTTACCCGTTCAGCATCTTGTCGAGCATACCTCAGCGGTGCAAAGTTCACCGGGTTGTAGTCATTAATGCCAATAACCATTGCCCAGTTTTTAGCCATTGCTATTTATTAAAATCAAGAAGAGGTTTTTTCTTGAAATGCAGCGTCATTGCGCCGCTACCACTTACTTTTGTGCCAGATCCCAATAAGCTTAACTGCCCTTCGCCACTAACTTGCACTGATAGTTCAACTTCGTCTAGTTCCATACTGCCTAGTTCGGTAGCACGTTCTTGAGCATGTTGGATAACTCGACCCATAGTTTGAAGAAATTCTGCCATTCCCTGCTCTAGCTTTTCAGCTGAAACAGGAACACCAAACCGTCTAGCCTTTGGGTTAAGAGGTGAACTATCGTCAAAGGGATTTTGGGGAGCATTGCTATCGCGTCCGCCGGTAGGAAATGTGTCAGTAATAACGTAGATATAGTCGTCAGCCATTTGTGAAGTAAAGTTATTGGAAGAGGTGGCAATCTAAACAGGCTTAATTCGTTAACTCTCTCACTGCTGGGTTCAATATATTCGCAAACTAGGTTTCCTTGGATATTAAATGATACTTTGTCTCATTCGCAACAAATCTTGGTCTATAGGACACTGATTTTAAACCGCATGTCAATCCCACCTTAACAATCGAAACATCTCTCCCTGCTCCAGGGTAATCAAAATCTCTACCCCTCCTCCGCATTTTCAGCAAACCGCACATCTTCATAGAGCAATTCAATGGGGGCTTGCCAGTCCACACTAGCGAGGCTTAGAGTTTCTGACTCTATGTAAGTTTGTAAGTCCCAATGGCGAGACGAGATGCGGCGATAGCGATCAACACTAATGGTGTCAGCACTGATTAAAACGTATTCTTGCAGGGTAGGTATTTGGCGATAGTGGGTAAATTTGTCGCCCCGATCATAGTCGGCAGTACTCGGCGACAGCACCTCCACAATCAGACTGGGGTAGCGGATAAGTTTAATCGCATTGCGATCGCGTCTATCGCAGCTCACCATCACATCAGGGTAATGGTAAGGCCCGTTTTGAGAAACCTCCACCTTGACATCGGCCATCACTACCAGACAGCCCTCACCCCGCAGATGAGCTTTAAGCGCAGAGGCTAAATTCAGCGCAATTTGGTTATGGGGAATTGTCCCCCCCGTCATTGCAAAGACTTCCCCGTTCACATAGGCGTATTTGATGTCTTGGGTAGATTCCCATTCCAGGTACTCCTGGGGAGCCATCGGAGTGAAGTTGAGCCTTGCGATCATAGGTTTTGCCAATCCTTCGTAGGTTGAAGGGGAACAGGGTTTAGCCTTGCTCTCATTGTGGCACGGGGTTTAACCCTATCCAGAGGGCAGAAGAACCCTGGGCTTTTGCAGAACCCAGGGTTCTAATTCGTCGCTAACTCAACTGTCGGTAGCGCAGTAGGTAGCTAAACACCTCCCCCTGTTCCGGCGTGATCAAAATCCCTGAGGCGGGGATGGTAAACAGGCGGCTCCACTCTAGGCGCTCGGCATAGTTCAGCAGATGCAAGTGGTTAATGGCCCCCTGTACGCCGTCGCTTGAGCCAATCACCAGATGGCGCAAGCGCTCGCGCCCCGGCTGAGCAGCCGGATTTGATAGCAGCAGCGGACTGGTCGCCTCCCGGTTCTGGGACGACGACACCAAATATGGCAAACACAACATAATCGGGTTCCTTGCCGATGAAACAACGGGGAAGAAACCCAAAAACTTGGCCGCCCCAGACATGTGCAGTTCAGGACGGCCAGGTAAAATCTCCTTAGCCTCCGAGACAGCTAGTACCTGTCAACGGGGTTAGCCGCTGGTTGGTGTTGGTAGCACCTTCCAGTGGCGTTAGACCAAATTTTTGGGAAACGCAGACTGCACTCACACAGCCTTAGCTCAGTAAAGTACTCTATTCAGATCTCTAAATCAAGTCAAAATCGCTACAGAGCCTAGAACGCCGGCTCAGTATTTGCTGCCCCTTCGTTCCGTAGGGGTGATCATTGAGTCAGCACGTTAGACACCTTCCCCTGCGCTGGTGCGATCGCCTATTGCAGCACTTCACCGCTTGATTGTCAGAGCTGCATCCTTTAGTGTGAGGCCGCAATGCTTTAGTGCAGCGGCGCAACATTCGATTGTCAGACTGCAATGCTTTAATGCAATCGCGCAACATTCGATTGTCAAGCGGCAACATCTTAAGTTGCGGCGCGCCAATGCTGCTGCGATCGCACAACATCTTAAGTTGTCAATACACAATGCTTCTGTCATAGAGCAACTTCGAATAGTCGCTCGCTGCACGCTTACCTGCTCAATGCACAATGCTTCTGTCATAGCAGCGAATCGCTCATTCCCGCGCTGCATCACCATGGTTGTGCCAAAACTCGCTTCGACCTGCGGCAACATTCATCCAGGCTTTATCAAAACCGCTGGTGTTGGGTCAAAATCTTTCAAATTGAGGCGGCGATCGGCTTGTTACACCGGGCAATCTTGGCAATAGACGAGACAACGCCTCGCCCCAACCGTGTCTTCCGTCGCCTGCCCTGACCTTCGTCGCTCCCCCAAACCTCCGTCACCATTCCTGAACTCTCCTCAGGCAGGCTATTTGATCGTGCCCGTATATAAACCATTAACCCAAGGTGTATTACCATGCCCGTTGTCAACATCACCCGTCGGCTGCCTGTTAAAACCATCAGCAACGACATTGACTCCCTCAATGGCCTCGGCACCGTCGCCGGCTATCTCCCCGTCCGCACCGATGCGTCGCCTGAAGCCCTCAAAGCTAATTTCAACACCATGCTGGCCATGCAGCAAAAAGAAACCGAGCTGCAAGCCATGGTCAAAGCCGCCAGCGATGCGGCCCGCCAAGCCGAATGGGAGTTTCACAACTCAATTCTGGGCATGAAAGAAGCCGTGCGGGCTCAGTTTGGCCCCGACAGCAACGCCACCCAGGCCATTGGCTACAAGAAGAAGTCAGAACGCAAGCGCCCTCGCCACCGCAGCGCCTAATTCGCCAGCGTTTTGTAATTCGTTTCCCCCTGATGTCTAGCCCGTGGGTTCTCCCCCACGGGCTTTTTTTGATGGGTAGTTTCTCAGCCGCCCTCCCTCACCCCCTGCCCCTCTCCCCCTCCCCCAGCCCCTCTCCCTAAGGGAGAGGGGAGCCAGACACACTCAAAGTCCCTCTCCCTGAGGGAGAGGGATTTAGGGAGAGGGGCTAGGGGAAAGGAGCTGAGAGAGGGGATTTAGAAAGAGGAACTTTAGAGCCAAGAAACAGAGACGCCGCGTATGCCATGCTTGGCTTATCCCGAACTCAGGTTGGGCTAACAGTCTTGGATTAATAACGGCAGCACTTATGACAGCAGCAAGCGTAGGGGCATTGGATGACCAGTTGAAGTCGGCAACAGGGTGGCAGACTCCCCCAAAAGACGTGCTAAAGGTGCTCCACGCTCCGCAACTCCCCTACGTGTGGACGGCACCAGGGGGAGCGCATTTGCTCCTTGCCGATCCGGTGCTCTACCCCCCCTTGGCCGAACTAGCCGCGCCTATGCACAAGCTGGCCGGCATCCGGCTCAACCCCCTGCTCAACGATCACCATGGCCGCCATGGGGGAACCTGCCCTCGCTTAGTGCAAGTCGAGAATGGAGCCACAACCCGGCTCGACCTGCCCGAGGAGACCGAGATTTTTGCGGTGAAATGGACGGCAGATGGCCAGCGCTTTGCGCTCACCGTCAGGCATAGCGATCGCATTGGGCTATGGGTCGGCTCGGTGGCAGGCGACGTAGTCGAGATCGAAGGGCTAGCGCTCAACCCACTGCTGGGCAGCGCCGTGAGCTGGCTACCCGACCAGAATCGCCTGCTGGTTCGCCGCATTCCGGCGCGGGGGCCTGCGCCTGAACCGTCAGCCATCCCAGCAGGGCCAGAGATCATGGAAGGGGCAGGGGCCTCATCGCGATCGACCTACGAGGCCCGCAACCTGTTAGAGACAGCCCATGACGATGCCCTCTTCGAGTATTACGCCACCTCCGAGCTGGCGATCGTTGATCCGGCCACTGGCCAGGTAGAAGTCATTAGTGCCCCGGCTCTTTACACCAAGGCTAAGTTCTCACCGTCTGGTGAATATCTCCTCGTCAAGCGTTTGGTTGGTCCCTGGTCTCACGAGGTAGCCTGGTGGCGCTTCGCCAACGAGATCGAAGTGTGGAATAACCAGGGCGAGTTTGCCGCCCCGATCGCATCTCTGCCCGTAGCCGACGCAGTCCCGGCTCACGGTGTGCCCATTGGCCCGCGCTCTGTGGCCTGGCGTTCCACTGCGCCGCATACGCTCTTTTGGGTTGAGGCGCTTGATGGTGGCAACCCCGTGGCTGAAGTGCCCCACCGTGATCGCCTCATGCGTCTAGAGGCCCCCTTCACAGCGGAGCCCGAAGTCATTTTCAAAGCCGAGCACCGCATTCAGCCCCAGCGCTGTGGTTGGGGGGCAGACGGCGGCACGCTTATGCTCACCCAGCGCGAGCGCATTCGCCGCTGGCGCTACGTCTGGCTGCTGGATGTGGACAACGGCACATCGCGCCTGTGGTTCGATTTAGACGAGGACGATCGCTACGGCAGTCCGGGCTTCCCGATGTTTCGCACGTTGCCCAACGGTCGCCAGGTGCTGCGCCAGCAGCGAGATGCTGTCTACTTCAGCGGCAGCGGTGCCACCGACGAGGGCGATCGCCCGTTCCTCGACCTGCGCCACTTGGTTACCGGGGAGACTGAGCGCCTGTTCCGCTGCGCGCCCGATCGTTACGAGTACGTGGTGGCCTTTGCCGGCGGCAAAGATCGCGTCGTGTTGCGCTCTGAGTCAGCTGTAGATGTGCCCAACTATCATCTGGCCACCTTTAGCCAGCCCATCGAGGCGGCTGAGGGCGAAGCCACTCGCGCCCTAACACGCCAACCAATCACGCAGTTTGAAGACCCCACCCCTCAGTTGCGCGCGATCGAAAAACGCATTGTGCGCTACGAGCGCAACGACGGCGTTCCGCTCAGCTTTCACCTATATCTGCCCCCCGGATACCAGGAGGGCACACCGCTACCCACGGTGCTCTACGCCTATCCCATGGAATACTCTGGGGCAGCTACCGCCGGACAGGTTAGCGGCTCGACCCAGCGCTTCATGCGCCTATACGGAGCCTCCCACCTCTACTTCCTGCTCCAGGGATACGCCGTACTCGACCAAACCGCCATGCCGATCCTCGGCGATCCGGAGACCGCCTACGACACCTTTATTCCTCAATTAGTGGCTGATGCGGAAGCTGCCGTAGCGAAGGCCGTCAAAATCGGCGTGGCCGATCCCGAACGCATCGGCGTTATCGGCCACAGCCACGGCGGGCTGATGGTGGCGGACCTCTTGGCGCATACCGATCTGTTTCGAGCCGGCATCGCCCGCAGCGGCTCTTACAACAAAACAAACCAGCCCTTTGGCTTCCAAGCCGAGCGTCGCCCCCTCTTCGAAGCAAGGGATGTTTACGTTCAGCTCTCACCGACCTTCTTCGCTGACCAAATCAACGATCCGGTTCTACTCATCCACGGTAACGACGACTCTAACCCTGGTACCCCACCGTTCCAGTCCCAAGTCTTCTACGAAGCCGTGCGCGGTGCGGGAGGCACTACCCGGCTGGTGCTGCTTCCCTTCGAAGACCACGGCTATCGAGCCAGAGAGAGTGTAGAGCACGTGCTCTGGGAGCAGTTTCGGTGGTTCGACCAGTATGTGAGGGGGAGCTGAGACGGCCAAGAGGATGTTTGAAAAGTCCTATTTCTTGCAGCGAAAGTGGAGATCCCCTCAATACCCCTTAAGAAGTGGGACTTTTATCCCCCTTTTTAGGGGGGCAAGGGGAATCAGCCGGTGACTAAAGCTACGGCGACTCACGTTTCAAACGCCCTCAAAGTCAACGCTCGCTACGGCAGGAAAACTACGGGCTGGGACAGCCCAAAACGCTGAACCTTCAAATCTGTCGAGCGTTTTTTGCGTTTCGCTCTTCTATACTTCTTTCTTTTGCGATAGATTTCGCCATTCTTTAACTAAGGTTAAATCGTGCCTTAGGCCACACTGTGCGATCGCCTAATTTCCTTTGATCAATAGAGTCACTCACTGCCCTGAGCCAGGATCGATCACCTATGGATACTCCTTCCCCCGTAGACGTTGCTGTATCCACCGCCCTAGCCAAAGAGCGCACCGCTACCGATATCGAGAGCATTAAACGGGCGTTTCTCAACAATCTGTTTTATGTGCAGGGCAAGCCGGTGTCGCTGGCCACCCAGCACGATTACTACATGGCCCTAGCGTATTCGGTGCGCGATCGCATGCTGCACCGCTGGAATGGCACCGCCGAGAGCTATACCCAGCACCGCACCCGCACGGTCTGCTACCTGTCGGCAGAGTTTTTGATGGGGCCGCACCTGGGCAACAACCTGATCAACATGGGCATCTACGAGCCGGCCAGGCAGGCTATGGAAGAGCTGGGCCTCGACTTTAACAAGCTGCTGGCCCAGGAGGAGGAGCCGGGTTTGGGAAATGGCGGCCTGGGACGGCTGGCGGCATGCTACCTCGATTCTTTAGCGTCGCTGGAGGTGCCCTCGGTGGGCTACGGCATTCGTTATGAGTTCGGCATTTTTGAGCAAGACCTGCGCGACGGCTGGCAGGTAGAGCGCACCGACAAGTGGCTGCGTTACGGCAACCCCTGGGAGGTGGTGCGGCCCGAATGGTCGGTAGAGGTCAAGTTGGGCGGCTATACCGAAACTTACACCGACGACAAAGAGCGCTACCGGGTGCGCTGGGTGCCCGATCGCGAAGTGTTGGGGGTGCCCTACGACACGCCAATTTTGGGCTACCAGGTCAACACCGCCAACACCCTGCGCCTGTGGAAAGCCGAGGCGATCGAATCCTTTGACTTTGCGGTGTTTAACCAGGGCAACTACTACGGCGCGGTCGAGCAAAAAGTTGCCTCAGAAAACATCTCGAAGGTGCTCTACCCCAACGACGAAAAAACTGCCGGCAAGCAGCTGCGCCTCGAGCAGCAGTTTTTCTTTGTCTCCTGCTCCCTGCAAGACATGTTTCGCATTTTGAAAGGGCAGGGCATGGCCGTGGAGCAGTTCCACGAAAAGTTTGCCATTCAGCTCAATGACACGCACCCGGCGATCGCAGCCCCCGAACTGATGCGTCTGCTGCTCGATGAGTACGGCCTAGATTGGACTCTGGCCTGGGAGATCACCCAGAAGACCCTGGCCTACACCAACCACACCCTGCTACCTGAAGCGCTAGAAAAGTGGCCCGTCAGCCTATTTGGCCAGCTGCTGCCCCGCCATTTGCAGATTATCTACGAGATCAACAACCGTTTTCTTGACCTAGTGCGGATGAAATTTCCTAAGGATGCGGAGCGGCTGGCCCGCATGTCGCTGATTGACGAATCTGGGGAGCGCTATGTGCGCATGGCCAACCTGGCCTGCGTCAGCAGCCACACCATCAACGGTGTTGCCGCCCTCCACAGCGAGCTGCTCAAAGAAACCGTGCTGCGCGACTTCTACGAACTCTTCCCCGAAAAGTTCTGCAACAAAACCAACGGCGTCACCCCCCGCCGCTGGATGGTGCTCAGCAACCCGCGCTTGAGTACCTTGATCACGAGCCGAATTGGCGATCGCTGGATCAAGCACCTCGATGAACTCAAGGCGATCGAACCCCTGGCCGACGACGCCGGTTTCCGAGCCGAGTGGCGGGCAATTAAGCAGGCCGTCAAGCGCGATCTGGCTAGCCGCATCCACAGTCAGCACGGCATTTTAGTCGACCCCGCCTCACTGTTTGATGTGCAGGTGAAACGCATTCATGAGTACAAGCGCCAGCACCTCAACGTGCTGCACATCGTTACCCTCTACAGCCAGCTAAAGCAGAACCCTAATCTGGAGATCACGCCGCGTACGTTTCTATTTAGCGGTAAGGCAGCCCCTGGCTATCACATGGCCAAGCTAATGATCAAACTGATCACCGCCGTGGGCGACATGGTCAACAAAGACCCCGACCTGCGCAACCAGATCAAAGTAATCTTCTTACCCAACTACAACGTCACCAACAGTCAGCGCATTTACCCGGCCTCAGATCTTTCTGAACAGATTTCTACTGCGGGCTTTGAGGCCTCGGGCACCGGCAACATGAAGTTTGCCATGAATGGAGCGCTCACCATCGGCACTCTCGACGGGGCCAATGTGGAAATTCGCGACGCCGTCGGCGCTGAGAACTTCTTTCTCTTTGGTCTCACCGCCCCCGAAGTGGTGACCCTTAAGGCCGAAGGCTACGATCCCTACAGCTATTACCACCGTCACCCCATGCTCAAGGATGCGATCGACCTGATTGCCTCCGGCCACTTTTCCCACGGCGATGGCGATCTATTCAAGCCCCTGCTCGACAAGCTGCTGTACCACGATCCGTTCATGCTGCTGGCTGACTACCAGGCCTACATTGACTGCCAAGAGACGGTGGGCCGCGCCTACAGCGATGCCGACAGCTGGACACGCATGGCGATTCTCAACTCGGTGCGGATGGGGGCTTTTTCAAGCGATCGCTCCATCGCCGAATACTGCAGCGACATCTGGAAAGTCACCCCCTTCCCCGTCGGCCTAGTCGACTATGGAGAAATCGGCGGTGAATCCGATGGCAAGCTCACCTGCAAGCTGAGTTAGGTCTAACGGCCATCCTACGACTCACCGCTTTCCTTCAGGAGTTAGGCCCGCAGCGCTGGTGCCACCCAAAAATTAGCCTCTTGTTGTAAGCGGTCTATTACAGCTTTGAGGGAAGGTATGCTTCCCTCAAAGCGCCCTCTGAGCAGGACGCCTAAAATTCCTGTAACGCCTAGCTCTAATGCTCTAGCCGCTCGTCGAACCTCTTTCTTGTCGAGTAAAATTGTGTCGGCAGCTAGTTCAACAGCTAGGGCAATGGCTTCAGATTCACCTTGGTGCAGGTCTTGTCTTAGGAGGCTAACCAATGCGCTATCTTTCAAAGTTTGGGGGATCAGCCAACCATCCTTAATGGCAGTTTGTAGAGCACCAGAACGGCGTAGATTATCGTTAATCTTTAGCTCTGAGAGAACGGCTGGGGGAATGTGGATTTGCCCAAATTGCTGAGGTAGTAGGAACAGATGATCAATGATTGCCAGGTTTAAGAAGGGCAAGGTGTTACTGACGACGGGCATAGTCCAGATCTTCGTCGAGTTCAGATGCTGAATAATGTTGAACGTTCTGGCGATCGCCTAAGAGTTGGCTGAATTGACGATGATCGAGGTTGGCAAGTTCGCGGGCTTTGCCAAAGGACAGCAGCTCTTGGGCATAAAGGGCAAGGGCAAGTTCTTTCAAAAGCTCTGCTTCAATGCGGCTTTCGGGCAACCGGATAGATTGAACAATGGATTCGGGAATGGATAATTGCATGGAGCGAATAGCCATCGTTGGCACTACCGGATCTGGCAAGACAACTCTAGCGCGGCGGGTGGCCCAGCGCTGCCTGATTCCCCATATTGAGCTAGATGCCTTGCAGTGGGAGCCAAACTGGACACCTGCGGAGCCTCAGGTCTTTCGCGATCGCGTCAGGTTGGCGTTGAGCGGCGATCGCTGGGTAGTAGATGGCAATTACAGCGCCGTGCGCGACATTGTTTGGAGTAGAGCCGACACGGTCGTATTTCTGGATTACCCGTTTGGGCTGGTGCTGAGGCGGCTTTTGCGGCGCACCTGGCGGCGATCGCTTCACCAAGAAGAGCTTTGGAACGGCAATCGAGAGACGTTTCGTCAATCGTTTTTCAGCCGCGATTCAATTCTGGTCTGGCTGGTGCGCACCTACTGGAAAAAGCGTAAGCAGTATCCGGTCCTGTTTCAGCAACCGGAGTATGCCCATCTGTCTACCGTGCAGCTGCGATCGCCCAAAGCAGCCGAGAAATGGCTGCTCTCCTGTAAGCAGCATCGAGTGTGAGCCGAGCCCATGCACTGCCCGGCTCACACCAAATTTGAATTGAGATCTACTCCCACTCGATGGTGCCAGGCGGCTTCGAGGTGATGTCGTAAACGACCCGGTTAACCCCTTCCACCTCGTTGACGATACGGTTCGAGATTGTCTCTAGCAAATCGTAGGGCACCCGCGACCAGTCGGCGGTCATGCCGTCTTCGCTGCTGACCAGGCGCAGCACAATCGGGTAGGCGTAGGTGCGCTGATCGCCCATCACGCCCACGCTGCGCACCGGCAGCAGCACCGCAAAAGCTTGCCAAAAGTCGTGATACATGCCCTGCTTAGCGATCTCATCGCGCACCACAAAGTCAGCGTTGCGCAGAATCTCCAGCCGCTCTTTGGTGATTTCGCCGATGATGCGAATCGCCAAGCCAGGACCGGGAAAGGGCTGACGACGCACGATCTCTTCGGGCAGACCGATAGAGCGGCCCACCTTACGGACTTCGTCTTTGAACAGCTTGCGCAGGGGTTCCACCAGCTTAAATTGCAGGTCCTTGGGCAGACCGCCGACGTTGTGGTGGCTCTTGATCTTCACCGCCACTCGCTCCCCGGTCTTGGGGTCCACATTGGTATCGGCGGACTCAATCACGTCTGGGTATAGCGTGCCTTGGGCAAGGTAGTCGAAGGGGCCAAGGCGCTTCGACTCTTCTTCAAATACGCGGATGAACTCGTGGCCGATGCGCTTGCGTTTGACCTCGGGGTCGGTGACGCCCTCAACCTGAGCGAGGAAGCGATCGCGCGCCTTAACGTGAATCACCGGAATGTGAAACTGCTCAGCGAACAGCTTCACCAAACGCTCGGGCTCATCTTTGCGCATGAAGCCCTGGTCGATAAACATGCAGGTGAGCTGGTCGCCAATCGCCTGGTGCAGCAAAAAGGCCAGGGTCGACGAGTCTACCCCACCCGAGAGGGCCAGCAGCACGCGCTTGTCTCCTACCCGCGCCCGCACCTCGCGAATGGCGTCTTCCACAAAGGCTTCAGTGGTCCAGGTGGGCTGGCACTCGCAAATGTGGTAGACAAAGTTGCGAATCAGGGCAATGCCCCCTTTTGAGTGCACCACCTCGGGGTGAAACTGCACCCCGTAGAGCTTGCGAGCATGGTCAGCAACGGCGGCGCAGGGGGTGTTGTGGGTGTGGGCCAGCACCTCAAAGCCATCGGGGAGGCGGGTCACAGAGTCGCCATGGCTCATCCACATGGTGGTGGCGTCTTCGACGTTGGTGAGCAGGTCGGTGGGGTCGTCAATGAAGAGATCGGCCTTGCCATACTCGCCCCGCTCGGCGCGCTCGACCTGACCGCCGAGCTGCTGCACCATCAGCTGCATGCCGTAGCACACCCCTAGCACCGGAATGCCCATATCCCAAATAGCGGGGTCGCAGTGGGGGGCGCCGTTGTCGTATACCGAGTTGGGCCCGCCGGAGAAAATAATGCCCTTGGGGTTGAGCTGCTTAAGCTGCTCGGCAGTGGTGCGGTAGGAGAGCACCTCCGAGTACACCTCGGTTTCGCGAATGCGGCGAGCAATTAACTCAGAGTATTGGGAGCCAAAGTCTAGAATCACCAGCATTTGGCGGTTGAGATCTGGGAGCGAGGCTTCCCCAATGTCGGCAGTGGATTCGGTTTGAAGGGTCACGATGGGTTAATCCTGCAGGTGATGGTGAATTCGAGTGCGGTGCGATCAGGGTTAGGCGTCTACTGGCTTAAAAAGTTGAGGGTACCTAAGGATGCCATAGGATACGCATTCTACAAATGCTGCTGGGTGAGACGGATTACAAAGCCAAGGCTGGCTTGGCTCTTAGATAACTAAACTGAACAACCCTGAATGCTTTTGGGGTAAGAAACGTCTAAAAATGGCAGCCGCGCCTTGCCCGAGCACGGCAGGAGGAATAGATAAGTAAAAGGCTGCTATAGGATTTTTGTAAAAAAATATTCCTTCTAGTCTATCAAAACTTGATTGAACAGAGTCTGACCGCGATCGCTTCTAGCCACGATCTGCCGCTGGCGATCAAACACCATTGACCCCACCGTTAGAGAACTGCCCGTATGGGCATGGACGTAGGTGGCAGACCGCTCGTCAATGCGCTCCACCATGTGCTGATAGACGCGCCGGACCAGCTCGCCATCCTGCTCTCTCAAAATTTCTAGTCCGGCCTCCACCGTTTTGGCGTTGAGAATCTCTTGAATGATGGGCAGCGGCACATTTTGCCCAGCGCAGCAGGCGGCGAGAATCTCTTGGCGACCGTCGGCGACGTGGTGGTGGGTGTGAAAGATCCCCCCAGCTAGCTTGATTAGCTTGCCGTGATACCCCAGCAGCAGCACCCCAGCCACCCCCAGCTGCCCTGCCTCCACCAGCATTGGCCCCAGCCAGTTGGCGGTTTTCACCCGACAGTCGGGGTTGATCCCCAATTTCACCGCCAGATCCAGCCCGTTTTCGCCCAGGCAAAACACTAGGTAAGCGTGCCGCGCAGCCTTGCCCCGCAGAATTTCTCTAGACTGATCGAGCTGCCCTGGTGCGCTGAGAGGTTCAGAGATACCGGCGGTACCGAGCAGCGAAAGCCCTTCTACTACCCCAAAAGCAGCGTTGGAGGTGCGTTCTGCCAGAGCGCGACCCTCGGGCAAAATAATCGTAACGCGGAGGGTCTTTCCCAGTGGCAGTAGGGGCGTTAGGTGATGGGTAATTAACACTTGGGCGTAGCGATAGATGGCTGGTGCCCCATCCTGATCGCGCTGCTTGCCGATGCCCTCGCCCCCCTCTAGCTGAATGGGGTCAGTCTGATCGTCATCCCCCCAGGCCACCACGGACCAAAGCGGGGTATGACGGGTGAGGTCCAGGTTATCGCCGGGATCGCTGTGGGTAATAGCTAATACTGAGCCATCAGGTAAGGGAGCCAGCTGGGCAATGGGGATGTCGGCGGGGCGGGGTGGATTGAGCAGATCAAGTGTGATGATCTGGGGGCGATCGCAACTATCCACCAGTTGCCGCAGGGCAGCCACTGCCCCGGCACAGGCAAACACTGGCAGTGTATAGCCAGAGCGGGGAGAGGACGTAGCGGAGTTCATAGCGCACCGTCGGTCGTCGAGGTGGGCCAGAGGGGGAGGGCCTGAACCTGCTCTAGGGTAAGGTCGAGGTAGGTGGTGCCTTTGCTGACACTACCCTCTACGGGGCCTTGGCCAAAGTAGCCGCGATCGCCGTCGTGGGCGTGGGGGCCGCTGGCGATCGCCTCATACTTGCCGGCCCGCAGCGCTCGGTTATATGGCGATCCGACAGTCCAACCCCAGCGCGATGGAAACAGAATTAGCCCCAGGTTATCAATGCGATCGCCCTGACCGTGGAAGTGGTAGACCTGCTCAACCGCGTCAAAGCCCTCCTCACCGTCAAAGACACCGCCAAAGGAGAGCACCGTCACCTCAACCGACAGCCACTCTTTTAGATAAGGAGCTGCCCCAAGGGCGACCTGGGCTCCACCGCTAGTGCCCGCCAGCACCAGCTGAATAGGTTCCTTGCTCTCCAGGGAAACAGCCTCTGTTGCGGCCATACGCTCTAGAATGGTGGCCGCCGCCCCCCGGTTATAGGCCTGTCCGTAGCGGTTGTCGGCGGAGAGGGCCAGCCGCCACAGGTTGCGAATTTTGATCACCAGGCGGGCTAGGCTGTCTTCCTGGCCGGGGCGCTCGCTGAGCTGCCACAGCCAGCGAAAGAGGGGCTGACTACCGACATTGTCGCTCACCGCCGAGTAAGGAAACACCCCCCGCACTACAACGCAGCCAGGCACCGCCGCCGCCATCTGGTTCAAAAAGGCCTCTTCCCCTGGGTCGAGGTCAACATCGGCGACATTGCCCACCCCAGCCAAAAATACTAAATAGCACTGCGCCCCTCCCTCGGTCGTCGTGGTTCCATCAGGCAGGCTGGGGCGCTGCTCAGCCAGGCCGTTGCCATCCCGCAGCCACCACGACAGGGTACTAATCGGAGAGATCGTCCCCCAGGCCAAGAAGAATATTCCCAGGGCGGCCAACAGCTTACTGGTGTCGCCCAGCGATCGCGATATCAGAGTTTGCAGCAGAGATTTCATTGGTAGCGGCCCCAGGGGTAGACTGGGCCAGGCGATAACGGACACATTCTATGGGTCAGCGGCAGACAAGCAGGGGGCTACGGCGGGTGCTAGCCGATGCCCTAACGCTAAACCAAGATTTTTATGAGCACAGCCACCGCTACCCAAAAGCGGCACGGTTTGCCCAGGGCATTGTTGGGTTCGCCGCCCTCTCCCACGGACTGGGCAGCGGCCTCATTTTACTGCTTTACCGCCCTTCTCTGCCGCAGCTAGTGGCTGGAGTGTTGATCAACACCCTGACTGTGCTGGCTGGGTACTATTTCTGGACCTACGCGCTCTGGAAGATCAACACCTACCTAGCACCAACTACGCCTCCCTACCGAGAATTGTCGATCGCGGTGGGGTTTGCCTACACCCCACAGGTGCTAAACCTGCTGACAGTGATTCCGCTGTTGGGGCGACCAATCACGCTGGCCCTAGCGGGATGGACGCTGCTGGGGGCGATCGCCGCCGTCCGCGCCGGGCTCAATATTGGCTTGGTCAAAGCGGCCCTGCTAGCGGGTACGGGCTTTACCCTGGTGCAGGTGGGCATTGGCCTAGTGCAGGCGGGCGTGCAAAACTGGGTGGCCTGATCCGGACGTTGAACAGGTGCAAGGTGTCGGGTCCAAGAGATGACCTAAACCTTGCACCCGAAACCTTAGACCTTCAACCCTGATTTACCCCTCTCCCGTAATTGACAGCGCATCGACCCAGATGCGTGGGCACAGACCACCGGGGGTAATTTCTGCTTCGGGCTCGATATGAACAATCGCCTTGAGCAGCTCGCGGAAGTCCCCCGCTACGGTGGCCGACTCAATGCTGGTGCGATCGCCCCCATTCACCAACCACCCATCAAAGGGCAGCGAGAATGATCCCTGAAGCGCATTTACCCCAGCGTGGAGCGCCTGCAAGTCGTCGATGAAAATCACGTTCTCGGCATTCTCTAGACTAAACTCGGTCGAGGCCTCGGCCCCTGGCAACACCTGGTAATAGCTGGGGCCGACGGAAACCTTCGCGCCAATGCTGGCGTGGCCCGTAGGGCTAGCCCCCATGCGCTTGGCCGTGCCCGCGCTGTGCAAAAACTGAGTCAGTACGCCCTGCTCAATAATCGGCACCCGGCGAGTAGGGGTGCCCTCGCCGTCAAAGGTTTCGGCGCTGACATTCTCGGGGTGCAGGGCATCGTCGTACACCGACAGCAGCGGCGAAGCTATCACCGTCCCCAGCGAATCCACCGTAGACAGGCTGCGGTTGTCCAGCACGCTCTGAGCGTTGTACAGGTTTGAGAACGCTCCCAGCAGACTCAAAAACGCCTCCCCAGAAAACACCACCCGATACTTACCTGAGGCCACTTTGTTGTAGTCGAGGTGGCTGATAGTTTTTTCCGTGGCTTCCTTCAGGCAGCCCTCAATATCGAGCAGAGGCAGGCCCCGGTTTACCCGCATGGCCCCGGCAGAGCGAGGTTTGCGGCCCTCCTGTTCGGTTTTGCTATAGAGATACAGCGAAGCGTAGGAGCGGGCCTCCTGGCGCAGCGCCCCAGCGCTGTTGAGGTAAAAGCGATCGATGCTGCGCTGGGATAGACCGTTGTAAGGCACGCTGGCGATCGCCGGATGGGCCGCTAACAACTGCTTTTCGGCCTCTACCAGGGTCGAAATTAAATCTCCCACCGGGGCTGGCGGCACCGTTTCCACCTGCACATCGGCAGTAGGAGCCACGGCTTCAGGGCTAAAGTCGGGAATGTGGTCATCGACTCCAAAAGCGCTCGCTTCCTGGGCCGTTTGCAGCGCCAAATCCATACCCAGCGGGTCGACGTCACTGGTGGAGGTCACCCCCACCTTGCCGTCCGGGTTCCACACCCGCACAATCACGCTGGAGCGGTTTGAGGCCTTGACCTGCTTGGGGTCGCCCTTATCAACCTGCACGCTGGTCTCGTCTACAGAAGACCCGTACACGTCGTATTTAACGATGCCGAGCTTCTTCGCGCTCGACTCGGCGTAGGCGGCGATGTCTTGGATGGTGGGCATAGGGGAAAAGAGTGGATGGGTGGATGGGTAAGGGGTGGATGGGTGGATGGGGTGAATGGGTGAAGGAGGAAACCATTTAACGAGGATGAGTGGATGGCTTTGGCAGCTTGCCCAACTCATCCACCCATCCACCCCCTTCACTCATCCACTCTCCTAACGTCCGCCGACGGTGATCGAGTCAACCTTGAGGTGCGGCTGACCCACGGTGACGTAGATACTGCCGCTGATGGAGCCGCAGAAGCCCGCCGCCAGATCTAGATCGTTGGAGCACATGGAGATTTTGTCCATGATTTCGGTAGCTTCGCCGATTAGGGTCGCGCCCTTGAGGGGCTTGGTGACTTTGCCGTTCTCAATTAAGTAAGCCTCAGAGACAGAAAAGTTGAACTGGCCCGTGGGGCCAACGCTGCCGCCGCCCATCTGCTTGCAGTAAATGCCTTTCTCAACCGAGGCGAACAGCTCGTCTAGCGAGTAGTCGCCGGGGGCGATGTAGGTGTTGCGCATGCGGCTGGCGGCGGCGTAGGTAAAGCCCTGACGACGACCGCTGCCGGTGCGGGGATGGCCAGTGCGCATCGAGCCAGCGCGATCGCTCAAAAAGTTCTTCAGAATGCCGTTCTCAATCAATAGGGTGCGCTGGGCGGGCATGCCCTCATCATCCATGTCAATGGTGCCAAAGGCGTCAGTCGTCAGCCCTTCATCCCAGGCGGTAAGACTTTCGTGGGCGATCTTTTGGCCTTTTTTGTCGATGAAGGGGGTAGTGCCCCGCTCAATCTGGGTGGTCTCCAGCAGGTGTCCACAGGCTTCGTGGAAGATCACGCCGCCAAACTTGTTGGCCATAATTACTGGATAGCTGCCCGACTCGACGTAGTCGGCATAGAGCATCTTGCCAGCAGATTCAGCCACATCGGCGGCGGCAGTGGTGTAATCCCACTGGCGCAAAAAGGCCGGGTCGCTGGTGTCGCCCGCCCGCTGGCCAATGGAGGAGCGATGCTCACCGTCGGCGCACAGCAGGTTGTAACCCACCGACTGGGTAAGGCGAATGTCACGGGCAAAGGTGCCGTCGCTGGCGGCCACCAACACCTCTTGCCAGTCGCGGAAGTAGACGGCGCGACGTGACTGCACGTGACTGGCCTTTTGGCCCAAGGCACTGTTGGCGGCCAGCAGCACGTCGCCCATTTCCTGCATCGAGCTACACTGGCTCAGCCAGTCGTCTTTGCCTTTGGCGGTAGCGTAGTCGCGCAGCAGCTCCAAGTTAATTTCGGCCAGGTTGGTGTGGGGGCCGGGCAGAGTCAGCCCCATAATGGCAAGGGCTTTGTCGAGGGCAGCCTTGAGTCCATTAAAGGTGAGATCGTTGGTGCTGACATAGCAGTCGGCTTGGCCACGAAACACGCGCACCCCGGCACCGGTCACCAAGCGGGGCGACAGGCTAGTGATAGCGTCGTCTTCGGCTTGACAGCTAATGTAGTTATTGCGCTCTAGGAAAAACTCAACAAAGTCGGCCCCAGCGGCGCGACCTAGCCCAAGCAGGGTCGATAGGGTGGCCTCCCAGGCGCTGTCGAAGCGATCGCGAGGGGCGGCATAATCCCGCTGAAGCAGGTCATTGGTCTTAAGCAGCGGGGTTGGGAAGGGTGCAACCGTCATGCCAGTGAATCCTTGGTGGGGTGAGGGATCGTCCCGTTGGAACCTTCATAGTCTAACAAACCTGCCGAATTGAGGCCGAGCAGGCCTACCTGTAGACCGGCAGTGCGCGGCAATGTTGACTCGGCAGCCTAGATCAACTGTTAACCTCTGTTGCCGAAAAATTAATTATTGTTGAAAGCTGTAACCATAAAATGGCTGTGCTAAGATAGCTCAAAGATTAAGAAAAACAAAAGTTTTTTGTTTTTCGCGGCTCTGTTACACCTTGCCTCCAGCTTTTGTAGGCTAGAGTTTTGGGCAGACCTCAAAATCCTCACAAAGCCAATCCCTTACGTGCTCTGTTGACCACGGGCGGAATGCCTCTCTAGCAGCTTCTAGTGTCGACTAGCCTGCACCCTTAGGCCCCAACAAGGAGATAGTCCTGTGGTTTTGCAAACAACAGCTCCCGTGTCAAACCCTGTGCAGTCTCAAGTACCCCTGGTGCTAGTTGTCGATGACGACGACGATAGCCTCACGCTAATGGCCTACATACTAGAGCAGCTCTCGTGCCAAGCCTGTTTTGTCGCCGATGGGTTTGCCGCTTTGGCAGCGGCTCAGCAACATCATCCCACCCTGATATTGTCCGACATCCATCTGCCTGAGGTAGATGGCTACAGCTTACTGCGTCAGCTGCGAGCCGACGACAATACCCAAAACATTCCGGTGGTCGCCGTGACTGCCCTAGCGGGTAGCGATAACCGACACAAGATCTTAGCGGCTGGGTTCGACGACTACATCAGCAAACCCTTTTTGGTGAAATCTGTTGAACAGCTCGTCGGTCGCTTCATCGGTCTAGGACAGCCCGTTGGCTGAGCAGGGCCAAGGCTAAGATGCCTTAGCGGCAGGGCGAATCTCTGGCGGGCCAGACAAGATGATGACAATGCCGGTGCGCCCTGTCTCCAGGGTCGCATCGGTCATAATGTCGACCACTTCGCGCTCGAGAGCCTGCTCGGTGATTTCAATGATCTGAGGGCGCAGGGCCATCGATAGGTCAGCCCGCACCTGTTCAGCGAGGGCTGTATCTCCGGTTTCAACCAGCAGCTGTTCAGGCTTAGTCACGGAATCTTCGAACACCAGCAGCAACTTGTCATCGATTAGTTGGCAGGTGATTTTGCCGATGGCATGGTTGAGCTGTTCGCGATAGAGCCGCTGGAATTGCTGAGTTAAGTGACGCTGAATCTGACCGGCCGTTGGCAGCAAAGTTGAAGGAGTGGTGTCCATAGAACGCTTTAAAGTTGACGGTCGACTATAGGCCCTGCTTCAAGGGTATAGCCAACTGTGAAACTCTTGAAGCAGGGCTCATTTGCTTGGCACCGGGCATACCTAGGGGCGCTACCTAGGTTACAAGCCCCGATCGCAAAGCGCGCACGGCCGCCTTAGTGCGATCGTCTACTCCTAACTTGTTGAGAATGCTGCGCACGTGGGTCTTGACCGTGCCAACGGTGATGTAGGAACGCTCAGCAATCTCAGCATTGCTGCACCCACCCACAATCAGCTCTAGAATTTCTAGCTCACGCTCAGTCAGCGGGTAGGATTCTAAAATTTGCTCAAATTCAGGCTCGATCGCCTCAATAGAGACAGTGCGGTTGCCGATGGCCATGGCCCCTGCGGGGGTTTTGCGCACCTGGCGTAGCACCACACTTGCCACAGCAGGGTCAATCCAGGAATTCCCCTCGTGGGTCTCACGCACCGCCACGATTAGGTCGTCAAGCTCGGTCTGCTTCATACAGTAGGAGTCAGCGCCGGCGGCAAAGGCAGCCATGACTGCGGCTTCGCTATCGTGCATAGTGAGCATCAGCACACGGGTGGGGTTGCCCTCAAGGCCGCTTTGGTTCTGGCGCAGGCGCTCTACTAGCTCAATGCCGTCGATGTCGGGTAGGCCAATATCGACGATGGCGATGTCAGGGCGCTCGGTCTCAAGCAGGCTCAACCCGCGAGCACCGTTGGCGGCTTCACCCACAACCGTCATGTCAGGCACCCGCTGCAGGGCTGCCTTGAGGCCTAGTCGAGTAAGGTCGTGGTCTTCAATGAGTACAATGCGGATGTCTGTCATTAGATGGCCTCCTAAACGAGGCATTAGAAACGGTTGTGGGCGGCTCGTCATCGCCCAGGGTGCCATGATTATGGACTAACTATAGGGCATCAGCACATACCCTTGGGCAGACCTCGGTTAGGCAGGGACTATATCCCTAGACAGACTTTGCTCTATCAAAGGGCTATGGGTCAAAATCACCTGCGAAATCAATACTTCTCACGATAGGGATAGAGCCATGGACGAGTACTGGCGGTCTTTGCTATCGGGGCCCTACATTCCCCACGGGCACTGCTATCTGTGGCAGCCTGGCCTGGTGTGGCTGCACCTGCTGTCAGACGCGCTAATTGCGCTGTCGTACTGGATGATTGCGGGAGCCCTGGTTTATTTTGTAAAGCGGCGGCCCGACGTTCCCTTTAGGCCATTGTTTTGGCTGTTTGCGACCTTTATTGCGGCCTGCGGTGCTACCCACCTGCTCGCGGTATGGACGCTGTGGTTTCCCACCTACTGGGTGTCGGGGACGATGAAGGCGCTGACGGCACTGGTGTCGCTGGCCACGGCGATGGAGTTGGTGCCTCGGCTGCCGTCGGCCCTGGCCCTGCCCAACGCCACGCAGCTGATGGATATGAACCGGGCGCTGCAGGATGAAATTAGCGATCGCAAGCAGGCCGAAGCCGGCCTGCGCACAGCCGAGCAAGAAGTGCGCCAGCTCAACCAGACCCTAGAAGACCGGGTGCAGCGCCGCACCGCCCAGCTCGAAGAGGCGAAGCAGCAGATCGAAACGCTGCTCGAGCAAGAGCGCCAAGCCCGCGTTACCCTGCAAAGCACCACTACCGATTTGCAAGAGACGGCGGAGCGCCTCAATCTAGCCCTAAGTGCCGCCCAGATGGGATCTTGGGATTGGCAGCTCGACACCAACACTCAAGTTTGGTCGCCGCGCACTGAGCAAATTATGGGCTTTGAGCCCGGCACCGTTTCCCACACTGCTGAGGTTTGGGCTGAGCGGGTGCACCCGCAGGATTTACCGGAGATCCAGGCGTTGGTGAATGACGCGATCGCCACCCAAACCGAGTTTGTGGGGCAGTACCGCAAGCAGTGGCCCGACGACACCTGGCACTGGATCAGCGTCTATGGTCGAGTGGTAGCGGTTAAAGATGGGCGCGCCCAGCGCATGGTAGGCGTAGTGCAAGATATCACCGTCGCTAAGCAGGCGGAGCTAGATTTGCAGGCCAGTGAACGGCGGTTTCGGGCTGTTTTTGAGCAGGCGGCAGTGGGCATGGCCCGCCTTGACTGGCAAGGGCACTGGATTCAGGTGAACCAAAAGTTCTGCGATATTTTGGGCTATCGGTCTGAGGAGTTGATCAATCGCTCCTTTCAATCAATTACCTATGAGGCCGATCGCCAGCAAGATGAGTATTATTACCACCAGCTGCTCACCGAGCACACCCCCTGCCAGTTTGAGAAACGCTACCTCCGCAAGGATGGTACTCCCCTCTGGACGCTGGTCACCGCGTCGGTCGAAAGCGACGAGGCCGACCGCCCCTTAGCATTCATTGCCATCGTCGAAGATATTGAAGACCGCAAAGCAGCCCAAGAAGAGCTCCTGCACCGGGCTGACGAGATGGCCAACACTAACCTGATGCTGGCCCACACCACCGCCATGCTAGAACAGCGCAACGCCGAGCTTGACCAGTTTGCCTACGTGGCTTCCCACGATCTGAAGGCACCGCTGCGGGCGATCTCTAACTTGGCCGACTGGATTGGCGAAGACTTGGAGGGGCAAATCCCGGCCGAAAACCGTCGTCAGCTCGACCTGTTGCGCAGTCGAGTCCAGCGGATGGAAGCCCTAATCAACGGCCTGCTGGAATACTCACGGGTGGGCCGTCGCCAGCGCAGCATGGTAGCCGTAGACCTGAACTTGTTGCTAGACAACGTGATCGATTCTCTCGACCCACCAGAGCAGTTTCGAGTGGAGGTGCCGACCGATTTACCTACCCTCTATAGCCACAAAACGGCCCTGGGTCAGGTGTTTGCCAACTTGATAAACAATGCTATCAAGCACCACCACTGCGCTAGCGAAGCTTGCCCAGAGGGCAATCGCGGCACCGTGCGCATTACCTGGCAAGACCAGGGCCAATGGCTCGAGTTTGCGATCGCTGACGATGGCCCCGGCATTGCCCCTCAATATCACGACAAAATTTTCACCATCTTTCAAACCCTCAAGGCCCGCGACGACTTCGAAAGTACTGGCGTCGGCCTGGCGGTGGTCAAAAAGATCGTCGAGGCCGAGAATGGTCGCGTGTGGCTCACTTCTACTGTGGGCGAAGGCACAACATTCTACTTCACCTGGCCCTTCATCAAAACTCCACCCGCCCAAGTCAATGAAGACCCAGCAGACCCTAACTCATAGCCGTGTAGCGATTGGGCTGCGCTAGTGACAGCGAAAGGAAGCCATTCAGCGATCGCCTATGTGCAGCAAAATGAAATTCGTAAGCAGCGATCGAGCTTCACCCTGCCTTGATTCCCGCATTCTTCTAGGCGGCCTGTCTTGCCGCCGACAATTAAAACGAGTTTCTGCGATCGCTTCGTTAAGATAACAATGCCCTCAGCATTGTTATCTCTGTGACCCAGCCGCCCTCTAGCCCAGACCCACAGCCCGATCCCCAGCTTGAGCCCCTGACCCGCGTGCAGGTGCTGGTGGCGATGGGCGTAACAGCGGTGGTGCTGCTGCTGATTTCTAAAGCCTGGCTGTACTTTGACCCAGCAGAACTGATGCCGGTGCAGCTGTCTTGGACAGATGGTCTGCTGGGAGTGGGATTGGGGTTAGCAATCACCGTAGCTAGCGGTGTGGTCTATCGTCTGTGGCCCGCCTACCGCCAAAGCGCGGATACCTACCTGACCCTGGTGCTTCAACCCTTGCAGTGGCCCGACATAATCTGGCTGGGGCTACTGCCGGGACTGAGTGAAGAACTGCTGTTTCGGGGGGTGATGCTGCCCGCGATCGGCATGAATACCCTGGGCATTGTTGTGTCGGCGGCCAGCTTTGGGGTACTGCACCTGAGCAGTTTGCAGCAGT
Source organism: Leptolyngbya subtilissima AS-A7 (assembly GCF_039962255.1). Classification (NCBI taxonomy): domain Bacteria; kingdom Bacillati; phylum Cyanobacteriota; class Cyanophyceae; order Leptolyngbyales; family Leptolyngbyaceae; genus Leptolyngbya; species Leptolyngbya subtilissima. The sequence continues at coordinate 197,114 of NZ_JAMPKY010000010.1, read as the reverse complement.
GGACCTACGTGGTGTGGGCCACGGCCATTGGTCTGGTGCTGGCGATCGGGGCAGTGCTAACGGGCAACCTGCTAGTGCCGATCGTGGCCCATACGGTGACAAATTTGGTTTCTAGCGTTGTGTGGAAGCTGCGGCAGCAGAGCACGACGGCGTGATTTGGAATTTCGGGGTCTAAGGTTCAGGGAGCACCCCTAGACCCTATACCTTGAACCCTGCACCACACACCCTATCCTCCCTCTTGCATGCAGTTGTCAGGGCTTCCTAGCAATGTCAACAGAATTCGGGTTTTGGTATACCGTTATCCAAAAATTCTGTTTATTCTGTCTGAAGAGCATAGCGCTGGGCACACCCTCGACTTTGCTCTCGCAAATATGTAAGCCGGTAGAGCTTGATTCGGCTGTGAATTGTCTACCTTGGCAGAGTAGTTCTTCGCTAGCTAAGCGCAGAACCAGTGTAGTTTTTGCGATTAAGCTAACCCCACTGAACCTTAGCCCTGATTGGGATGTGAGCAGGTTGTTGATGGATTGCAGCGCTATTCAGTTTAAGTACGCTAATCAGTTTTCTACTGAGGATTTGAACCAGCTGGTAAGGCTGTTTCAGGCGGCGGCGTTTTGGGCCAAAGATCGCACGCGGGAGGATATGGAAACGGCGATCGCCCACAGCTACCCCGTCGTTACCGCTTGGGATGGCGCCACGCTGATTGGTTTTGCCCGCGCCACCTCCGACGGCGTCTTTCGAGCCACCATTTGGGATGTGGTGATCTCGCCCGACTACCAAGGCGGCGGGCTGGGCCGCAGGCTGGTTGAAACTCTGGTGGCTCACCCCCACATGAGCCGAGTCGAGCGAGTGTACTTAATGACGACCCATCAGCAGGGGTTTTACAAGCGCATTGGCTTTGAAGAAAATGCTTCCACCACGATGGTGCTCTACAACAGTGCCGAGATCGAGATGCTGCCTTCCCTCAGCCATCCCGCTGAAGCACCTACCGAAATCACGGTTGGTTAAGAACTCGCCCCCGGCCCATAACTCCTCTGAGGGGTAAGGTAAGCTACCATTTTATAGGCGGCTCCGGGGTGGAGCCGATATTTATTAGGCCAAAAATTCAATGCACCAAACCCAGGATCTTCACGTTGTTGAGACTCGCCCTCTAGTCAGCCCTGCGCTGCTGCACCACGAGTTTCCGATGTCGGCAGAGGCGGCAACGCTAGTGGCAGAAGCACGCGATCGCATTCGCCACATTCTCTACAACGAAGACCGTCGCCTGCTCGTCATCGTCGGACCCTGCTCGGTGCACGACATTGACGCCGCCTATGAGTATGGGCAAAAGCTGGCCAACCTGCGCCATGAGCTCTCGGGCCAGCTCGAAATCATCATGCGGGTTTACTTCGAGAAACCTCGCACCAACGTCGGCTGGAAGGGTCTGATCAACGATCCCCACCTCGACGGCAGCTACGACATCAACACCGGCCTGCGCCTAGCCCGCAAGCTGCTGCTCGACCTGGCCCACCTGGGGCTGCCCGCCGCCACCGAACTGCTCGACCCGGTGACGCCGCAGTATATTGCCGACCTGATTGCTTGGACTGCGATCGGCGCTCGCACCACAGAAAGCCAGACCCACCGCGAGATGGCTTCGGGCCTTTCGATGCCCATCGGCTTTAAGAACAGCACCGACGGCAGTCTGCAAGCCGCGATGAATGCCATGGTGGCCGCCAGCCGCCCCCACCACTTTTTGGGCATCAACCAGAGCGGTCTAGCCAGCATTGTCACCACCACCGGCAACCCTGACGGGCATCTGGTGCTGCGGGGCGGCAAGGATGGTCCCAACTTTAGCGCCGACCATGTGGTCAAAGCCGCTGAAGAAATGGCCAAACTCAAGCTCAACCATCGCATGATGGTCGATTGCAGCCACGCCAACGCCAATAAAGACCACAACCGCCAGACCAATGTGCTGGATGACATTGCCGCCCAAGTCCGCGACGGCTCGCGCCACATTCTCGGGGTGATGATCGAGAGCCATCTGAAGGCAGGCAGTCAATCGATCCCCGACAATTTGCGGCAGCTCACCTACGGCCAGAGCATCACCGATGCCTGTGTTGACTTCGACACTACCGCCGCAATGCTGCGGAAGTTGGCTAGCGCAGTAGAACCATCGCTGCAAACTGCGCCTCTCAGCTAAGCTAACCATTCATAAGTTGGGTCATTGCCCTAATTGGCCAGCCCGACGTGCGATCCCCCACAACTGCGTAAACGGCATTGTTGAACTGAGGCACGAATTTTTGCAGGGGCGAATGGTCGTTCGCCCCTGCAAAAAAGGTTCAAATTTTTGGATTCATCCCTGTACTCAGCAACCCACAGGTCTTTTGTTTACTTTACTAGGCTGTTTGAGCAGATACCTTAATCTGCGTAACCCAAACTCAATAGAACGAACAGGAAAAAGTTTGTGGTTAGCGCTACTGAACCAATGCCGCTGCCCAGGGAGAGAAATTTTTTGATGGATTGATTGGTGTACAGCTTAAGCAAAATAGCAGCGGCAACTGCTAGAACAATTGAGATGGCTGTAGCAAGCCACATTAGTGGATACCCCTGCTGAACCAAGGCATTGTCTGATAAACCCAGAAAAGAGAGCACATGGTGTGAATTCCACATCAAAGACCGCCAGCAAAGACTAAAAATTCCAGCACTGATACTAATACTGATTAGAATCCTGGTGAATTGATTCAACCTTTGCCAAAGTAGAAAGGCGGTGGCCAGAGCTGTTCCGGCACCCAAAGCGATCGCTCCTCCATTGACGACCCAATCCCAAGTGTTAGGCGTAAACCCGTACGGTGTTACCAAGTCGTATTGCACACGACCGAGGAAACCCCAAACTAAGTGATACACACCAAATCCACAGGCAAGACTTGTGAAAGCCTTGCTCAATCTTCCGGGTTTCACCCAGGTCGAAAACGCAGCAACAATACCTGCTCCAATAGACAGTGCTGCGCTAATCCACATGATACGCAGTTCACCCAACTGCATGAGAGCATTGATTCCCCAATAGTCTTGCTTGACAGCCTGTAGTTGCTGAGAGCTTAATCCTAAGTCGGTAATCTCATAGATATCGGACAATATAGGGGCATAGGTTTGCCCTGTTCTTTGACAGTTAACCGATCGCCCATCATATAAAGCACGACAATCACTAAAGTAGTATTGATCGTCGTTTCCTTTGGTCAGGCTAAGGTCTAGCGAACGATTTTGAATTTTTGTTTGGCACTGAAATTGCTGTTCTGTTTCTGTGCAGGTAAAACTCTTATTAGGCAAGTGAACGACAGCGCTATCTTCGCCTCTGATGGCTGCGCTGGCAAAAGGTGTGGTGCTAGGCACACTTGGAGCATTAGACAGAAGTAAAAATAGAAAAGCACCGGCTAGTGCTACCCATAAACTGGCTAAAAATCTTGATAGAAATAATGCCGCTCTACGCATTGCTCTTGATTCCCTAGAAGTTTGGCTGCTTGTATAGGTAAAAAGCCTTAATTAAACGATGGTGAAGGATGTGTTGCGGCAGTGATCAATACCAGCCGAAGCTAACCCACACACTGCTAGAGTCAGCTTCGGTTTATCACCAGTAGCGATGACACACCTACGAATAATTAGGTCTGCTTAGATAGATGTTCCCCACAACCTAGAAGTTTCAAGCAATCGGACTGGAATGGGCTACTTCATTCAATCTTTAAAGCTGTGAACCGTTCAGGATAAGCGAACCTGTTGGGGCTTAGGAACTGTGGCTCTATTTATACTGCAAAAGACTGGTTAGCTGACGGAATAAACGGTCTCTGAGTTGGCAACCAAACGCCAGCGGGGGCATAACCCTAAAAAGATTTGAGCATCAGCAGCACAAAGCCTGTGCCGTAGAGCCACGGCAGCGCAACTAAGCCGAAGATGATTGGTTGCGGCGACCGGCCATACGCTATTGCCACTCCGACCCCAGAGACGACAAACATGACGGGAACCAATAGCGCGGCGACCAGAAGTAAGTCGACCCAGGGCACCTTCATATTTGCAACGCTAATAATGCTTGCCACGGCAAACAGAGCACCAAGCACGGTTGCTACCACACATACCAAGCTGTTGATAATGACAGGTAGGGGCATCTGGGAACCTCCGGGCAATGAAGCCGGTGATGAAACGGCCGCAAGCCGCAAACTATAGCAGGGGCATTATTTCAGTTTTAGGCTCTCGGGTTCATGCCCCTGCTCGCGCTGTAGCTGCACCGTGAGACTGCGGCGCTGGTTCTCCTGGGGTTTTAGCACCGCCGCTGTGCCGTTGCGGCAGGCCTCTTCTAGATCAGAGGGTAGAGTTGTGCAGGGTTCTACCACAACCACATAGTGGCCTTGCCACCCGCCATAGCTCTGAAACATCCACACATAGGGAAAGTCGGCTTGATCAAAGGTCATCAGCAAAGACGACTGGCTGCGCTGATGACGAATGCCGCAAAACCCTTGCGCTAGCTCAGACGTATAGTAAAACTCTTGCAGCTGCGACGAGGGCGGCGGCATAACCCGCAGATCAACCGCTTCGCCGTTGGCACCGATCGCATGAGGAAAGCGCGTTTTGCCCGGCTGACCAATGATTTTGCTGAACTCTAAAAACGCCGGTTCGACCCAGCAGTCGGGCAGTAATATCTCATCGCCAGCTTCGATCGCGATCGCAGCATGGTGCTTAAACAAAAACGGAATTTCTGCCTCAGACTGATTTTGAAACGAGTAAATCAGTCTGGCCTCTGGCTTCTCGGCATCGAGCTGAATCGTTTTTTCGACCCGCACGGGCACGGTTTGGCACTGGTATTCCAGCTTGAGGCTGAGGGGTGAGCTGTCCAAAATTTCCCATTGCTGCGACCACAGCTCGCCGTGGTCAGCCAAATTTCGTCCCTGAAACTCTCCAGCGGCATCGTTAGGGAACACCTCATCCCAGCCGCCTGTCCACTCATCGTCAAAAGAAGCCCCAACGGCTAGCGATCGCGTTGTTTCAGGCGCGTAGCCAGCTGGGTGCCAGAGCCAGGCATGCCCTGTTTGCAGGTCTTCTAGCTGGTCGATCCGTCCCCCTAGGTCAGGGCGAATCGTTAGCTTAATGTGAGAATTTTCTAGGATTAGAACCTGAGCTTGCTCTACCGTTTCCAGTGCCATTCCTACACTGAGTCCTTATTGACTTGCTGCCCCTAAAGGCTACAGGGCAGTCCCCAGCTGTTTACTGCATCCAAAGAGAGATTTTGCATTGTTCAGCAGAGGGCGCCCGTTTAGGACTTGTAGATCAAATCTAGGCTGGTTGCACTGACCTGGCTGGTGGGGCGATCGAGCACTAATTTCCCTGCCTGGATGCCGAGGATGCGATCGCCATATTTCAGCGCCAGATCGACCTGATGCAGGTTGCACACCACGGTCAGGCCTTCGTTGCGGCAGAGCGATCGCAGCAGCCCCAGAACCGTGTGAGCCGTTTCGGGGTCTAGGCTAGCCACCGGCTCATCGGCCAAAATCAGGCTGGCCCGCTGGGTGAGGGCACGCGCGATCGCCACCCGCTGCTGCTGTCCGCCCGAGAGCCGATCTGCCCGTTGAAAGGCCACATCCAAGAGCTGCACCCGCTCTAAAGCCGCCATTCCCTCCCGCAGCAATTCTGGCGGAAACTGGTTGAGCCAACAGCGCCAGAGGGAGAGATCCTGTAGGCGTCCGCCCAGGCAATTTTCCAGCGCTGTGCGGCGTCGCACCAGGTTGAACTGCTGGGCAATGGTGGCCATTTGGGTCCGAGCTTGCCGCAGTTCACGGGCAGAGCAAGTGGTTAGGTTCTGGCCCTGAAAGTAGACCTGGCCCTCCGTCGGCTTGATCAGCTGTAGGATGCAGCGCATCAACGTCGATTTGCCCGCCCCGCTCGGTCCCAAAATGGCGGTGAAGGTGTGTGGCTCAATTTGAAAGCTAACGTCGTCGAGGGCAGTGCGGTTGCGGTCGTAAACCTTAGAAAGGTGTTCAATGCTCAGCATGGTTTCATCCTAACCGCTGCCGCAGCCGGGCACTTAGAGCATCAATCAGCGTGACCATGGCCAAAATCAGCAGCAAAATAGTGCAGAGCCGCGGAAAATCTAGCAGCTTTAGGCTGACCAGCAGCTCGTAACCAATACCGCCCGCACCTACAATCCCTAAAATCACCGACGATCGCACGTTGAACTCCCACAGATAGAGGGTGATGCCGATCAGCCCTGGTAAGGCTTCGGGCAGTACAGCAAAGGTAAAGGTGCGAATGCGATCGCACCCCGTCGCCTCTACCGCTTCGATGGGCTCGGGCGGTAGGGTCTCTAACACCTCGGCATAGAGCTTGGCCATCGACCCGGTGGTGTGCAGTGCTACCCCCAGTGCCCCGGCGAAGGGACCAAGGCCCACAATTGAGACAAAGAACAGGGCAAAAATGGCCGTGTCAATGCCCCGCAGCAGGTTGAGTAGGCTCCGCAACGGCAGCGACAGCAGCCTAAACGGGGTGACGTTGCGGGCCACCATCACGGCCAGAGGCACGGCCGCGACTATGGCCGCGCCCGTGCCGACAATGGCGATCGCCAGCGTCTCCCAAATTGCCCCTAAGAAGCTGGGCAGCTCTGAGAAATCGGGTGGAAACAGCCGTACCAGCCATTCGCCCAGCTGAGGCAGCCGCGCCCAAAACTGCTGCGGATCGACCTCGGCTCCGTGGGCACTAGCGATGACAACCGCCACCGCCAGTACTCCCCAAAAGCCCTGCTGAAGCATGCGCCACAGTCCACCCTGCCGCTGCCACTCGCGCTGCAAGAGCGCGTCAAAATCGGTACCAGGGCTATTGCCGTTATTGGAGGGTGGCTCCATCACTCCAGCTTGCCAACAGATTTGCCAGCCGCCTCAATCGGGCTGTAGTTGCTGCCGTCTGAGACCTCAAAACCGGTATAGTTTTTGGGCAACAAGGTTTGGGTCTGCTCTGGGGTGAGGTTAACCAGCGCATCTTGCAGCCTAGTCTTTAGCTCGGTAGGGAAGTCGCCCCGCACCACAATGGGGTCATTGGGTAGCGGCTCTGATTGCCAGATGATCTTGAGCTGGCTTTTGTCGATCTTGCCCTGCTCAGTCAGCACGTCCAAGTTGCGATCGTAGTCAGAGGCAATATCGGTCTGGTCGCTCAGCACGGCGATCGCCTGAGCGGCATGGCTAGCCCCTTCGCTATATTCAAATACCGTTTCAGGATCCAGCCCCCGCCGCTTAAACTCCGCTTGGGGAATCAGCCAGCCCGAGGTTGAACCCACATCGGCCAGACTGAGCTTGAGCTTTTGCCCCTGCTGACTGAGCTCAATGGCCTCTTCGAGCGTGTCAAAGGGCGCGTCGGCTTTAGCCATCAGTACCGAGTAGTAGGTCGGTTTGTCTTTGTATTTGACGGTTGCGATCGCCTCCAGGGCAGGCTCGTTGTGGTGGGCCAGTACATAGCCCCAAGGCCCCAGCCAAGCGACGTCCAAGGTGCCCGATCGCAGCGCCTCAGAAATGCCAATCCAGTCGTCGGCCACAGTCACATCGGCGGGTAAATCTAGCTGCCCGGCCACTTCCTCAAACAGCGGCTCAAACTGCTTGCGGTTCTCATTTGGGGTTGGGAAGTAGGGGCCGACACCAAACTTGAGTTCTGTCAGCGTCGCCTCAGGAGCGGCTGAATCAGTAGTAGTTTGATTGTCAGATTGGGGTGCACAGGCGACTACAACGACCAGAGCCAGCAATCCGATTAGCCAAGCGCTCAGCCAGCCTTTGAGGCGAAGTCTATTCATACACATCTTCTTTGGGGGCATTTTTAGCTTGCTAGAGACTATTAAATCGCCTCACTGGCTGCTTTTAATCAAAAGAAAATGAGTAAGTTAGACGCATCATAATGTCCCCTTAGCCCCAAAAGGGTCAGGAACTAGCCATCGACTTCAGTGGCAACACCTTGGGCAACCAGCATTAAGCCTGATCGCGACCGTGCACCACAGCCGGGGGCGTAGTCACCTCAACAGCGGTGAAGGGTTCCAAAATTTTGTAAGTGTGAGACGCACCTTCGGGGACAACCCAAGAGTTGCCAGGTTCTAACACCACCGTCTGACCTTCGAGATGTAGCTCAGCCCGCCCGCTGATCACGTAGCCGATCGCCTCGTAGGGGCGCTGGGTCTCGGGCTTGGCGTCGTCGGGCTGCTCATTTTCCCACAGCCGCATGGCCAATTTTTTGCTAAGGGCCAGATGCTTTTGCCCCATGGCACCAATCGGTGCCGCTTCAGAGGTGACTTTGATAACGGTTGTATCGCTCATAATTTTATGCCTTAGCGGTTTCAGCTAGATTCAGCAAGTAGGCATACATGAGCCAAGGCCACAGCGTTGGCGCGGGTTGTGCGCTGCTAGGCAACCCTGGCAATACCTGGCTAAATTCTTTGCAACCGCATTCTAAGAAACTTAAAGTAAGGCAGCATCTTTCTAATGATGGAGCCTGGTTTTGGCTGCTGGGCGACTTCACCGTTAAGCCAAGTCTGTTCCAGTCTTCTTTAGACACGTGCAGATAAAGTGTTCTGTGCCACCTAATCAGTATTACTAAATTGGCCTCTTTCGGTGAATAGAGGCATTTTTATTCTCTCGGATAACTATAGTCGAATAGGGTTAAAGAAGTCATAGCCAATAAGGGTTTTTGCAGTGAGAAAATTTTCCGTTTTGTTTGAATTATCTAGACAGCTATGTTGTTATCGAAATAGTAGGGCGGTGGGTATAAATGTCTTTCACTTGAGCCAAACTTGACTTTCTTGGTTCATGCCCATCCTATAGCTTGCCATAAACCAGAATGAAGTCATAAACATGTTGAATACGAGACTTTTTCAACTTTGAGCCTGAAATCTGATTAGTGCTCAATCCCAAAAAGCTTCATTTCTAACCTCGGAGTCTTGTGCCTGGTTAGATCTTCACTTAATCTCATACACGTTACCTCAGAAGGTTGAACTCTGTCATGTTCATGCCCCTCGATTTTTTGTTGCGTTTGCTGTCTAATCTGGGAGTAGTTGCCATTCTTGGAGGTGGATCTTACATTCTCTATCAGTGGTACGAAGGGAATTTGGTCAGCGATCGCTGGCTATATTTGAGCATAGGACTATTACTGTGGTCATTTCTAGGATTTCTGCCCCTTCTGCTAATGCACCGTCCTGGAAAGGATGAACCTACACCGCTGCGCAGCAAACGAGTGCAACGTTTAGCTCGACCAGATGGTAGCGAAATTGAAGTCGAGTTTTACGGGCCCGATCGCGCTCCGACCCTGATTCTGACCCACGGTTGGGGACCCGACAGCACAGCTTGGTATTACGCCAAAAAACAGCTCACCGATCAGTTTCGCGTGGTTGTTTGGGATCTACCGGGTTTAGGAAAATCCCAAAAGCCGAAAAACCGAGACTATTCCCTAGAGAAGTATGCCCGCGACTTAGAGGCAGTGCTAGCTCTAGTAAACGATCAGCCGGCCATTTTAGTAGGGCACAGCATGGGGGGTATGATCCTGCTGACTTTTAGTCGCCTGTTTCCAGAACGCTTAGAGCAGCAAGTTGCCGGCTTAATTCTTGTCGATAGCACCTATACTAATCCGCTTAAAACCACTACTTTCAGCAAACTGCTAATGGCGCTGCAAAAACCTCTGCTAGAGCCGTTGCTACACCTGGCGATCGCGTTCTCCCCTCTGCTATGGCTCACTAGCTGGTTAAGCTATTTGAACGGTTCAGTGTTGCTCACAACTAAAATATCTGGCTTTACAGGTACAGAGACTCGTGGACAGCTTAATTTTTCTAGTTTAATTGGTATTAAGTCATCACCAGGAGTTTTGGTCCGAGGAGTTCTAGCGATGTTTAAGTTTAATGAGACAGCAACGTTGCCTAAAATTTCTGTTCCCACGCTTGTTGTTGTTGGCAAGTCCGATATTGCTACACGACCTTTCGCTAGCAAACATATGAGTGCGGAAGTACCTCAATCGGAATTGAGCATGCTGTCGCCAGGAGGGCACATGGCGCTAATGGAACGCAATCAACAGTTTTCAGATATTGTTCGGGCGTTTAGTATTGCTTGCTTGAAATCAAAACAAACCTAACAGCATAATTATTATGCTGCACTCGGACGCGTTTAAGTCGCCAGAAAGGGCTGTAGCTTTCTAGGGTTGCCAATGCTCTTAGTACTTAGCTAAGTTGAACTCTAATGAGCTCTGCCAACAAAGGTTTAGGGTTATAAGGTTCAAGATAGGCCATAAACCTAGAACTTTATACCCTCCTTTGTCTCCTTCGGCTTGGCAAACTACTAGGTTGAATTAAAACTAATACTGAATCCCACATACAGAACCTTGATTCAAAACTGACACCCTGTAGGGGCATTGCAGTGCAATGCCCCTACAAACTAGGGGTTATACAGATTACCGTTAGGCCAAAATTGTCCCAGTTTCCTTTAAATAAACGCGGCTAAAGGGCTCTGATCCGCCCAAACGGTATTGCTCAATCAGCCCCTCGCGGCGAATCGAGACATTGTTGCCCTCGCGTACCACAATGGTTGAATGGGGTAAGACGTCGCGGGTCAGCAGAGTCTCGGTTTCGGTGGGATTGTCTAAAACGACCATATCGCTGCCCGAGTAGAACATACCGTCCTGCTCAAAGATATCGCCTCGATATTCTGCAATCAGCATGTCGAGCCTAGGGTTGCGCAGCAGGTTGCGCACATTGACGTTGTAGTTGGGGCTCAAGGCCTTTTCAGAACGGTTGATGAGCACACCTTCTCGACACACCGCACCGATTACCCAGTTGGGATATTGCAAGAGAAGATGGTCAATCAGCTCTTGCAAATCGCGCATTGAAACCCGATTAAACGTGATGATGGGAATGCGGATTTTGGTGTCTTCGGGAAAGAAGGTTTCCAGAATGGGGGAAGTGACATCGACGCGATCGCCCACAGAGGGGTTGAGGTGCATCGAAATCCCTGGCGCAGAGTTGATCTCAAGAATGCCGAAATTCCCGTCCTTCCACGATCGCGATAGGTCACGGGTAATCACGTCAATGCCCAAACAGGTCAACCGAAAGTGTTGAGCAATGTCCTGGGCCAAAATCACGTTGTCAGGGTGAATGGTGGGCGTGGCGTCGATGCTGACCCCCCCGGCAGAAAGGTTCGCTACCTTTCTCAAATAAACGGTTCGATCGGCTTCTAGAACGCTTTCCAGATTAAACCCCTGCTCAGCCAGGTACATTTCCATGGCACCATCGGCCTTGATCTTGCCCAGCGGAGACATGGGGGTGTCGCTGCGGTTAGCAGCTCTATTAGCGTCGCGAATCAGTTCACTGATGGTGGATTCGCCGTCGCCGGTAACGGAAGCGGGGCGGCGCTCCATGGCAGCCACAAAGCGACCGTTGACACACAAGATCCGAAAATCGGAGCCCGCGATACTCTTCTCGACAATGACCTCTACCGGCTGGTCTTCAGGAATGGCCTCGACGGCGCGATCGAAAGCGACTTCTAGCTCCTCGTCGTCGCGCACGTCTGCGGTTACCCCTTCCCCCTTGTGCCCCGTCACCGGCTTCACCGCAATCGGATAGCCAACTCGGTCGGCGGCGGCTAACGCCTCCTTACGGGTCGCAACAATTTCTCCGTTGGGCACTGGAAAACCCAGAGTGCTGAGAAAGGCTTTGCAGTCGTCTTTGCGGGTCGTGAAGTCTGAGTCTAAGTGGCTATCGGTATCAAAGGTAGTCGCTACGCCGCGCACCAACTTTTTGCCGTAGCCGTACTGCATTAGTCCTTCATCCCACAGATAAAATGCGGGAATTCCCTTGTCATGGGCGGTACGCAGCAGCGCATACACGGTGGGACCGCCGTAGACCGACTGCCGAAACAGTCTTTGAAAGACTTCAACCTGGTCTTCGATATAGAACTGGTGGTCTTGGGTGATGGCCTCAAACCAGTCCCACACGGCGTAGACAACCGATCGCGTCGTGCGACCGTGGAGAGCTTCGATCGCAATGCAGCAGCGATCGCCCCGGTGGGTCACGCTCCAGCGGTGCAGGTATAGTCCGATGTCGAGTCGGTTAACCTCGGCGGACACCTGGGCAAAGAGGTGGGCAAAGGAGTCGTAGGTGTGCTCTTTGAGGTGAGGGTAGCGATCGCCTACCGCATCGATATAAACCTCCAATGGCAACGGATCGCTGTTTCCAGAGAGGGCAAAGTCGAAAACGAACGCCGCTGTATTGAGGTAAGGATTGCTGCCCTCACAAAACCGACTGTTGTGAATATCAAAAGCATCGGTGCTGCGAGCGTTCACGCGGGATACTGGAAGTTGATCGAGAATCACCTGCTCCTCCAAAGCAAATACGCCCCATTCTAGGCAGAGATTCCTTGCCACGACCTGTACCGCAGGCATGAGAAAACTTTAGATATTGCTATATGGCACCTTCAATTTGAGATACTGCGGCGTGTAGTTGGCAAATTGCCCTCTGATTGCGTTGCACCGCCGCGCCAGTGTGCTTCATTGCAGCCCCATTACGCTTTCTCGCAAGGTCCGTAAGCTTTACTGCGACTTCGACGTGCTTCACCGCTGTGTCAGCTTCATTGCGACCTGAAGTTTTAAACGGCTGCTCAATGTGCCAAGTTGCGGGGAGCAATAAGATGAGTTTGGGTCTAAAGATGACCCGATGCGATTGATTGCCTTTAGAGAGATTCGTCTTTGGCGTACCATGCTAAATGCTAACGATGCACTTGCTTTCATTGAAACAGCGCGGCAGCAGCAGCAACCAATTTTCGGTGTTGATTCGTTCGTAATCACCGAGACAACTACTCAACCGATGATGGAGCACATCCTCGATTTGTCAGTCGGTGGTTTGCCTGATGATACTTGGTCAGAGGCCCATCGCTTCGTACTGGAGAGGCGAGATTTAGGCTTCATGTTTGAGGTTGTTGTATGAGCGACGACCAAACTATGTGAGTAGCGAATAACAGAGAGCTGCCGGGGTTGCAATTCGTGCACTTTGCACCTTCGTCGATGAGCTTAAGTCGTTATGCCCCTTTGTGCATTCGAGTAAGAATATGACACCTGAACAGAAGTCTTTTTTTCGAGAAAAAGGGTATATCCTTCTAAAGAAAACTCTTGCGAAGAATCAAGTTGAACCAATTAAAGAGCATATTTTGGATGAATTAAAGAGGTTGAAGTTATGGTCTTCCGGTAAAAGCTTATCAGCCTCCGTTAAAAAGATGCCCGCCTTCCAGCAGATAGCAAAGCTGTCTGGGATGATAAAGCAAAATGATCTTCACGCCAAAGTAATTGCTCAAGCTGCATCTTCTGCCATAGCTTCATTGACTGAAGCAAAAGTAGCCCCAACCCAGAGCCAGCTACTAATCTCCCTGCCAAATCAGGGTGGCTGGACACTCAATGGATTGAATTGGCACACCGACATCTCTTCTTCAAACCCACATCGTATGCCAGGAATTCAAGCTTTTGTCTTGATTGATGATGTTAAACCCCATGGTGGTGCCACATTGGCAATGGCTGGGTCACACCTCCTGAGCAACCGCGGCGAGTTAAGTAGCATCCACGAAGTACTACGGGGAAAAGGCGATGTAGAGGAAGAATTGCGCAGTAGTGATTTATCGATTGTAGAAATGGCTGGCCAAGCTGGTGACCTGTACTTGATGGACATGAGGGTATTGCATACCCCTTCTATTAATTCGACGACAAGCATTCGAATGATGGCAACAGTGCGCTATCTACTCGAATGAAGCGACTGGCAGCGCGCGTGGCACATAGAAAAAGAAGAAATGAGTCAATGTAGCCAAAGTGGATGCGATCGCATGTTTACTGCCAATTGCCCTTTAGTCTGTGTATCCCAGATCGAGGAGAAGATACATGAACAGATGAGAGGCCAAGGCGGCTGCACCAAAACCACTGCCGAGACAGAGAAATTTTCGGATAGATGAGTTTGTATATATCCAGATCAAAATTACAGCCGCGATCGCTACAAGCGCCGAAAGGGATGTAAAAAACAGAGCCAATAGATGCCCTCGCTGTATTAACTGATTTGCCCAGCCAAACAGAGGCAGCACATAGCCAACATTCCAACTAAATGCCCACCAGGCAAGGCTAAAGATTCCAGCACCAGTAATTAGGCTAATTAAAACCCGGCCAAAGCGGTTCACTCGTTTCCATAGGAAGAGAGCTGTAAGCAGCATTGCGACAACACCAGCGGCGATCGCGCCTCCCCGAACAACCCCAACCCAGTCCTCTGGCGTTAGTCCATAAGGGGTAACCACATCAAAGGGCACACGACCTAAAAATCTTTCGACTAACTGATACACCCCAAATCCACAGGCAAAGCTAACAAATCCCTTGCTCCAAATTCCAGAGTGAAGCCAGGTAAAAAAGGCTGCACTGATCCCTGCGGTTATGGAAAGTCCTGCGCTGATCCAGATCAGCCGAATTTCACCCAATCGCATTAGGGTATTGATGCCCCAATAGGTTTGGCGAACTGATTGGGCTTGTTGCGGGCTTAAGTTCAAATTCGTAATTTCGTACAACTTTGCCAAAGTAGGCGCATAATTCTGTCCTGCCTCCCGACAATCGACTGCTTGTCCGCCATAAGACGCTCGACAGTTGCTTAAGTCGTAGGGATACCCCTGCCCTTTGGTTAGGTTGAGCGTCAACAACTGGTCTTGAATGTCAATATGGCACTGAAATTCCTGCTCCGTCTCGGTACAGCGGAAGCTCCGATTGGGCAAATGAAGCGGCCCACTCTGCTCAGTCTGGATAGATACCCCAGCAAAGGGACCGTTGTCCGGTACATCAGGAGCATTAGGAAGGAGCAACCATAGAAATGTCGCGGCCAATACAATCCATAAACTGAGTAAAAATCGTGAGAGGAAAAGTGTAGGTCGACGCATCACAGTCAAGTTCTGGATTGTTCAGGTGAAGTGATGCGTTTGAGCCGCCAGAAGTTCCAAAAAATTGAATAGACGGTGATGTCTTAGCCCTGTGTTTATCAACCTTGTACTAGGCTTTATCAAGAATGTTGGTATGGACTTCATACTTCAAGCCTTCTGCACGGTAACCGGTTTATACGAGCGGCTTAAGGAAAGAGAACACTACTACAAAAAAACCCCGTCAGTCCCATAGAAGCGGAGGCGTGGTCGATGAAAATTTGCTTAGAATATCTGCACTTCTGAGGGGAAAACTAAGGTTGGGAAGCTTGTTAAGGAAGAACTTGAGCACCAGGCATTAGAGGTCGAATGGGACGGCAATCCAGAAAAAAGAATCAATGTGCCGCAGATTAAGTGGCAACGACGTGCACCTTAACAGGTGATTGAACCCGACTGCTAATCCGCTTGAATCCCCAAAATTTAGCATCACAGGCAGCGGGTCGTGCAGAGCATTCAAGGGACTTATTTGTTGCTTCTTTGAACTAGCCCCTACAGCAGCAAGTTATCCCTGGGGCTGGAGTTGCGGCGCGGTGCTCTCAAGAGCACGATCGCCCAAGTCAGGCAGAGGGCGAGCCCGCTGAGTCTTAATCATATTCAAATTAATTGTCAGCAAAAAGCTGGTCAGGCTAGCGATTACAATAACCGGCACCATAGCCGTATCCGACAGCACGCTGAGAATCACTGTGGTACTGATCGGGGTTTTGGTAATTGCCACGTTCACCGCCGCCATCATACAGACCATGCCAATGGTGGGGTGCACCTGCGGGAATCCCAGGGCGATCGCCAGCCCCACCGCCGCCCCAATATAAAACAGCGGAAAGATAAAACCGCCGCGAAAGCCCGAGTGCAGCGTGCAGCTAATCGCCAGCATTTTCGCCAGGCCAATCAAGAGCAGCATAGTGATACCGAAGGTCGAGCCGGTTTTGATAATGGTCTCGATTTCGCGTTCGCCAAAAAACAGCGTTTGGGGAAACACTAGGGCAATTAGGCCAATAGAAAGCCCACCTAGGGTAGCCAGCAAAATAGTGCGATGCTCTAGGGGTCGCGTCAGCCAGCCCACCGTGCGAAACACCAGCACAAACAGCGCCGCCACCGCCGCCCCGATCGCCCCCAGCACCGCCCCCTCCGCCAAATTCATCAGCGTCAGCGGTGGTATCGAGGTGAAGTGATACATGCCACCGATGGAAAGCCCTGTGGTGAGGCGAAACACCACAAAGCTAAGAATCGCCGCTAAAGTCGCCGGGATCAGTGCTTCGTAATACTCCAGCCCTCGCCGATGGGGAATTTCTAGGGCAAACAGGGCACCGCCCAAAGGCGCGCCAAAGAAGGCTCCCAGCGCCGCCGCCATGCCGCAAAAAGTAAAAATGCGCGTGGTGCGCAGGGTGAGGCCCAGCTTTTGGGCCATCCAGCCGCCGACGCTGCCGTTGACCTGCACCAGCGGTGCCTCTGGCCCAGCGCTGCCCCCCGCCACAATTGAGAATAGCGAGGCCACCACCATCGCTGGCGTCTGCTTAATGTCGATGCGACCGGGGTCGTGTACCTTCTCGACTACAAAAGAAACCTCGCCGGGCAAGCCCATCAGATACAGTGTCAGCCCTACCAACAGCCCGCCAACGCTAGCGGCGATCCACACATAATTGATGGCGGGGAAGCTTTCGGTGAAGAAGGGCTCTATTTGTTCAGGGATGGTGTGCCACACCAGGTGCATAAATCCCTCCAGCACCAAATAGTAGATGGTGGCAACCATGCCGCCCACAATGCCAATGGCAGCGGCGGCCAGCATGGTTTGGGCGTAGTCAAGTTCGCGGGGGGCGGTTTCCTCAGCGGTCGTGCCCTCAAAATCCATAGATATCGTCATAACCTGGCCTCACGATTATGGTGGTGGGGTCGATTCCTCTTGGGAGATGCTGTGCGATCGCTACAAAATTCAGGTGGGCTAGGTAGGGGCGTAGCATGCTACGCCCCTACGCGGATCGTGGTTTGATTTAGCAAAAACTACCGGCGATCGCGCAGCGTCCCCAGAGGGGAATCACCCTGCTCCACGGGCACGCCTGCAGGGATCGGCACCCCATGCTCAGCATGGGATCCAACCACCTCCTTCAGGGTAAAGGCATTCAAGAAGGCGACAATCAGCGCCACACAGCCCAGCATTTGAAAGAACAGCTTGTCGCCCGCCACGCCCTGAGGTAGGAGGCTGTACACCGTCAGATAGATCACGGCACCAACATTGCCGTAGGCCCCCACATTGCCCGCAATCTGTCCAGTAATGCGGGGCTTCACCAACGGCACAATGGCAAAGGTGGCTCCCTCAGCAGCCATCACAAAGAACGACGCCACCATGGTCATCAGCACCACCAAGAGAATCGGTACGCCCTGGCCAAACATGCTGAACAGCAGGTAGCCTACACCCGTGCCCGCAATAGTCACCACAAGCGTCAGCTTGCGGCTGCCCAGTTTATCCGATAGCAGACCGCCGCCCGGTCTGGCCACCAGGTTCATAAAAGCGTACATGCCGGCCACAGCCCCAGCGATCGCGGCGGTGAGCCCAAAGCCGCGCTCAAAGTAGGTGGGCAGCATTGACACCACCGCTAGCTCAGAGCCAAAGCAGGCCACGTAGGCCATTTCCAGGTTAAACACTTGGGAAACCTTGTAGCGTTCCTCGGGCGGGTAGCGCTTGGCGCCGGTCATCAGGGGCTTGTTGGCCTGCCAAATGTTGTAGGCCTGAAACAGGTAGAGCCCCACTAAAAGCACCACAATCACCATGAGTGCCTGGTTGCCAATAAAACCTACCTTGGTTAAGCGCCAGGCAATCAGCCCGAGGACGCCTACTAGAGGAATATTCGTCGCCAGCAACAACCAAAAATCGCGCTGACTGGTGACTTCCATACCGGCGCTGCTGGGGGGGCGCTGGTAGACCTTGCCCGGCGGTGTATCGGTCACGGTGAAGTAGTAGACCACGCCGTAACAGGCGGCGGCAATGCCGGTCAGGGCGATCGCCAGTCGCCAGTTCACCTGGCCTGCGGTTAAAAAGCCTAGCGCGGCAGCGATCGACGGTAGCGTAAAGGCTGCCCCAGCGGAGCCAAAATTGCCCCAGCCGCCGTAGATGCCCTCGGCCAGGCCAATGTCGTTGTCTTCAAACCACTCAGCCACCATGCGAATGCCGATCACAAAGCCGCAGCCGACAATGCTCAGCGCCAGACGGGAGTAGACCATCTGCTCAAAATTTTGAGCTAAAGCAAAGGCGATACAGGGAATTGCTGAGTAGATCAGCAGGCAGGAATAGGTAATGCGTGGCCCAAAGCGATCGAGCACCATGCCAACGATGATGCGGGCAGGTACTGTCAGTGCCACATTGCAGATGGCGATGGTGCGCATTTGCGGGTCGCTCAGCCCCAGGTCGGCCTTGATAGCCGTAGTCAAGGGGGCGAAGTTAAACCAAATCACAAAAGTCAGAAAGAATGCAAACCACGTCAAGTGCAGGATTTTGTACCTGCCGCTAAATGACCACAATCCACCCATAACTACTCAACTCCAGATAGATGATTGCCCCAGAAACCCGATTTAGCCACATGAATTTGCGGCAGATAAGCGCGATCGCAGACTCAGCCATTTAGGCCGATGTCTCTTCACAAACGCGCTAACTATGGGTAAAGAACCTGGGAACTTTCGTCAGCATTAGGAAAAACTTAAACGCGGGCAAGCCTGAATCAGCGAGCCGAAATCACCGAGAAAAGGGCCGCCGACAAATAAATCTTTTTCATAGGCAAAGATTAATAGCGAACCTATAAGTGCTCTGTGTAAGTGCTTACAAAACACCTGCGCTAATGGCTTTTCTGCGTTGCCACGATGCGTTTGTTGCAACAGCGCAGGGCAACACAAAGGAAGAGTTTCTGGGAAATTTCTGTATCTTTAACTACAGAAACAGTAGAATGAAACAAGATAATTCACTTCTCTGTGCCGTCTGATGAGATTTCAGGATCCTGAAGTTGCGATCGCCCTCCACCGCCTAGAGATGCTGGCCACTGTGGCTGCTGTCCTTGCAGCGTCGATTTTTGTAGGCACTGCCACGACTCTGGTTGCGATCGAGCAGGCCGAACCGTCAGCCCAAGATTTGGTGATGCCTAGCGAAGCGGTGCTTTGGCAGGGGTTGGGGCAAAAAGCTGAGTAGCTGTACAAATTAAACCTATCGCAGGCCTTCCCTCTCCATGGCCAACGGCCTTTATAGTTTTGTGGTTAAATTTTGGCAGCTGCTCAACTGGGTGAGTCTGTATGGCTAGCCTCATTCCCATCTCAACTTTGTTTATTGGCTTGCATGGCCTCATGGCCCTGGCCCTGTCTTACCTAGTAGTGATGGAGCGGATCAGCACCCGGATTTGGCACGGAGCGTCTCAATCCGATGTGTCGAACCAGCCAGACTACCTAGAAAAATCAAGTAAATGGGCTGCTTTTGTCGAAGGCTACACGCAGAAATCTGTAGCTTCTAAGACTGGCGACGATGGCCTATTGCAGCGCAAAGTGTGGGCCTACGGCAATTTTGTTGAGCACGTTCCCCTCGCCCTGCTGTTCATTCTGGCGCTGGAATTGATGCAGGCTTCAGCCTGGCTAGTGTGGATGTTGGGCATTACCTTGTCCGTGGCTCGCATCGCCCACGCCTGGGGCCTCATCAAAACCTATGGGCCATAGCCGGGCCGGGCGATCGGGTTCTTTCTGACCTGGTTTGTCTACTTGGTCGGTGCCGGAGCCTGTATCTACATGGCACTGCTGGCGTTAAGCCAGGGGTAGCCTAAGTGGCGCCCTAAACTTCTAATGAAAGCTGCACATGATCGGGCTCTCCGGTCGGTTCTAGGTTAGAGAGGGTGAGGCCGAGCAGGCGCACGGGTTGGCTGCGATAGTCCTCTGGGGTCGGCCTTTGAGCATCGAGGTGAGCCAAGAGCATCTCTTCAGCCCAAGGCAAAATGGGCGATTCAGCGCCAATAGCGGCGACAAAGGTGCGGCTGCGGGTGATCTGCCGGTAGTTAGCGTACTTGACCTTGAGGGTGAGGGTGTGACCTCGACAGCGCTGTTCTTGCAAGCGGCTGATCACCTCAGCGGCGACGCTCCCTAATGCTGCGGTCATATCCGCTAGATCGGTGAGATCGGGCGAGAACGATCGCTCTGCCCCCAGCGATTTGCGAATTCGGTTGGGGTTGACGGGGCGATCGTCCTCGCCCTGGGCGACGCGGTAGTAGAAATGGCCTACCTTGCCAAAGTGCTGCACTAAGTCGGCTTCGGTTCGCTGGCGCAGGTCAGCCCCAGTGGCAATACCCAGGGCGCGCATTTTGCGGGCGGTTACATAGCCAATGCCGTGAAACTTTTCAATCGGCAGAGCGGCGACAAAGGCCTCGGCCTGCTCAGGCAAAATCAGGGTGAGACCGTCGGGTTTGTTTTGGCCACTGGCCATTTTGGCGAGAAACTTGTTGACCGACACCCCCGCCGAGGCGGTGAGCTGGGTGGTGCTGTGGATGTCGGCCTTAATAGCGCGGGCCAGCACCAGGGCCGAGGGCTCCTCTAAGGCATTGGTGGTGACATCCAGATAGGCTTCGTCGAGGGACAGCGGTTCGACTAGATCGGTGTAGCGGTGAAAGATGGCTCGAATTTGCTGGGAAACAGCTTTATAAACCTCAAAACGTGGTCGAGCAAAAATCAGGTTGGGGCAGCGCTGCTGGGCGATGCGAGCAGGCATAGCGGAGTGAATGCCATACTGACGAGCCTCGTAGCTGGCCGCCGCTACGGCCCCCCGCTGCTCAGGCCGACCGCCGACCACCAGGGGCTTACCCCGGTACTGAGGAAAGTCTCGCTGTTCTACGGAGGCGTAGAAGGCATCCATATCGACATGGATAATTTTGCGCATTGAGACGGCGATCGCGACATTACTAGCGAGGCATGGCGGTTATACCACCTTAGGACAGGGGGCTTTCCTCCCTGCGGAATAGCGGGCTTGCCGCGATGATTTAAGTATAGAAATTAGAGAGTTAGGGCTATGGCCACTTGGCAATCATCGTCTCAACCACCGAATGCCCAGTCCATGTGGAGCCTGGGTGCGGCACAGGCCCAGATGCAGGCGATCGCCGCGGCCCTAATGCCCGTGGGGCTTTCCCCTACAGGTCGAGTACAGCTACCCTCCATCGAGATTGAAGACACCGCCAACGCTTTGGTGGTAACGGCTTTTTTGCCTGGGGTAGAGCCTCAGGCCGTGCAGGTGCGGGCCACCAGCAAGTCGCTCACCTTTTCAGGCCAGCGGCAGTCGGGCTATCGCAGCTCGTTAATTCAGAGTTTGGGGATCAATTATTTTCAGCAGACGGTGCCGCTACCCGAGCGAGTGCTCGATCGCCGGGTGCAGGTGGCCTACCAGGGTGGGGCGATCGTGGTAACGTTGCCCAAAGCCAAAGGCTGGGGGCAGCGGCTCATGCAAGGTTGGCAGCGGGCACGGATGGAGTTGGGTCTAGCGCTCAAAGCCTGGGGGCAGCGTTTGTTAGAAGATCGGTAACAGAATCTAAAGCCTAGGTAAGAAAAAGAGTTGGGTGTCAACATCTGATCGACACTGGATCTACGATGAGACCTAGGACTGATTCCATTTATGACTGACTTCGACGATTTTTTGCGCCACAAGTACGCTTACGTAGCCATTGGGGAGTTCAAACCCGGCTGTTTTAGCGAAGCCCGCCAGCTCTACGAAAAGGCGGTATCGACCTACACCAAAGGTTTTCAAGGGGCCTACCTGCTTCAGGAGCCGGGCAGCGATCGCGGCATCGCTATCATTCTCTGGGACAGCATTGAGGATATGGACGACAACCAGAGCGAGGTCTATCAAAAGACCCTGGGCAAAATTGCCCACCTGTTTGAGACGCCGCCCGTGACCTCGTTCTACGAAGTGTGTAGCGAAATCGGCTTGCCCCAAATTTTGGCCGCCGCCAGTGCTGGGGCTAAATAGCGTAAGTCCTATTGGAGCTGAGTGTCTTGAGTGCGACCCCAAAAGTGCTCAGCTCTATCCTAGTAGTAGCCTGTCACTGAACAGCTGTTGTCTCTAAGGATGCAGGCTTCAATCTGGTTGCTAGCTCAATGAATGCGGTCTTGTAGAGTCGGGGTTAAACACCCACACCCGCTGGTTGCGCGACGATGTCGGCGAGGTAGGGTCACGGATGGTCAGCGACTCGACCTAGGACCATCCGCCTAAATATTAAGCCAGTCAATCAATGCTTGAGCCTCAGGTGACCTTTCGGCATCTAATTCCTTGAGGGAAACTCTGAAAGCGACATGGTGTCGAGGCCTGTTTCCCCAATTTGCTGGAGCTAAATGGACCCTCTCTAAGAGGTGAAGCAAGCTGGCTCCAAATTTTCTTATGTCTACAGCGTGATCAAGAATGAAGCGTAAGCAGTGGTTAGTCTTTTGACTACGCCTGTCCTGTGCCGAATTCGAGCCTGTCCTTCAGTTCAATCAAGGCAATACAGCCGGAGCATCGGCGTAGCCAAGCCGAAGGCTTCATAGTGTTCGCTCAGAGAGATATAGAGGCTCAAACAGCATTGACATTACGGCCATCTCAAAGGCTGAGTGCGTGTTTAGCCCGTTTGGAGCCGGCTGTCCAGATAGCGCTATGCCAAATTTTTCTCTGGTCTCAAATGGCATGTTGAGTCAGTAAATTTACGGGGCGGGGGTGAAGTTTTCAGAGTCAACTCATTCACCCTAAGGAATTTCCCCATGCGTCAATTGATTTTGGGCCAGCTCAAGTGCAATGAAACCGAAGACTGGGGCGCTGACGAGTGCCGTCTCGAAGTTCTCGTTGATGGTGCGCTGCAACCCCACCTCAAGCGCAACCTCAATGATGGCAATACCTGGTCTTTGAATCAGACTTACACCTTTAACGACGGCGTGGAAATCAAGCTCTGGGACGAAGATTCTCCCGACGCCGACGATTTTTTGGGCTCTGTTCACATCACCGCTGGGCTAACCTCAGGCGCTACCGCCGCGTTTACCCGCGACGGGGCCAACTACCAATTGCGCTACCAGGTCATTGATGTACCTGATGTTGACCCGGTTGCCAGTGCGATCGCTGCCTTTGAGCAATCCTCTCAACCAGGAGTGTGGCCCCAAATTACCAAAGCCGAGCTGATTCAAGACATTCGCGCTACGGTTGCCAACCCGCTCAAAATCAACCAAAACTACACCCCCTTCTGCGGCCCTACCGCCATTGTGTTTGAGCTGGTGTCTAAACAGCCCGCTCGCTACGTCGAGTTCTGCCGCTCTCTCTACGAAACTGGTCAGTTCCGCGGCCGCACTAAAACCGTACGGCCCTCCGACGGTCTGCGGCAGAGCAAAATTCGCTCCGGCATGTCCGCCGCCGATTGGATGCTGATTGCCACCCTGCGCGATACCGAAAACCTGATTTTTCCGGTCACTGGAGATTCTGGCAGCCTCGAAAACAACGTTGCTGGCATCACCACCCCCTGGGAAATGAAGGGCTGGATTTCTGAAGTCTTGGGCTACAGCCAGGTCGACTTTGAATCTACCTTTGTTTACGGCGAATTTGACGCCATGAAAAGCGCAGATGCCGCCCGTCGTCAGGGGGGTGTGGCTTTTGTCCTAATTGATGCCGCCATGCTTGGCGGCAGTGCACCCACCGTGGCCTTCCCCAACCACTGGGTCGCCTACCAAGGCGATCTCAGCATCGACAACGGCGTTTGGTATAAGCACGACAGCGGCCACATTCGCTTTAAGTGCTACAGCTGGGGAAGCATTTACTCCGTCGATCGAGGCGAAGGCTCCTTTGAAGACTATATGTGGGGCGTTGTGACTGGGCGATAGGGGTAGATGGGTAGGGGGTGGATGAGTGAGGGGTGGAGGGTCAAGGGTTTAGGGTTTAAGGCCTGCCTTAAACCCTAAACCCACAAACCTGTCACCGTTGGCTTAGCAGGCTACTCAATTGAAAGGCCGTAGCTAAACCATCACCTACCCGCTCGTTACCTACGGTTTGATTATTTGCCGCACTCCCACCATGCCGTGATGATGGGAGTGCGGCTCAGTGCTGTCGGGGCACTCTTGCCAGGTGATCACATGAGAGACGTAGTTGCCCATCCAGCTCCAGTGGGTAGAACAAGTCGCGGTTGAGGATAAAAGCGCGATCGCTCCTTCAGTAGCGATCTAAAATTTCAACTCCGTCCACGAGCACTCACAGTACAAACACCCCAGAATGTACTGTACGCAGTCCACCTCAAGACTCTGTGCTTAAGGCTTTGTGAAGACTCCGAAGATATACCTAAAAAGCTATGAACTTCGTAGCCTAGCGCCACGTTTTGGAGTGACCTATGCCACCATCAGAACTATCCCAGGGAGAAAACGTGTGCCGGTTGCAACCTGCCGTCACGCAGCGATCGAAACAACATCTATCTGAAATTCGTCACTAAAACTCTGTTATTTAGCCATTGCCACCGTTATCCCGTGTTTTCTTCGACCCCAGCGGCGGGAACTCTCGGAACTCCATCGATGGTAATTGCGTGGCATTAGTCCACATCAGCTCTAGCAACAACACAAACACTTGTACCGTTCAATTTCCCAGGCCGATACGACAGGGCGAAGGGATGGTGCAGCTGTTTTCCCGTCATGCTTTGAGCTCTAAGTGGCCTGCCCAATAGGCTAGCTCGTTAGCCTCAATGGGTTGGCCATCAATGCTTACCGGCAGGCGCTGTTCGAGGGAACTATTCCCCCGGCGGCAACTGCTTTTTGATGCAAAGACTACCGTAAACCACTACTGGAAACTGTAGGTTAATATGACTGTCGCTAAAAATCGTACTAAGCAATCCGCCTCCTATCAAAACGTTGCGGCCCAGACAGCCCCTCAAAATCACTCTATAAATAAGCTAGATATTTCTGTAGAGAGCCCACCCTATTGTCGCGTGACCAATAACATCAAACCCCTGTTAGAAAAGGTTTATCCCTCGGACACAGCCGAGCGGTTGACCACCGAAATCTTTGCTCTGATTAAAGACACCCTGTGCCCCTCAGGCCGCGAAGATCTTAAAAAGTGGAACCACAACAATGTTCTGCTAATTACCTACGGCGATACTATCTGTGATGGCGATCGCCCCCCCCTATCGGTGCTGGCCGAGTTTCTCGAAACCCATCTCTACGACACCATCACTGGTGTCCACATTTTGCCCTTCTTCCCCTACAGCTCCGACGATGGCTTTGCCATCATCGACTATCTCCAAGTCAACCCCGAGCTGGGCAGTTGGGACGACATCAAGCGAATTGCTACCAATTTCAACCTGATGGCCGACCTGGTGATCAATCACATCTCCAGCCGGCACGAATGGTTTGAGCAGTTTAAGAAGAACGAACTGCCCGGCCGCAACTATTTCATCACCGCTGACCCCAGCGAAGACCTGTCTCAAGTAGTGCGACCCCGCAGTTCGCCACTGCTGACCCCGGTAGAGACCCCCACAGGGGAAAAGCACGTTTGGACTACCTTCAGTGCTGACCAGGTCGATGTCAACTTTGAGAACCCCGACGTGCTGATCGAGTACGTCAAAATTATCCTGGCCTACGTCGAGGCCGGGGCGCGCTACATTCGCCTCGATGCGGTGGGCTTTTTGTGGAAAAAGCACAGTACCAACTGCATGCACCTGTCCGAAACCCACGCCATCGTGCGCCTGTTCCGCGAGATCTTGCAGCTGGTTGACCCCGGTATTTCGCTGATCACCGAGACCAACGTGCCCAACCGCGAGAACCTCAGCTACTTCGGCAACCGCAACGAAGCCCACATGATCTATAACTTCAGCCTGCCGCCGCTGCTGCTGAATGCGCTCATGCAGGGCCGCGCCGACCACCTCAAAACCTGGATGATGAGCATGCCACCTGCCCCCATCGGCTGCGCCTACTTCAACTTCACCGCCTCCCACGACGGCATTGGCATGCGCCCCGCCGAAGGGCTGCTAACCGGCGACGAGTATGAGCAGCTAATTGCAGCCATGCGTAATTTTGGCGGCAAAATCAGCATGCGCAGTCGCCCCGACGGCACCGAGTCGCCCTACGAAATTAACATTTCACTATTTGATGCCCTCAAGGGCACCGTTAAAGGCGAGGACCAGTGGCAGGTAGAGCGGTTCCTCTGCTCCCAGACCATCATGATGGCGCTGGAGGGCATTCCCGCTTTCTACATCCATAGCCTGCTGGCCACCCACAACTACACCGAAGGCGTTGAAGAAACCGGCCACAACCGCACCATCAACCGCTACAAGTGGGATCTCAAGACGCTGGAAACTGCTCTGGCTGACCCCACCACCTCCCACGCCAAGGTGCTGGCAGAACTTAAGCGGCTGATCAAGATTCGTCGCCAGCAAACCTCGTTTCACCCCAACGCCACCCAGTACACGCTACACCCGATGAACCCGGCTCTGTTTGCCTTCTGGCGACAAAGCCTGACCCGCGACCAGAGCATCTTCTCAGTGCACAATTTGAGCGACCAGCCTCAAGACCTACAGCTGAGTGATCTCAACCTAGTCAGCACCGACGACTGGTACGACTTAATCAGCGGCCACCGGTTTACCGATGATCGCGCCATCTACAAACTGGCCCCCTATCAGTCGGTTTGGATTACCAACAAGCCCAACTCCGCCCACGACGACACCATGCCAACGCTGTTATAGGTTTAAAGATAAAGCGGCCTCAGTTAGCTGAGGCCGCTTTATCTTTGAGTTGAATTAATTACTCTAGGAAGTTGCGATCGTCGTCGAGGCAGGCATCCCAGCTGGCGGAGAGGGCATCAGCGACCATGGCCTCAAAGGCAGCAGTGTTAACCGATCGCGTAATGTGCTCGTGCATGGGGTTAGACAACGGGATCAGGCGCAGTCGTCGGTTGTCTTGCACCAAGTCAAAATGGTTCCCGTCAGCATCGGTTTTGCCAAGTTCTAAGCAATCAAAGCTGTAAACGTTGATATAGAGTGTATGATTAGCCACTAGCGTGGCCTGTTGCCCATCGGCAAACACTTCCATGACCAGTCCTTGGCCCTCAGAGAGGGTAATGCCGTCTTGAAAATGGCGGTACTGCACTTGTCCCAGATCTTGCAGTAGCCTGAGCATGTCGTTTTTGTTGACAACGACCCCGCTATCGATTAAACAAGGAGCGGGGATACTTAAATTGCTAGCACGCTCGTGATTCATGGGTTTTTAACCACGCTACGTTGGCGGGTGGAGCAAAGCCCGTGGCGATCGCTCCTGTGGGTCTATATCCACGATACTCGATATCGCTGGGAATGATCTGCCCAGCGATCGCTTAGCTCTGTGGAAAACCCTGAGACAATTCTGCCAAAGGCCCAATGGCTAGGCATTCCGCCAAAATGCTGAAGTCTCCGTAATTTTGCCGAAATGTTTCTCTACAGCGCAGAGGTGGATCCGTGACCCCATTGCCCCCCGCGCGACCCGGTGAGACCACCCCTCGTCCCGGCTGGTTTGCCCGTTTGGGAGGATCCATTTTGTTCTACACAAAGCTGCCGTTGCCTCCAGGTTGGCAGCCGCGCTTTGAGGGCATTGCCCCACTGGCTCCGGTGGTGGGCCTGGGCCTAGGCCTTAGTTTGGTCGCAGTCGATTTTGCCCTGGCTCAACTGGGTATGCCGACCCTAACCCGCAGTGCCCTGGTGATTGGTCTGGGGGTATGGCTAACTGGCGGCCTGCACCTCGACGGCGCCATGGATACTGCCGATGGCCTGGCGGTAATGGACCCTCAGCGGCGTCTGGCGGTGATGGCCGACAGCCACAGCGGAGCCTTTGGGGTGATGGCAGCGATCGCGATTCTCGGTCTCAAAACCCTAGCGCTGGCGGAGCTAGCCACCGGGCACGGCTGGGTACTGGTGGCAGCAATGGTGTGGGGTCGCTGGGGCCAGGTAGTGGCGATCGCTCGTTACCCCTACCTGCGTGCTGAGGGTAAAGGAGCGCTGCATCGGGAGCATTTGCGATCGCCCCAAGACTGGCTGTTAGGCCTATCGCTTGCTCTAGGAATACATGGTCTTTGGCTCTGGAGACAGCCCGAGCAAATTTTGCTCATCGGTATCAGCCTGGTGGGGGGATTGGTTGCCCCCCTTCTCATAGGAGCCTGGCTGGATTATCGCCTAGGAGGGCACACTGGCGACACCTACGGAGCCACAGTGGAATGGACCGAAACCCTGCTGCTGTGCCTAGCTACCCTGGCATAGGCCTGCCATACCCGCTTAGAGAGGCTGCAATTAAAACGGCTGAAGTCAACTGCACAATCAGCAAATTGCAGGCGAAGCTTCCGCTGGTTTAGATATTTGGATCGCGTTACAAAAACCGAATGTTTGAAGATACGGCTCTAGCTAAAGTGCATCGCAAGCTAGAAACCCGGTTTCTAGCCAAAGGCATCTAATCAAACGCGTAAATACTGGTTCGGAGCGCCCTTGGTCATCGAATTGCCCCTAGGGTATTCTTCCAGCTCAGCTCTTTACCCAGCACCATCAGCGCTCTTTGGTCGGCCCCGGTGAACAGACCACTGTCAACTAGCTCAGCTAGCACCTGCTGAGCCAGTTGAGCGGCAAACACGCCTCCCGACCTGAGCAAATGGCTGTAGTAGCTAAACTGCGTCTGCCCGTCTTCGTTGCAGTGGAAGCAGTGCACCTGCTCTGGCGTCAGGCCATAGACCGGCGTATTAGCGGGCACCACCACCCGAGGAATGCCGTGTTTTCCATAGCGCTGATTGCCCTCGCCCTCTAAGGTACCTACCAGCACCACCCCCAGCAGGGTGCGAGTCTCTTGCACTAAATCGGGGGTAAACAAAGGATCAGGCTCACTAGAAAGCCGTGGCCCGCTGTTAAAAAATAGCGGGTTAAACAGCTGCGAGTTGTATACCAGCCCCACTGCCCAGTGGCGGCTGTCGTTGTCAAAGCTGACAAACTGACCAAAGCCGCAGTCCTCAGGCGTTGGTGGCGAACAGACATCCTGGGCGTCGTCAACCTGCACCACATAGTCGCAGTGGGAGTTAGATTTCACCACTTTGCCGAGACGGCAGGGAGGCAGGGCCGTAGAGAACAGATCCATAAGGCGCTCTAGGGTGGAACATGGGTACTTATTGTAGACCGTTCCGCCATAGGTGAGCACTTTAGCTGCGGCTGTGCTTAGCAACTGCCACAATTCCGGCAGTTAAGCCAAGGCAAAACCTTCTGAACTCGTCTATAAACCAAACCCTTCATCAAAATCGCTGCGGGTCATGGGCTGACTGACCTCCAAGCCCTCACCCCCCAGCACCGTCAGGGGCTTGCCATCCACCGAAATCCACACTGGGGCGGCAGGGTCAAAGGCGGTGGCCGTATAGATCACCTGGCCGAGGCGACCCATCATTGCTGCGCTGCCGCCGCCGGTCTCAAAGTTGCTCGACAGATCGACATGGATCCCGTCTGCCTCCACTGAAGCCTCGATCAGCTGAGTCTGTTCGGGAATTGTGGTGAATGCCTGCTGGCTCGGATCGCCCGACTTGGAGAGCAGGTCGCTAAATGCGGCAGTGACCTTCTCTGAGGGGGAGGCATCGGCCGCGACGGTAATGGGCTGAGGCACCAGCGCAAAGCCTGTGCCCTCATCCTTGAGCCAGTAGACCTCGCCAGTAACTTCTGCCGGAGCGGGCTGGCTAACCGGTTCTTTTGGGATGGTTTCTTCGACCTTGGGCGGCGCGGCCGGGGTGGTGACCTCCGGCACAGTCATGATGGGTTCGGGGTCAATGCTGAGGTTAGGAAACTCCGCCACCGGGGGGGTGGGGTTGATAGCCCGCCAGGTAAACCATGCCACAGACCCGCCCGAGGCCACTACTAAAGTAGTTAATCCGGCCAAAATGCCGAGGGGAATACGCCTTAGCTTACTTCTGAGATCCATGGTGGGGGTCCAAATGGGGTCACAACCTTAGCCTAGGGTAGTCCAACTTGCCCTAGGGTGGGGTGGGTACAGCTTCTTGAGCTGGCTGCCGAGTCAAGAGCGGGGAGGTTGGCTCTATTTTGGCAAAGATAGCAACATCTAGCTCATTGTCTCGGACGTTCAGGTCGATCACGCGGGCTACCACGCCCAACGCCTCTAATCGCCGCAGGGTAAGGCGCTCCTGAGCGCCCTGCACAAACGATTCGAGCAGCTGGGGTGGGGTGTCTTCACCGTCAACAGTAATGGTGGGGTCAACCAGGGCAAACCGATGGCCGTTAAGGATGGTCAGTCCGAGCTCGACCTCGATCGCAATATTCTCTTGGGTCACCTGGTCTTGCAGGTCGACCACAACGCGAAAGCGATCGCCCTCCAAAAACTCCAGCGACGGATTGGCGAGGCCGTAGCGATTTCGCTCGCGCTGGCCTGCTGCCCCGGGCAGGGTAAATTCTAGGGTGTCGAGCCAGCCCTGTGCCAAGGGCGACTGCAAAAACGCGTTTAGATCGTCGTCGTTGAGACGCAGGCGCAAGGCGGTCTGGGCCGGTTCGTCGAGCACCAGCGCCCCCTGCTGCAAACGAGCAAGATCGACATCTACAGCGTCGGTTTCTATATCTATAGAGTCGATCCGCAGGCCGGGTATCTGCCGAGTTTCGACTCCTCGCGCGGCAATCCAAGTGTGCTCAATGCGGCCAGTGGCCAGCTGATAGTTGGGCACATTGTCGATGCGCACCTGCAATGTCTCGGCCTCGGCAAGCTGGTTGCGCAGGGCGGCCTCGGCCAGGGTGTCGACCACCACGCCGCCGCTACCCGCCACCCCTAGCAGGGCTGAGAGAATAATGGTGATCAGTTCCATGGTTCCTCCTGGGGAGTGGGTGGGGGCTGGCTCTAGCGGCTGGCCAGCAGTTCGTCGACAATCCAGCCCTTGATCAGGGCAACGACCTCGGCTAGGGCCACCTCCTGCACAATGCCTGTGGCCCGATCGACCACCTCCACTTTGCCATCCCCCAGGGCTCGCCCGGTGACAATGCGGTAGGGAATGCCAATTAGATCGGCGTCTTTGAACTTGACCCCAGCCCGCTCGTCGCGATCGTCGAGCAGGGCCTCGACCCCCACTGACAGCAGCTCTTTGTAGATCGCCTTGGCGGCTTCGACCTGCAAATCATCGCCCATGTTGGGAATCACCACGATCGCCTGGTAGGGCGCGATCGCCACCGGCCAGATAATGCCGTTTTTATCGTAGGACTGCTCCACCGCCGCCTGGGCCAGGCGCGACACACCAACCCCGTAGCAGCCCATCACCAGGGGCAGCTCAGCCCCGTTTTCGTCGGTGAAGGTGGCCCCCAGCGCCTGGGAATATTTAGTGCCCAGCTGAAAGATATGGCCAATCTCAATACCCCGGGCGGTTTGCAGGGTTTGACTGGGGTCGTGCAGGGCGCGATCGCCCGCCACCGCTTTGCGCACATCTACCACTTTTTGGGGCAGCGTGAATTCCTTGCCCCAGTTGCCGCCCACCACGTGGTAGCCCGCCTCGTTTGACCCGGTGACGAAGTTTTTTAAGTCGGTGGCGGTGCGATCGACCAGGCGCAGAAACTTGGGCTCCACCTCTTTGCCGCCGTTAATATAGTCATTGCCCAAGTCGGGAGCCATGTAGCCCAGGGGCAGAGGTTTGGTGGCCCACTGGCGCTGGGCGTCTTCGTCGGGCACCCCTAGGGAAATCACGGCGGTACCGCCGTAGTCAACAGCCAGCTTAGTCAGCTCGTTGGTGAGCTTCACGTCGTTAACATCCTGGTCGCCGCGCAGACTGACCAGCACCAGCACTACCCGACCGTTGTCAAACACTGCCTGATACAGCACGTTCTTGACGATCTGGGTGGGCGAGCACTTGAGAAACTTTGCCAGCGATTCAATCGTGGGCGTGTTCGGGGTTTCCAGCTTCTCAAACTTGGTAAAGGTTGAGGGCACCGCCTCCACCGGGCGCGACACGGCCTTCTCGACGTTGGCAGCGTACTTGCCGTCTTCGGTATAGAGCACCTCGTCTTCGCCCGCCTCGGCCAGCACCATGAACTCAGTGGAGCCCGACCCGCCGATCGCCCCAGAATCCGCATCCACCGCTCGAAACTCCAGCCCGCAGCGGCGCAGAATGTTGCTGTAGGCCTGGTACATATCCTGATAGGTTTCCTTCAGACTGCTCTCGCTAGTGTGAAATGAGTAGCCGTCTTTCATAATGAACTCGCGTCCGCGCATGAGGCCGAAGCGAGGCCGAATCTCATCGCGAAACTTGGTCTGAATCTGGTAGAGGTGCAGGGGCAGCTGCCGGTAGGAGCGAACCATGTCGCGAGCGATGGCGGTAATCACCTCCTCGTGGGTGGGGCCAAGGCCAACCTCCTGCTGGCGGCGATCGATCAGCGAGAACATAATGCCCTCAGCCTTGGTGTAGGTATCCCACCGGCCCGACTCGCGCCACAGCTCAGCCGGTTGCAGCTGCGGCAGTAGGCACTCCTGCGCCCCTGTAATATTCATCTCGTCGCGCACAATATCTGAGATCTTGTTGAGCACTCGCCACAGCAGGGGCAGGTAGGCGTAAACCCCGCTGGCAACACGACGCATGTACCCCGCCCGCAGCAGCAGTTTGTGGCTAGGAATCTCGGCCTCTGCCGGATCTTCTCGTAGGGTGACAAACAGCATTTGGGATAGACGCATGGGGGTCTCCAACGGTGACTGGGGAGGGCTCATAGGCCATAGTAAACGAGGACGGGCAGCCCTTCCATCACCTGACCGGTGCAGCCGGAACTGTTTACTGCTCGATTACCTGCTGGTGCCCATCGGGAATGGTAGAGAAATCCGCTACAGTGTCTAAGCAGCCGTTCTAGAATTGGCGCTGGGCGTTGGCCTCTGGCCGGTCTTCGACCATTGCCCTTAGCTCAACCAGAATTGCTGCATTGCAAGGGAAGCGGCATCTGCCCATCGTTCCTGGAAATAGCCTCGCCGAGAGACTGACGCTGCAATATCCTGCATCCTCAAGGTCTGGGTTAGGCGTACCGTCTCAACTATTGCTCATCTATGAAAAAAGTTTTCGTCCTCGACACCAACGTATTGCTTCACGATCCGATGGCAATGTTCAGGTTTGAGGACAACGATGTGGTGTTACCCATCACCATTATCGAAGAACTCGATCGCTTCAAAAAAGGCACCGCCGACACCGGCCGCAACGCCCGCTACGTGTCGCGCACTCTAGATGAACTGCGCCAGCAGGGCTCATTGGTGCAAGGCATTCCTTTAGAAAAGGGCGGCACCCTCAAAGTGGCTCTGTGCCACCGCGATACCCTACGACAGCTGCCCGCCGAGCTAGAGGGCGACCAGGGCGACAACGCTATTCTCGCCGTGGCGATGGAGTATAAGCACCACCACGATATGCCCGTGGTGCTGGTCAGCAAAGATACCAACTTGCGCATTAAAGCCAATGCCGTCGGGCTGGTGGCTGAAGACTACGAAACTGACAAGATTGACTACGACGACCTCTACACCGGCACCCTGGAGGTGATGACCTCCGCCGAGGCTATGAGCCAGCTGTTTGGCAACGGCCACCTAAAGCTCGATGTGCCCCTCCACCCTAACCAGGCCGTGACCCTGGTCGATGAGTCAAACCCGAACCACACGGCACTAGCTATGGTGCAGGGCAGCAGCGGCAAGCTGGTGCCCCTCAGCAAACTACCCCACGCTGGGGTATCGCGGGTGCTGCCCCGCAACCGCGAGCAGCGGTTTGCCTTTGAGCTGCTGCTGCAAGACTCGATCTCAATGGTGACCCTAGTAGGCAAGGCGGGCACGGGGAAAACGCTGTTGGCGATCGCCGCCGGGGTGCAAAAAGTCGCCGACGAGCGCCTCTACTCGCGCCTGCTGATCGCTCGCCCCATCGTGCCCCTGGGCCGTGACATCGGCTACCTGCCCGGCGACATGCGCGAAAAGCTCAACCCCTGGATGCAGCCCCTCTATGACAACTTCGACCTCATCTTTGGCACCCAGGACATGCGGGGTCGCCCTGAACACTGGCGGCGCGGCCACGAAGAAATGATCGACCAAGGGCTATTGCAGATTGAGGCGCTGACCTACATTCGGGGGCGATCGATTCCCAAGCAGTTCTTGATTGTCGATGAAGCCCAAAACCTCACCCCCCACGAGGTCAAAACTATTCTCACCCGCGCTGGGGAAGGCACTAAAATCGTTCTGACCGGCGACCCCGATCAGATCGACAACCCCTACGTTGACGCCTCTAGCAATGGCCTAACCTACGTCGTCGAGCGTTTTAAGGATGAAGCCCTAGCTGGGCACATAACGCTCAATAAAGGGGAGCGATCGGGCCTAGCCGAGCGGGCGGCGATGCTACTGTAGAGCTTACCGATTTACCGTTGCCAAACCAAGGCCGCTCACTGGCGATCGCCTGGTTTGGGCGAGTTTAAACATTCTATTGTTCAGCTCTGAGCCATTGAACCTGAATCATTGGGCAAGTTAGCCTGGCGATCGAACTCTATCGATCAGCGACAGGCAATCTTTATGAATAAGCTTCATATTCATTCATTAAACACTACTTAAATCAACGCTAAACGGCATTAACGGTAACAGAAATGCCCTCAAATTATTGGCATTTCCTGACCATTCTCCAGAAGAAGTTAACCTTTACATTTACGCCCCATAGGGTCTTTTTAACTTGTTAGGATGCCACCAAATCTAGCAACGGGAGATTCTTTATGACTCGCTTCCTTGTAGCCGTAGTAGATGGTGCCAAAGCTAAGTTTTTGACCCTTGAGCCCGTAGCAGTGCCAGAGGTAGAATCTGGCCCCGATTTGATCGAACGTTGCCAACTGCTAAATTCGGCAGCAGAAATTCCCAATCAAGACCTGGGGGCTAACACTAAAGCCAGTCGCAACCGGGGCAGCGGCAGCCGTGGCCACAGCTACGACGATCGCCGAGACAACTATCTCGTTGAGTTTGAGCGCCGCTTTGCCCAAGCTATTGGGGCGCAGATGGAAGCGTTAATTAATACTTATAATCTCAACACTCTGGTGCTAGTGGCCGAGCCGCAGATTTTAGGCACATTGCGCAACTGTTTAGCGGGGGTGAGCGGTCGATTGCAGGTGCAAGAATTGGCCAAAGATCTGTGCAGAATGAAGCCCCGACAGTTGCAAGATTACCTGGCCCAAAAGGGTGTGTTGCCAACTCGACAGGTGGCGCTGGCAACGGGGCGATCGCGCTACAGTAACAGCTAGCGAATCTAACTCAAGTTTACTGATTTAGCAGAGCCAGGGCCTCATTGAGCGGCAAGGGACGGCTGAATAAAAAGCCCTGGCCAATGTCGCAGCCCATCGATTTTAGAGCCGCCATCTGGGCGGGGGTTTCAATGCCCTCAGCCACGGTGGGCAGACCCAGTTGGCGAGCAATATCGATAATCGAGCCGACTAAAATTTTGGCGCGATCGCTGCTGCACAACTTTTGAATAAACGACTGATCAATTTTCAAACAGTCGATCTCGCAGCGCTCTAGATAATTGAGACTAGAGTAGCCGGTGCCGAAGTCGTCGAGGGAAACCTCAAATCCGGCGGCGCGACACTTGCCGATGGAGTTAATCGCCTCAGCCTCATTCAAAAAGATCCGCTCCGTCACCTCTAGCTTAATTTGCTGGGCGTCAACACCATGACGCTGGGTACAAGCAATTAACCGCTCAAAAAAATCGGGCTGTTGAAACTGACGCACCGAAATGTTGATGCTAATAAAAAAGTCAGCACGGCTCAGACCTTGGCTCTCTAAGTGCCTCTGAAAACGGCACAGATCGGCACAGGAGTGATCCAAAATCCAGTCACCCATGGGCAAAATTAGCGAGGTTTCTTCAGCCAGGGTAATAAACCGGTGAGGAGTCACTGAGCCCCGCTGGGGGCACTGCCACCGCAGCAGCGCCTCGAAGCCCACAATAGTGCCTGTGGTTAGGTTTAAAAGGGGCTGATAGACCAGCGATAGCTCATCGTTACGGACGGCATTTTGCAGGTCAGACTCTAGCTTAATGTCGTCTAAAATTTGCTGGTGTTGCTGACTTCTTGCGTAGGCTTTCTCAGTTATGGCGGGGCTAGGCAGACCGATGTGAGGGTTTGCTAGAGCCTTGATATAGGTATTGTAGGCTCGGTTGCGGTGCAGCGACATCGAGATAAACAGCCGCACCATCGGCGACGACGACTCGATGCGCTCAGCGATCTGAGCAGCTGATACTACAATGCAGCGGCAGGGGCTAAGGGCTTTAGCCGAGGCCGATCGGGGCGAGGCGTCAATAATACCCATTTCTCCAAAAATATCCCCTGGCCCCAGCACATTGAGCTGAATTGAATCGTGGCCAGAACCCACAAAAATCTCGACATAGCCCGACTCAATAATATAGGCTTTATCGGCGGCGCTGCCCTCAGTAAAAATCGTTTCGCTCTCTGCAAATAGTCGAATGTTGCAGTTAGAGGCGATCGCCATATCGGCCGCCAGACTAATGCTATCGCCGTCTTCGGGGGCAGGTTCTATAGGAGGCAATGGACCGAGGGATATAGGGCAAGACAAAGCAGGAAAGATTTTCATGACAAGCACGATTTTTCAGGGGGTTGCTCTAGCATCTCCTATTTTTAGAAGGGGGTTCATAACCTCAGTGTGAAGTGTCGGTGAGCGTTTCTAAAAAACCTAGCCAATCACAGCTTCATCATGTATCTGTCACCCATCGCTATGATCTAAATCACAACAATTGCAGGATAAATTAACTAGCATCCGCCAGAATATGGACGGTGCCTTAGGTCTACGGAGGTTATCCTCAAGCTGAGAACACCGCAAGGGGCCTCAGCCCCACACCGATCCTTCGCTGCGTTGACGCCATGACTGCCTTTTCTACCCCCTCTGCTTGCGGTTCGGTTGGCCAGGTTACTGTAGTGGGGGCGGGTAACGTGGGCAGCACCCTGGCCCAGCGCCTGTTAGAGCGCAACCTGGCCAACGTGGTGCTGGTCGATATTGTTGAGGGGCGCCCCCAAGGGGTTGCCCTCGACCTGTCCCAAGCAGCGGGCTGCGAAGGGCACAACCGCACCATTGTCGGCACCAACGATTACCACGACACCGCCAACTCAGACATCGTGGTGATTACTGCGGGGCTGCCCCGCCGCCCCGGCATGACCCGCGACGACCTCACCCAGGTCAACGGCAAGATTGTGATCGACACGCTGCGCCAGGCCCTAGCCGTATCACCCCAGGCCAGCGTGATTGTGGTCACCAACCCGCTCGATGTCATGACCTACCTGGCTTGGAAAGCCAGCGATCTCCCCCCTCAGCGGGTGATGGGCATGGCCGGAGTACTCGACTCGGCACGATTTCAAACCTTTATTGCCTGGGAGCTGGGCGTGCCCCCGCAGGATGTGACGGCCATGGTGCTGGGAGGCCATGGCGACCTCATGGTGCCACTGCCCAGCTATACTACCGTCAACGGCATTCCGGTAGCCGAGCTGATGCCCACTCCCCGGCTGCAAGCGCTGATTGATCGCACCCGCAACGGCGGTGCCGAAATTGTGCAGTTGCTCAAGCAGGGAGGTGCTTACTACGCTCCGGCCTCCTCGGCTTGCGTCATGGTGGAGTCAATGCTGCTCAACCAGCGGCGCATCTTGCCCATAGCTGCCCACCTAACGGGCCAGTATGGCTTGGATGGTCTCTATCTGGGAGTGCCCTGCCGCCTAGGTCAGGGGGGCATTGAAGAAGTGCTAGAACTGTCGCTTACCTCGGCCGAGCAGGCAGCCCTCGAGCAGTCGGCGGCCTCGGTAAAGGAGCAGATACCGCTGGCCCTGGCACTGTTAGATCAGTAAATCCTTGAGGAAATTTTGTCTGTCGAATTCCTCAGTTCACAAGAGTGTAGCGGGCTGTGCACTTTGAGGGGTTTGGGGCTGTGCATGAGGGCCGCTAACCTTGTTTTGGCGTGAACTCTCTCTGGTGTATCTAGCGCTGTCCCGTCAGGCTAGTAGAATCACTAGCAGCAGAAAACCAAAAACAGAAGCGCCAGACTGCCAGAAAATTTTAGAAGCTGTGTTATCAACCATGGCGTTTACCTTACAGGTTAAGGATAGAAACACTGTTTGCTCTAAGTTTTCCCAAATCTAACTTTAGAATTTTGAGGCTTAGACTTTCAGGCTCTAGTCTCACTGTAGGTTGGTGGGGTTAAAACCGCCGTGATAAAGGCTCTATACCTCAGTGATGTCGAAGCCCTGCGGCGGTGATCTCGATCAGCTGTTTAGTCGAATACTATGAATTCAACTGCCTTGCCCCAGTTTTTACAGCAGGCTCCGGCCCACTACTGGTTAGAAAATGCTCGGCTGCCCCTAGCCTGCGTCGACGGGTCGGTGACCTGGAATGCGATCGCATCCCTCGCCGCCCCGCCAATATCAGAAGAATTAGTCGCCGCCCATCTAGAAATTCAGGACGGGCAGATTGCGGCGATTATCCCCGCCAGCCAGCCCCTTGACACCGACCAACCTCGCTGGGATCTGCGCCAGGGTTTGGTGTGGCCCTGTTTCGCCGACTGCCACACCCATCTAGACAAAGGCCAGACCTGGTTTCGCAATCCCAACCCCGATGGCACCTTTGCCTCGGCCCTCAAGGCACTCGAAACCGACCACAGCCACTGGAGCGCCGCAGATCTCTACCCCCGTATGAGCTTTGGCCTGCGGTGCAGCTATGCCCACGGCACCCAGGCCGTCAGAACCCATCTGGATTGTTTGAATGGGCAGGAGGAAATTAGCTTTGCGATCTTCGATCAGCTGCGGCAGGAGTGGGCGGGCAAGATCGCGCTCCAGGCTGTGTGCCTGGTGTCGATGGACTACTACGATCGCCCCGAAGCTGAAGGTCTGGCCGATACCGTTGCCCGATATGGCGGCGTTTTAGGTGGAGTAATCTATCCCCAGCCCGGTCTGGAAGCTCAGATCGATCGCGCCTTTGAGCTGGCCGAGGTCCGGGGCCTCGACCTCGATTTTCACGCCGATGAGAGTCTTGACCCCAAGGCCGAAGGCTTGCGGGTGGTAGCCGAGACCAAACTGCGGCGGGGTTTTACCGGCCGGGTCAACTGCGGCCACTGCTGTAGTTTGTCGGTGCAGGCGGGCGATCGCGCCAAAGACACCTTAGCTTTGCTCAAGCAAGCAGGCATCAGCGTTGTCAGCCTGCCGATGTGCAACCTCTACCTACAAGATCGTCAGCCGGGTCGCATGCCTCGCTATCGCGGCGTCACCCTGCTGCCCGAGCTGCGCCAGTTTGAGGTGGCGGTGGCCCTAGCCAGCGACAACTGCCGCGACGCCTTCTTTGCCTATGGCGACCACGACATGGTGGAGGTGTTTACCCAGGCGGTGCGCATTGGCCAACTCGATCGCCCGATTGGCGACTGGCCCCAGGCAATCACCCGCGTCCCGGCTCAAATTATGGGTTTAGATGCGGGGCTGATTGGGACCGGTCGCTCGGCGGATCTAGTGGTGTTTAAGGCTCGCAGCTTCAGCGAGCTGCTGTCGCGACCCCAGGGCGATCGCGTCGTTTTGCGCCAGGGTAGCCCTATCGACACCACCCTGCCCGATTACGCCGAACTCGATGCAGTGGTGGGAGTTGCCTAATTTGCTCCGCCCCAACCTGGAAAACCGAACTTTCCTTAGGCGTGGGGTTTGCTACGCTAAATCCAGAGGTAGACATGGGTCTGGCGGAAGCGGCAATGGCCCTCCCCATCCCAAAGCTGACTACAGACAATAGTCACCACTGAGCGCGGGTTTTTAGGAGGATAGGAATGGCTGCTACGGGCTTTAAAGACTACTACGCGGTGCTGGGGGTCAATCGCACGGCAAGTGCCGACGAGATCAAGCAGTCTTTTCGCAAGCTGGCCCGCAAGTACCACCCCGACGTTAACCCCAATGACAAAGCCGCCGAGGCCAAGTTTAAAGAGGTGAGCGAAGCCTACGAGGTGCTCTCCGACGCCGACAAGCGTAAAAAGTATGACCAGTACGGTCAATACTGGCAGCAAGCCAGCCGCGCCGGTGCCGGTGCCCCCTACGGCAACCCCGGCGACATGGGCGGCTTTGACTTTAGCAATTACGGCAGCTTTGACGAGTTCATCAACGAGCTGTTGGGTCGTTTTGCCACCCCAGGCGGCGGCAGTGCCCGCTCCTATCCCTACGGGACGCCCGGCGGTGGGGCAGCCGGGCCTGGGTTTGGATACGAAACCGCCCCAAACCAATCCTTCGACCAAGAGGCCAACATTCGCCTCACCTTTAGCGAAGCTTTCCACGGTGCCCAAAAGCGCCTGCGCATCGGCAACGACAATGTGGAAGTGCGCATTCCGCCCGGGGCCAAGCAGGGCAGCAAAATTCGCCTCAAGGGCAAGGGGCCGATCAACCCCTACACTAAGCAGCCTGCCGATATTTATTTGGTGGTGCAGCTAGAGGGGCACGGCTTCTTTACCCTAGAGGGCGACAGCCTCACGGCTGAGGTGCCCATTACCCCAGATGAGGCGGTGTTGGGCGGAAAGATTGATGTGCCGACCCCCGATGGCAGCGTGACCATGAACCTACCTGGGGGTACCCGCTCGGGTCAAACTCTGCGTCTACGGGGCAAGGGCTGGCCTCGCCCCAAGGGCGATCGCGGCGATCTACTGATCAAAGTCGTGATTACACCTCCAGTAAGCCTCAGCGACGCCGAGCGCCAGCTGTACGAAAAAATCCGCGACAGCCGCACGACGAACCCACGTCAGAGCCTGACCAATACGCGTTTGTGAACCTGATGCTTTAGACAGAGCGCAATCAAAAGCCCCCCAGTTCTGCGATATTCAGAACCGGGGGGCTTTTTAGACAGAGATTAACCTACAGTTCTTCAGCGCGGCTGAGGTCTCCATAGAGCAGGCTGAGCAGCGCACCGCAGCCCAGCAGCTTGACAGCTTCTAAGGCAAAGTACAGCCCGTGCATCTGGTTCATAGCACCGGGCACTTCAACGGTGGCGGCAAAGGGGTCGAGGGAAGCACCCAGGGCAGCCATGGCGGGGGCGATCGCATAGGTCAGCACCAGAGTAAGGGCTAACAGGCCTAGCCCAAGCTCTACAGCCCAACGGCTGCGCAGGCCGCTAGCGACTACAGGACGCTGGGGGCGCGACTGGCGGGCTGCCAATAGACCAGTCAAAATGACGCCAGCGCACAGCAGCTCGAGACGGTTAAACACCCAAAACATGGCGTAGCCCGCCGAGCCAAAATCGGGCTGGCTCATCATACCGCCAACAAATAGCCCGGGCATGATGACAAAGTCCATCAGCAGGCTGCTGCTGAACCAAAACATGAGGGCGAACAAAACCGCCCCGACCCAGGGAGTGGGCTTAGCGATGGGGTGAGATAGCGAATTCATGAATATATGCCTAATTAAGGATGACGGGTGAAGCGCGGGGTCAGAAACTCGGAGTTTTACGGCTGAGTTCCTTATTTATCAATGTTTTCAGCCTAGCGAACTTTATTGGCTGCCGGTGTGAATTATTCTTTCGGTAATGCTGTTATTGCACCGCCTTTACGTTGTGACACAAAGATGAAAGGCTCTACAGTCGTAGCTTTGGGGCGATCGCACGACTCTAACAACGGCTACCGGCGAGAAAAAACGTTACCACCTGTTACAGACGGTAACGTCTTAATCACCATAAATGGCCTCACAAATATTTAGCCAAGACACCCTCTAAACCCTGACCCCGAGCACTGTCCCAAGAGCACAGCCCGGTAAAGTAAGTCTGGGCAATTTTCAGCGGAGCAACAACGATGGCCATTACGCACATTGTGTTTGATATGGGTGGGGTGCTGATAGAGCTACAGTGGCTCGACCGGGTCAAAGACCTGCTGGGTCGTCCCCTCACCATTGAGGAAATTCACCGCCTCTGGGTCAGCGCCCCCTCTGTCGTCGATTTTGAGAGCGGCCGTACTGACTTCGATGCCTTTGCCGCCGCCTTTGTGCAAGATTTTGGTCTGGCGATCGCCCCCGCAGTCGTCAAGCACGAGTTTTTAGAAATCGTGCGGGCGCCACTGCCCCAGTGCAACGAAATGCTCGCGGCTCTCAAGCCCCGCTACCACCTGTCGCTGCTGTCGAACACTAACCCTGCCCACTACGAGCGATTGCGCGATCGCTACAACTTTTTTGACTACTTCGACCAGCTATTTTTGTCCTACAAGATTGGTTTGATTAAGCCCAGTACGGCCGTCTTTGAGCATGTGCTATCGGCGCTCGATGCCCCCGCCGACAGCGTAGCCTTCTTCGACGACGGGTCCCGCAATGTTGAGGCGGCCCGCACCCTCGGCATTCACGCCTACCGAGTCGACTCGCCTGCCGAAGTCATGGCCATGGTGGAAAGCTTCTCCTAGCTCCCTCCTCAGGGCAGCCGGCAGACGACCTGACCCACCAGCCCTGCCCAAGGCACCAAGCCAAATTTGCGGCTGTCGGTGCTCTCCATCGCATTCAGCCCCTGCAAAAAACAGCCGTCGGCATCGACATAGACCACCCACTTAATCAGCAGCAGTCCCGGCTGCCGAGGATGATCGGCCACCACCAGGTCGCCCGGCTGCGGTCGCTGCTGACGATAGGCGGAAGGATCGATCAATACCTCCACACCCGGCTCTAACAGGGGCAGCATCGAGGCTCCCACAACGCGAAACCGCCGTCGCTGGCGCAACAGCCAGAGCACCAGATCGGTGAACTGACTATGGCGCAACTGCGACGGCGGCTGTGGGAAATTGCTGAGGTTGTTTTCCACCAGACTCAATTCAAGGGTGAGGGGATGAGGAAGATAAGGAGATGGGGAAGATGAGGAGCCTTCGCCCTGCTCATCTTATCCACCTCACTTTCCTTATCTCCCTCATGTCCCTCTAGCTAGCGGTGTACCAAGACACATCACGGTTCTTGGTTGCCCAGAAAATGCCGTGGATTTTCTGCACGGCTTCCATCAGCTCGTTGGCGTGCTGCACGCTGACTTCGACCTTGCAGGCAGAGCAAAGTTTGGCGGCTTTCCAGAAGGTGTCATGCAGGTCGGGGAACTGCTCTAGGTGGATGGGCTTAAAGTAGTCAGTCCACAGCACCAGCAGCTCATCTTTGGTGATTTGAGCCTGCTCTTCTTTGATGGCGGTATAGCGAGCGAAGGTGTTGTGGTAGGCAACAGAAGCGGCCTTATCACCACCGGCGGGCACCTCAAGGTCCACCAGCTTTTTGGTCATCGACAGCACAGCTTCGGCGGCAATGCGAGCCGAGGAGGGATCGTAAACGCCGCAGGGGCCATCGCAGTGCGCGTGGACGGCAGCGGCGGGGAACCATGCCTGTAGCTTGGCAATTGCTTGGTTGAGCATAATCATCCTGGTAATAAATAGAAATACGGGCAAAAAACGAGAATTTTCTTGCGCCTGGCCCGAGCGGCAACCCCGCACCCGATGGGGTGAAACATCCCTATGCTAGGCAGGGGAATAAGCCAGGCCACGTTTCACATTGTTAACGCTATTGAGTCCTTCCGCAACCTCCGCCCCTGCCGTTGGCAATAGATTCGGCCAGAATCGGCAA
The DNA here is from genome assembly GCF_039962255.1 of Leptolyngbya subtilissima AS-A7. NCBI lineage: Bacteria > Bacillati > Cyanobacteriota > Cyanophyceae > Leptolyngbyales > Leptolyngbyaceae > Leptolyngbya > Leptolyngbya subtilissima. Next base: position 153,631 of record NZ_JAMPKY010000010.1, on the reverse strand, counting down.
GGCAGATCGTCGCACTCGGGCGCAACTTCAGTACATTTGTATGAATGTTTTCAAGAGGATGACCGTTCAACCATGGGTCGATTGGCAATGACATTTTCTCGGCTGCGTCCCTGGAACCAATTGTTGCTTGTGGCCCTGGCGCTAGGGCTGACTGGCTGTGGAAACCTGCTGTCGATGATCAACTGGGTTGCCCCTGTGGATGTATCAACCCTGCCTCCCTGTGTCGATGACGACTGCAACTGTGGCGACTTCGCTAGCCAACCTCGGGCTCAAGCGGTACTTGATGCTTTTGGGGGCGACCCCTACAGTCTTGACGGTGATGGCAACGGTCGAGCCTGCGAACTGCTGCCTGCTGAAACACCGGCTGCCGATCCACCCGCCCCGGCCTCTAGCAACCCCCACTTAGCGCTGGGCAATCCCAGCCAGGCGGCAACCACCAACCCCAACAACTATTTAATTCAGCGTGATCAGTATGTACTCAGCTACAGCCGCGATCGCAACGGGCTTAACTGGGCCAGTTGGGAAGTAGATGCCGCCTGGCTGGGCTCCACCGATCGCCAAGACAACTTTCGCCCCGACGGGGCGCTGCCCGCTGGGTTTTACCAGGTTACCCCCAACGACTATCGGGGCAGCGGCTACGATCGCGGCCATGTAGTGCCCTCCGGCGATCGCACCAGCAGCGTGAGCAACAATGCTGCCACCTTTTTGATGACCAACATCATTCCCCAAGCCCCTGACAACAACCGTGGCACCTGGCGGGAACTGGAAGAATACGGGCGATCGCTGGTTTACCAGTACGACCACAGCCTGCACGTGTTTGCTGGAGCCTACGGCAGCCAGGGCAACATCGGCAACCGAGCCATTGCTATACCTTCCCGCCTATGGAAAATTATTGTGGTGTACGATCGCCTCCCCAATGGGGACTTAGGCATTGGCAGTGACAGTCAAATAATTGCCGTTGATCTGCCCAACAGCAACCAGGTCAGCCCTGACTGGCGTCGCTACCAAACCTCGGTTCAGCGCATTGAAATAGCCACTGGCCATAGCTTCTTTGGAAATCTACCCGCCGAGCTTCAGGCCGTTCTCAAGGCCCGCACCAGCGATGCACCCCCGTGAGTGGGGCCCCTGATTCCAGATCAGGGATTGGCAGTATACTATAGTTAAAAGATAAAGTTAATTTTAGGTTTAGTTCAATATGATATTGAGTTTGGTTATTAAAACTGCGTCATAGTGATTCTTCGGGTGTAGCTAGTTCAGTAAGGCAGTGTGTCTTTAATACAACTGCTAGAGATAAGGTAGATATTTGCTTTATTTTTCCAGATTTACAGCATCAATTTGACAAAGTGCGTTTACTTCAGATGCAAATAGTAGAGCCACTCATTTTTAGGGCTGAAAATCAGGGCTGCGGTGCAGTCTAAGCTATTGAATTCATTCAATTTTGATTTAAATGGCTGTAAGGTTAACCCCTAAAATTTTGTGGGATTTGACAGCGTAAACTAGCTGATCTATTTCCTACCCATTGAGATTTTCTACCTTTAAGCCTAACTAATCTCTAGATTTTTTTGGTAGAAGCGGCTACACTCTTAGCCTTGTTCTCTATACGAACGCTTTGGATAGGCCTAGTTTTCTTGAGTCAAACCTCACTATCGATTGAGTGTTTAGTCTACTAAGTTAACTAGAATCAGCATTTACACTGCTTATAAGATAGATGACTCGTTAAGTTAATTATTATTCATATTTATGGCAAATAGATACGGCTTGAAGCGTTTGTCGATTTTCGTAGACGGCAATAATATGTTCTACGCCCAGCAAAAGAATGGCTGGTTTTTCGATCCGAAGCGGGTACTTGAATATTTTCTTAGCCTTGACGGTGGGGCTACCTTAGTCAACGCCTTTTGGTACACCGGGCTGAAAGACCCCCAAGATCAGCGCGGTTTTCGGGATGCGCTGATCAGCCTCGGCTACACTGTGCGAACCAAAATTCTCAAGGAGTATTACGACGATACCTCTGGGCGCTACTCCCAAAAAGCCAATCTCGATATTGAGATTGCCATCGACATGTTCAACACCGTAGATCAATACGATGAGGTCGTTCTCTTTAGCGGCGACGGCGACTTTGAGCGGGCCATTGAGTTGCTGCGCTCAAAAAACACTCACATAACTGTTGTCTCGACGGAGGGGATGATTGCCCGCGAACTGCGCAACGCCACCGATCGCTACATCGACCTCAACAGTGTTCGTAAGTATATTGAGAAAGACTAAGGCGTCAGACTAACCCCAGGGCTGTGCTGCTTTGCCTAGCCTCACTGCCCTGGGAAACGACTCGATCGCGTATCGCCGACCCTGTTATACTAGCTAACTGTAAATATCCATGCCGATGTGGCTCAGTGGTAGAGCACTCGATTCGTAATCGAGCGGTCGCGGGTTCAAATCCCGCCATCGGCTTTTAGTGAATACCGTCCCTGTGTGGATATGGGTCTAAGCATCGTCTTCTGCGCCAGCAACTTCCCTGGCTCATGAACGCGCTCGCATCCCCACTGAACCATCGTCGCCATCTCTCGGCGCTTAGCCTTGCTAGCTCACTGCTCAGACAACCCTAGATTCCATCATCTCAGCAACCGCTTGGGTCAACTAAGTCGGTAGCACAGGCTGTATCTGTATTTAAATGAATGACAAGCATCACCCACTCGATGAAGAACGGATTCTCTCACCAGTGAAGTGCTACTGACTCGCCTTGACGAATCAGTGTCTAGTTATCGATCTCCACAGTCTCATTGCAAGACAGCCTCCCCGGTATTTTTGGAGGTGCCATGAGGAATTCAATCTAGGTTATAGAGTTAAATAACTGCGAGAATAGAGGTAATTAAGGAGTGCTAAGAGGGCATCCTTAGCACAACAGTTTGAACACAGGCAGTTTGGTTAGACATCCCCATGAATTTCTTCGGTAAATGTCTTGAAGAAGAATATCCCTGCGACTTAACCCCCAGCCTTCAGGCGCAGGCAAGCTCAGGATACCCCCGTCCTCAGCTACAGCGTTCTCAGTGGACTTCCCTGGATGGCACCTGGAAGTTTACCTACGATGATGAGGGGCACTTTGCACGACCCAGTGATGTTACATCGTGGGGTCAGAATATCGAAGTTCCGTTCGCTCCCGAATCTATCCGGAGTGGTATTCACGACACGGGGTTTCATCCAAATTGCTGGTATGAGCGAGAGTTTGAGGTGTCGGCAGAAGGCGATCGCGTCCTGCTCCACTTTGGAGCTGTCGATTATCGGGCGCGGGTGTGGGTAAACGGCCAGTTCATGGTTGACCACGAGGGCGGGCACACCCCCTTCTCGATGGATATTACTTCTGTATTGCGCCCAGATGGTAAGCAGACAGTAACCGTATGGGCAGAGGACGACCCCTACGACTTGGCAAAACCACGGGGTAAGCAGGACTGGCAGCGGGAACCCCATAGCATTTGGTATCCCCGGACTAGCGGCATCTGGCAGACGGTGTGGTTGGAAAAAGTTCCTGCCACCTATATCGATCGCATTAAATGGACACCCCATTTTGAGCGCTGGGAAATCGGCTTTGAAGGGTTTGTCTCCGGCGACCTGCAAAGGGAAATGCACCTGAAGGTGCGGTTGACAGTGGGCAAGCAACTCCTAGTCAACGACATGTATGAGGTGTTGAATGGCGAAATTCACCGCCGTATTGCCCTGTCGGACCCCGGGATTGATGACTATCGCAACACATTGCTGTGGAGTCCTGAGAAGCCGACGCTGATTGATGCTCAGATTCAACTCTGGTGTCAGGGGCAGTTGGTGGATGAGGTGACCTCCTATACCGCCATGCGGACGGTGAATATCCAGCGCGATCGCTTCATGCTCAACGGGCATCCCTACTACCTGCGATTGGTGCTCGATCAGGGCTATTGGGAAGACACGCTGATGACGGCCCCTTCCAATGAAGCCCTGCGCCGGGACGTGGAACTGGTCAAGCAAATGGGCTTCAACGGTGTGCGTAAGCACCAGAAGATTGAGGATCCCCGCTTCCTTTACTGGGCCGACGTGCTGGGGCTGCTGGTGTGGGAAGAAATGCCCAGTGCCTACCGCTTTAGCCCCAAGGCGGTAGAACGGTTGACGAAGGAGTGGACGGAGGTGATCGAACGCGATGCCAGCCATCCCTGTGTTGTGGTCTGGGTACCCTTCAACGAGTCCTGGGGCGTGCCCGACTTGACCGCAACTCCGGCCCACCGTCACTGTGTCCAGGCGTTGTATCACCTGACTAAAACCCTCGATCCGACCCGTCCGGTGATCGGGAATGATGGTTGGGAAAGTACGGCCACGGACATTTTGGCGATCCACGACTACGACACTCAATCCCATAGTTTGGCAAAACGCTATGGGCCCGAGGTGAAGTTGGCGGATCTGTTCGATCGCCAGCGTCCTGGCGGTCGGGTGCTGACCCTAGACGGCTACCCTCACCAAGGACAGCCGATCATGCTGACGGAGTTTGGCGGCATTGCCTGCACTAAACCTGAAGAGCAGAGCAGCACCTGGGGCTATGCGCGCTCGGATAATGCACTGGAGTTTCAGCGACAGTATGCGGAGCTGCTGCAAACGGTGAATCAGGTGGAAATGTTCAGCGGTTTCTGCTACACCCAGCTGACAGATACCTTCCAGGAGGCAAACGGGCTGTTATATATCGATCGCACGCCAAAGTTCCCCATTTGGGCGATCGCATCTGCCACTTTAGGTAGGGGGATGGGAGAGGATGCCCCGTCTATGCTGCAAGAGCCTGTAAAAGTAGCCCAGGCCCACATAGAACATGCACTCTCAGACGCTCTTGAAGCCAGATGGGCGCAACCTCACCCTGTACAGCCGGTCACCCATTGCGGCGGGAATAACTGCGCCTAGTCCGAGCAGTGATCCTGTCCAGGCTAATCCACACCTCCGCTGGCATCCGCTGCGGGGGGAGTGGGTGGCCTATGCGAGCCATCGCCAGGGGCGGACATTCATGCCGCCCCCAGAATACAATCCACTGGCCCCGACCAAAAACCCGCAATTTCCCACCGAGTTACCCGAGGGCAACTACGACATTGCGGTTTTTGAAAACCGCTTTCCGTCGCTGATTCCGTCAGCGGCGGATTCTCCGCGTGAAATTGTGGATACGGTGCCCGCCAACGGTGCCTGCGAGGTGGTGGTGTTTACTCAAGATCCGCAGGCGGCGCTGAGTTCGCTACCGCTGGATCATATTGAGCTGCTGTTTCAAGTGTGGGGCGATCGCACCCAGGCTATTAGCCAGCACTCCCAAATTCAATACGTCCTGCCTTTTGAGAACAAAGGGGTCGAGGTGGGGGTGACGCTACACCACCCTCACGGCCAAATTTATGCCTATCCTTTTGTGCCACCGGTTCCGGCTCGGATGGGAGACTGCCAGCGGGAGCATTATCAGCAGCACCAGCGAGGGTTGCTGGAGGATCTGATTCAGGCGGAAATTGAGGACAATCAGCGGATTTTGTATCGGGATGAGTGGGCGATCGCCTTCGTTCCCGTGTGCGCTCGCTATGCCTATGAAGTGTGGATTGCTCCGATTCAACCTGTGGCCACGTTCCTGGATCTAACCTCTGAGCAGCGGGCGAGCTTAGCCAGGGCGCTAAAGACCGTGACCCTGAAGTACGACGGATTGTGGCAGCGTCCATTTCCTTACTTGATGGCCTGGTTTCAAGCTCCTGTGAATGGGGAAGCGCATCCAGAGTGGCACCTTCATGCCCAGTTTTATCCTCCCTATCGCACCTCAGACCGGCTGAAGTATTTAGCCGGAACGGAACTGGCAGCGGGGATGTTTGCCAATGATGCGCTGCCCGAAGAAAAAGCTAAGGAATTACAGGCCGTTAACGTCGAGCTTGAACAAGTTACTCACGTTTAAGTCTGTAGTTGTCATTGACCACTGAGTAGGGCAAGTTATGCCATGAATCGATCAGAAGAAATTTCTGAAAAATTAGCCGTTCTGCGGAATACGCTTCAGGAAACCGACGCCGCCGGAATCCGTCTGCGAGGAACCGATTGGTTTGCCTGGGCAACGGCTGGGGGTTCTAACACAGTGCTGCTAGCCGCTGAAGCTGGGGTGGCTGAGGTGCTAGTAACCCCCACCGATGCCTGGGTGCTGACGGATGAAATTGAGGCTCAGCGGTTGAAGGATGAGGAACTGCCAGAGGGTTCTCCTTACAAACTTCAGGTTAATCCATGGGCACAAGGTTCTGAGCGACAAGCTTTTGTAGAAGAAGCAACCCAGGGCGGCCAGGTATTGAGCGATAAACCATCGGGAGCCCCGACTGAAGCGGCCTTGCCTGCATCTCTCATTCAGCATCGATGGGTAATGTTGCCCAGCGAACTGGATCGTTACCGCCAAGTGGGGCGGCTGGCCAGCGAAGCGATGACCGAGGTTTTGACTCAAGCCCAGCCGACCTGGACGGAGCATCAATTGGCTGGAGCCGGGGCAGAAGCCATGTGGTCTAGGGGGCTACATCCGGCGTTGACCTTGGCAGCGGGCGATCGCCGCCTTCCTCTCTACCGCCATCCCCTGCCCAGCGGTGAAGCTTTGGGACGACAGGCGATGCTGGTGTTTTGCGCGCGCGGTCACGGGCTGATTGTCAGTCTGACTCGCTTTGTTTTCTTTGAAAAATTGTCGGAATCGGACCGGCAACGCCATCGCACCATTGCTGAGATTGAAGCTGTTGCGCTCGATCACTCTCAGGTGGATACGCCGCTGAATGCCATTTATCACGCGTTGGCAACAGCCTACGAACAGCACGGGTTTCCTAACGCGATTCGAGAACATCACCAGGGGGGAACCGCTGGGTATGGGGCGCGGGAGGTGGTGGCTACGGCAGAGACGGGCGATCGCCTCGCAGCCCCCATGATCTTGGCCTGGAACCCTAGTATTCCAGGGGCAAAAATTGAGGACACTTTTGTTTTGCACCCGGATAACAGTTTGGAGAACCTGAGTTTTGACCCTCAGTTTCCTCACCAGGAGATTGCCGGACGGCTGCGATCGATTCCCCTGGAGCGTTAATCATGGATTACAGGCAAATTTTCAACACCGCCCCCGACGTTGAAGCCCGTGCCCCCGGGAGGGTGAATCTATTGGGTGAACACACTGACTACAACGATGGGTTTGTGCTGCCGACCGCCATTCCCCAACACACCACCGTTGCCATCGGCTTCAGCCCCGATGATTGCCACCACTTCTATTCCGCCGAATTAGAGGAGCAGGTCGACCTCGACCCCGCTGGGGCCAATCCCGAGGGCTTTGCCAGCTACGTTAATGGCTGCATTCGCGTTTTAGAAACGGCTGGACACAAAATTCCGCCTTTAAACATATTCGTCACGTCGTCCGTTCCAATCGGTTCTGGGTTATCCAGCAGTGCAGCACTAGAAGTGGCCACCTTGCGAGGGCTGCGATCGCTCCTTCAGCTGCCGTTGGACGATGTGAAGATCGCCCAGTTTGGCCAGCAGGCTGAAATCCAGTATGCCGGGGTTAGCTGCGGCATTCTCGACCAGATGGCCTCTAGCCTGGCCGACACCGATCACATGCTGTTTCTTGATACCCGCACCCTCGATCGCCAAATTCTGCCCTTCCCCACGGGTGCAGAGATTGTGGTGATCGACAGTGGCGTGGCGCGATCGCTGGCCACCAGCGGCTATAACCAGCGCCGCACCGAGTGCGAAGCCGCCGCCGAGCAACTGGGCGTCAAAGCCCTGCGCGACATCACCGATCCCCAGCAGGCCGAGCAGTTACCTGAGCCGCTCCGCCAGCGGGCTCGGCATGTGATCACCGAAAACAATCGAGTTTTGAAGGCCCTAGAGAGCATCACCCCCGAAGCCTTTGGAGAACTGATGAACGCCTCCCATACCAGCCTGCGAGACGACTACGAAGTTTCCGTCCCCGCCCTCGATGCCCTGGTAGACATTCTTCAAACTACCCCCGATGTCTTTGGTGCCCGCCTCACCGGTGCCGGATTTGGCGGTGCTTGCGTTGCCCTAGTCGCCAAAGGCCAAGGAAACGCGATCGCCCACTCAACCCTCGAACGCTACAATCACGCCGGACACAACGGCCGTCTTCTCGTTAGTTAAAGCCCATGAGCAACAAACCATCCCAAAATCGCCTGGAAACCAGAGATCAGTTGATCGAAGGAGCCATTGAAGAGGCTATCGAAGCAGCTGACCTGTTCCTCACGTCCTTGGAAGAGCAAATCAAACAGGGGAGCTTCCTGGCTTCAGCCAAAACCGAAATCGCACCATCTGATGAGCAACCCTTGCCCCTCGAAGACGACACCTTCCTGACCGATTGGTTCTAACTACATCAACCCTTTAATCACCGACCGCGAGGACCACCATGGCAACTGTTCACGGCAATCTTCAAGGGATTAAATCTAGCCATATTAAACAGTTAGAGAAGCTTTACGATCAGCGATTGCCGGGCGATCGCTTGCTCACCCCCGAGATTGCTGAGCAACTCGCCACCCTCAGTCAGACCATTCACCATCCCATCAGCGGCTACGTCAACCGTCGCGGACAAATCATTCGGGTGGGAGTCGGCACTCCCCTGCAGACACAGCTTGCTGAAACCGATCTGCCTCGTCGCAGCGGCGATCGCCTCAGCGGCATCCGCTGCATAACGGTCCAGTTTCAGCCTCCCGACCCCAGCGCTTTCATCGCTCTGATACGCCAACGGCTAGATGCCCTGGTGGTGCTAATCGTGGCCGACCCCAAAGGCAACAAACACCGCAAAGACAAAGCCGATGCTTCCATCCAACAGATGCACCTAGCCCACATCGTTCCCGACCCAGAACAGCCGTGGACCGTAGAAGCGATCGCCCCCAACACCCTGTTCGAAGAAGACTTTGACGAGCGCATTCACGAATGGGAACGCGATATCCAGGCTGCGGGATTTGATCTATCCGACGCGCCAACCGGGCAAGCCGATCGCGATCGCGTTTTGCTGGTGGGTGTGATGGCCGAGGGCATGACCGAGCAACAGTTTGAAGACAGCATTGGCGAACTTGTGCGTTTGGTGGAAAGCGCCCAGGGAGAAGTGGTCGGCATGGTGCAGCAAAAGCGATCGCGCCCCGACTCGCAAACGGTGATTGGCCAGGGCAAAGTGGAAGAGGTGACCTTAGAAGCCCAGCGTTCTAGAGCCAATTTGGTGGTCTTTAATCGAGATATCTCGGCCACCCAGGCGCGCAACCTGGAAGAACAGATTGGGTTGCTCGTCGTCGATCGCACCGAGGTGATTTTAGACATCTTCGCTCAGCGGGCGCGATCGCAGGCGGGCAAGCTCCAGGTAGAACTGGCCCAGTTGGAATACATGCTGCCCCGGCTGCGGGGGCGCGGACAGGCTATGTCGCGCCTAGGGGCGGGTATCGGCACTCGTGGCCCCGGGGAAACAAAATTGGAAACCGAACGGCGCACCATTCAACGGCGCATCAACCAGCTCCAGCAAGAAGTTGACCAGCTGCAAGCCCACCGTGCCCGCCTGCGCCACCAGCGAGAAAATCAGGATATGCCTGCGATCGCCCTCGTCGGCTACACCAACGCCGGCAAATCTACCCTGCTCAACACCCTCACCCAAGCCGACATCTACACCGCCGACCAGCTCTTTGCCACCCTCGACCCCACTACCCGCCGTCTGACTGTTATGGATCCCGACACGGGCGATCGCCGCGATCTGCTCCTTACCGACACCGTGGGCTTCATCCACCACCTGCCCCCCGCACTGATGGATGCCTTCCGCGCCACATTAGAAGAAGTCACCGAAGCCGACGCCCTCCTGCACGTCGTCGATTTGTCTCACCCCGCTTGGGAACGCCACATTCAATCCGTCCAAGAAGTGCTCGACGAATTGCCCTCATCCCCCGGCGATGTGCTGCTCGTCTTCAACAAAGTCGATCGCACCGACAGCGAAACCCTGACCCTGGCCCAACAAACCTACCCCAACGCCCTCTTCATCTCTGCCACCGAGCGCCTGGGCCTAGAAACCCTTCGACAGCGCCTTGTCCAGTTCATCGATGCCCACGGCATGACGCCGCCTGAAATTATCCCATCCAAATAAATGTCCTTTTGAGGTCACTCGGCCCGTTGGGCCTGTGGCCATAAAAATCTTCGATAGGTATTTAGCTAGAACACCCTAAACCCAACTCCTTAACTAACCAGAGGAAAAGCTTATGCGCATTCATCACCTCAACTGTGGCTGCATGTGTCCCCTTGGCGGCTCTCTCTTTGATGGCTTCAGTCGTGGCCTCAACGCCCATCTCGTCTGCCACTGTCTACTGATAGAAACCAATCGCGAACTGGTGCTCATTGACACTGGCTTTGGGCTGCAAGATGTCGAGGCTCCCTACTCGCGACTCAGCCCCTTTTTCATCCATTTCAACAACATTCAGTTCGATCGCAAATACACCGCTATTGAGCAAATTCAGCGCCTCGGATTTTCCCCCAGCGATGTCCGCCACATTGTCTTGACCCACCTCGATTTTGACCATGCCGGTGGCCTAGAAGATTTTCCCGAGGCGACCGTTCACATCATGCAAAGCGAGATAGAAACAGCCCGCGATCGTCAGGGGTTTATCGCTAGTCGGCGCTATCGCCCCAACCAGTGGGATCAGGTCAAGCACTGGCAATACTACACAGCGGCAGGCGAACCCTGGTTTGGCTTTGAAGCCGTTCGCGATCTGGCCGGGCTGCCCCCAGAAATTTTGCTCATTCCCCTGGTGGGGCACACCCACGGCCACGCGGGGATCGCCGTTCAAACCGCTGAGGGCTGGTTGTTGCACGCCGGCGACGCCTATTTTTATCGGGACGAGATGAACCCATCGCAGCGCCACTGCACCCCAGGGCTACGCGCCTATCAATGGATGATGGAAGCCGATCGCACAGCCCGGTTACAAAATCAGGATCGATTGTGGCAGTTGTCGTGCGATCGCCCCAACGACGTACGCCTTTTCTGCAGCCATGATGCCGTTGAACTGGATACCTTCGTTAAATCTTCGTCCCCAGAATCTTCGTTGCGGTAGGGACATTGCAGTCGGGTATATCCCACTTTTCTAACCCACCCTACGGAACGCCTCGCGAACGGGAAGCAAGCTACGCCCTAAATCCCTCTCCTAGATCGGGAGAGGGATTTTGAATCCGACCCCCCTTCTCCCAAGATGGGAGAAGGGGTTGGGGGATGTAGCTTGCTTCCCGCAGGGTGGATCAATTTGCAAAACTAGGATGTCCTCTTGCAGTCACTCTCTCCGCCGTGAGAATCGCAGGTGATAGAGGTTCGCATGAAATAAATTGAGATTTTTGAAGAATCGTCAGAATCACAGGCATTCCGCTTCTACCAATGGGGAGAATAGAAATACGTCGAGGGTTACATTTTGCTCTGCCTATCGATCTTTAGCGGCACGATGTCACTCTAACGCCCCCATTTAGCGGATTGCGCAATGATTCAGAGCATTCAAAAAACAACGTTTAGCCCAGCCGATTTAGATCAACTTGCAGAAGACTTAAACCGAGATGGAATATGCATCATTCGCGGGCTATTCGATCGCGCCCTGATTGACGAATGGAAAGCCGCCTTCGACGCCTTATTTCAGAAGCGGCAGCAACAACCGGGTGGCGTCGCCCCTAGGGGCACTGCGCGCGGCTATGTGACTCTGCCCTGGGTTGCCCCCTTTGCCAACCCTGAAGTCTTTGCTAACTCAACCATTCTGGGCATCCTCGATCGCGTTTTTTACCAGGAATACAAGCTGGTACAGCTGGCCGCCGATATTCCCATGCAGGGGTCTGAATATCAGGACATTCACCGCGACTTTCGCCCCCTATTTTCTGACCAGATTGTGACACCGCTGTATGCACTGGCGGTCAACTTTCCCCTGGTCGAAGTCACCGCCGACAACGGCCCCTTTGAGATGGCCCGGGGTACCCATGTGATGTCTCGCGAAGAAGGGCTGGTCAAACTTCGAGCGGGCGAAATTGAGATGGAGCAATTTCATATGCAGCTGGGAGATGTGATGGTGCGATCGCCCCTAGCTCTCCACCGCGGCACTCCCAACATTACTCCCGAACCCCGCCCCATGATAGTGATGGGCTACGTCATGCACTGGCTTCACACCCATAAGGTAGATTTAACCCTGGAGCAGGGCTATTACAATGAGTTGTCACCGCAACAGCAGCAGTTGCTCCGGTGCAACACCGTAGAACAGTTAGCCGACAACGCCACGGAAACCTACGTAAAGTTCGAATATTAGTCACGGGAGGCGCGAGTTTAGCGACCGCAGGAGGCAGCGCTCGACAACCTCCTGCGATCGCTAAACCCTAGCCCCGGTTCAACAATGGCTCCGCAAACCTACACCAATCCGGTCTATCCAGAGTATTTTGCCGACCCGTTTGTTTGGCAATATCAGGGGATTTATTATGCGATCGGTACGGGGCCAGCGGAAGCGGCTGGAGAAGTGGATGAGCTGCACAAGCTGCGGGTCTTTCCACTACTGACATCCGAGGATTTGATACAGTGGCAGCCTGCCGGAAATGCTCTGCTGCGGCCTGATCCCGCCTTGGGAGATAACTTTTGGGCACCGGAAGTGGCTTACCACGAAGGCATCTTCTATCTTTATTACTCCGTAGGGCATGGGGATAAAAATCATCAGCTACGGGTCGCCACCAGCATTGACCCTCTCGGGCCTTTTCAGGATGTCGGCGAGTCGTTAATTGATCCCCATGCCTGTGCCTTTGCCATTGATCCCAGCCCCTTCCAGGATGACGATGGGCAGTGGTATCTCTTCTATGCTCAGGATTTTTTAGATACGGAAGCAGGGGTGCGGGCGGGCACGGCCCTAGTGGTCGATCGCCTCTCAACCATGACTACCCTCGCCGGAGACCCCAAAGTCGTTCTGCGGGCGCGGCACGACTGGCAACGGTTTTTGGCCGATCGCCCCATGTATGGCGGCACCTACGATTGGCATACCTTAGAGGGCCCCTGCGTGCGTAAGCATGGCGATCGCTACTACTGTTTCTACAGCGGTGGCCGGTGGGAAACTGAGAGCTATGGCGTTGACTATGGCGTGGCCGATCACGTTCTGGGTCCCTATTCAGATGCGGGGAATGAGCAGGGGCCACGGGTGTTGCGATCGCATCCCAACTCTGTTTTAGGTCCGGGACATAACTCGATTGCCCTACATCCTGATAACTCCACTGAATACGTGGTTTATCATGCCTGGGATCCGGCGATGACGGCACGGCGAATGTGCATCGATCGGCTGCTTTGGACAGCAGAAGGACCTCGCTGTCACGGTCCAACCTGGACACCACAAGACATTTAAGAAATTGGGTTTAAGCAGGGTATTGAAATGCTATCAAACGTAACTACAGGTAACGCCTACAGCGATGGGGAAGAAAAGCGAGGGTGGTTTGTTGGCTCGTTTGTCACCCCATCTATCAGCCCCCGCGCAACCTCGGCAGTGGAAGTGAAATGGGGCGTTCATAAGGCGGGCGACTGCCGCCCCGAGTGGACAGACCCGGCTGAAACCACCACCCTCTCCGTTCTGATTAGCGGTCGGTTTTGTCTACAGTTTCCCGATGGTGAAACCGTGCTGGCCACACAGGGAGATTATGCTCTCTGGCTGCCCGGCATTGCTCACTTTTGGCGGGCAGAAGAAGACTCTGTGGTGCTGACCGTTCGATGGTAAACGGACGGGCCAGAGGCCCATCCCACAAATAGATGGTCATCGAGGCCCAAGGATCTGTAGGGAAGCTCTTGTGGGATAGCCGTCTCGGCTGTCTACTCTCCAACAATTCAAGTCTTACCGCAGCCCTCACCCCCCTCTAAAGCCCTCTAAGGATTGGGCTACTACGGAGACAATTAGGGGCGATCGCTACCATGCCGCTTCTGGTGCCATTGCCACGCGTGGGTCAGAATTGTGTCGAGATCAGCATACTGGGGTTGCCATTCTAAAACACTGCGAGCCTTATCGCTGCTGCCAACCAAAGTGGGGGGATCACCAGGGCGGCGATGGCGCTCTACCACCTGAATCTCCCGTTGCGTTACCCGACGAGCTGCTTCAATCACTTCACGAACAGAGAAACCGCTGCCGTTGCCTAAATTAAACACATCACTGTTGCCGCCGTTTAGCAGATACTGCAAACCCAAAACGTGAGCCTGGGCCAAATCCGCAACATGAATATAGTCGCGAACGCAGGTGCCATCGGGGGTTGGATAATCTGTGCCGAAGATAGCAATGCTTTCTAGCTTGCCTAGCGCTGCCAACAGCACCAGCGGAATGAGGTGGGTTTCCGGCGCATGGTCTTCGCCCAATCGTCCATCGGGATCGGCTCCTGCCGCATTGAAGTAGCGAAAGCGAACCGACTTTAACCCATAGGCTGCATCAAAATCTGCCAGCATCCGCTCCACCATTTGTTTGCTGGTGGCGTAGGGACTCATGGGCTCTTGGGGATGGTCTTCGGTGATGGGCACAAATTTGGGAGTGCCATACAGCGCGCAGGTAGACGAAAATACCAATTGCTTCACCGAAGCCGCAACCATTGCCTCTAAAAGCGTTAATGTTCCAGCCACATTATTGCGATAGTACTTGCCGGGATCAGTGACCGATTCTCCTACGGCAATGTAAGCGGCGAAGTGCATTACAGCGGCAATCGGGTAAGTGGAAAAGAGGTGATCGAGGAAGGGGCGATCGCTAATGTCGCCTACCACTACTTTTACCTGCAATTCCTGCTCCACAAGCTCCTGATGGCCATTCGATAAGTTATCCAGCACCAACAGGTCATACCCTGCCTGCTGCAAAGCTAGGGCTGCATGGGAGCCAATATATCCCGCCCCTCCCGTCACTAAAATCATCGATTTTTCAGGCATGGTGTTCCCCGTTTTTAAATGACGTTTTCAACCGTCTTTTATAGATTTTATAATCCAAAAAATCTGCTCGCTGCAACCGAAGTTAATTTAAGCTTAAGAAGAGCCAGCGTCAAAAATAGCAATTAACACGCAAATTTTTGCGCTCATCCTTTGTTTATCCAAAGTAAGCTAGAGAAATTGACAAAGCCTCTAGAGAACAAACAGGCCTTTAACTAACTTTGACAATCCACCATTGCCGTAAAGGTTATTGATAAACTCCTAGACCTAGCTCAATATAATAATAAAAAGCAGCCGCGTATTCCTCTAACTCTAGAAGTAATTGCTCAATTCAGTAGCCAATCGATTTGAGGTGAGGTAAGGGCACGACATATGGCATCAAAGGTGAAGCTTCTTCGCCGTTTTGACAAGCGATCGCACCTAGGCGAACTAGTTTGGGTCCCATCGAGAGCGAAAATTCATGGTCACTTTTCAGTGAATCACATTCCAACAACTGCTGCAACCGTTAATAAATCAGCGCATTGTTGCAGCGGAAATGGAGCTACCAACCTTTCCGCAGATAACGACTCTCGTTAACCTAGTAGAGCAATTACCTCTATAAGTGAAAGTCTATACAGCAGAGATACATTACTTTTGGTTCTTTAAACTTCTACCCAAAGAGATGTTCCCACTAGAAACAAACCCCCTACTCTGAAGGTGTCAGCTCCCACTGGAGATCTTTGGCGATGCTTAAAGTGGTGGCTAAGAGCAAATATCTTGCGAAATTGAGAAATTGATTGTTTGCAATGGATAGCTGTGCAAGCTATGGGATTTCAGCGGAAATTTCGCCTGTATTAGCTCCAAGAGTAGAGCACGATTTGGAAACATTAGATTGTTAACCCTGCAAATTGGGAGGTAAGATGTCGACCCACTATATTTCAGAGAGCTATTTTAATAGAAAGCTATCCGACAAAAAATCGATAGAAGATCAGCTCAGTTTAGAGCAAAGCGCTGCATCCCTCGGCTTACGGTGGCCTGAAGGTACGGAACTAGAACCCTCAGCGCCTGGAGCACCAGATTTAATTTGCTTCTCTCATCTGCGGTGGGATTTTGTATATCAGCGGCCCCAACATCTGCTCAACCGTTGTGCTCAGACTCGCCGCGTTTTTATCGTGGAGGAGCCGATCGCCGTTTCTGAAGAGACTTCCTATCTCGACATTAGCAAGCGTGATTGTGGGGTCTGGATTGTTGTTCCCCATCTTTCCGAAAGCCTGAGCGACGAAGAATTTACGCTTTCCCTACAGCAGCTGCTGAATACCCTGTTCGCGGAAGCTCAAATTCAACAGCCGATCCTCTGGTATTACACACCGATGGCGGTGCCTTTTACCCATCATTTGCCCGCGTCCGCTGTGGTGTACGACTGCATGGACGAGCTTTCCGCTTTCAAAGGCGCCCATCCCCAACTGCAAGCCTGGGAAGCCCGTCTGTTTGAGATGGCCGACCTCGTATTCACCGGTGGACATAGCCTTTACGAAGCTAAGCAGCACCAACATTCAAGTGTTCATGCCTTCCCCAGCAGCATTGATGCCGCTCACTTTGCTCAAGCTCGACAGCCCCTGCCCGAGCCACACGATCAGGCAGAGATTCCCCATCCCCGTATGGGATTTTATGGGGTGATCGATGAACGGCTGGATCTGGAGTTGTTGGATGGGATCGCCCAGGCTCGGCCTGACTGGCATTTGGTCATGGTTGGCCCAGTTGTCAAAATTGACTCGGCTTCTCTTCCCCAACGGCCCAACATCCATTATTTAGGGGGCAAATCTTATCAAGAGTTGCCTCACTATTTAGCCGGTTGGGATGTGGCTCTGCTGCTTTTTGCCCGCAACGAATCGACCCGTTTCATCAGCCCGACCAAAACGCCGGAATACCTGGCTGGTGGAAAACCTGTGGTATCGACCTCGATTCGAGATGTGGTGCGGCCCTACGGCGACGAGAACCTGGTTCACATTGCTGATACGGTGCCGGAGTTTGTGGAGGCGATCGCCGCTGCTCTGGCTCAGAGCCAAGCCCCATCCGACTGGCTCGATCGGGTTGATGCCCGACTGGCTCAAACCTCTTGGGATTTGACCTGGCAGGCCATGAATGACCGGATTGAGGAGGCGATCGCCGCCAACGCCCGCAAGACCACCCCGTCCGAGACCACCTCGGTCAAGACCAAATATCCAACGGCGATCGCCGCCAACGTTGACCAGGTAGCGATCTAATTTTCACTGCAAGGAGTAGCCCCATGTTTGACTATTTAATTGTTGGTGCTGGATTTGCCGGCAGTGTTTTAGCAGAGCGCTTAGCAACTCAGCAAAATAAAAAAATTCTGATTGTAGATACTCGCAACCACATTGGTGGCAATGCCTACGATCACTACAATGAAGACGGGATTTTGGTCCACAAATATGGCCCCCACATCTTCCACACCAACTCCCGCGATGTGTTTGAATATTTGTCCCTCTTCACCGAGTGGCGACGCTATGAGCACCGAGTTTTAGCCAGCGTGGATGGTCAGTTAGTCCCGATTCCCATCAATCTGGACACCATCAACAAGCTGTATGGACTGAAGCTGACCGCTTTTGAGGTTGAGGAATTCTTAGCCTCCCTCGCTGAAACTAAAGACTACATTCGCACCTCTGAAGATGTGGTGGTGAGCAAAGTGGGGCGAGAGCTCTACGAAAAGTTCTTCCGCAACTACACCCGCAAACAGTGGGGCGTTGATCCCTCCGAATTGGATAAATCTGTTACCGCTCGCGTTCCCACCCGCACCAACCGGGACGATCGCTACTTCACCGATACTTATCAGGCCATGCCGCTCCACGGCTACACCCGCATGTTTGAGCAAATGTTGGCGCATCCCAACATCAAAATCATGCTCAACACCGATTACCGGGAAATTCAGGATGTCATTCCCTACAAGGAAATGATTTACACCGGTCCGGTAGATGGCTTCTTTGATTACTGCTACGGCAAGCTGCCCTACCGCTCCCTCGAATTCAAACATGAAACGCTGAACGAGGAAGTGCATCAGCCCCAGGCCGTCATCAACTATCCCAACGAGCACCTCTACACCCGGGTCACCGAGTTCAAATACTTGACTGGGCAAGAACATCTCAAAACCAGTATTGTCTACGAATATCCCCAGGCCGAGGGCGATCCGTACTATCCTGTACCACGCCCCGAAAATGCCGAACTTTACAAGCAGTACAAAGCTTTAGCCGATGCCGAACCGGGGGTTCACTTTGTGGGACGGCTCGCCACCTACAAGTACTACAACATGGATCAGGTGGTGGCTCAGGCCTTAGCACTCCATGCCCAGCTGTCTAATCGCTCTAGCTGGCACCCCAGGGAAGAGAGCCTACCGGCAAAGCAGCCTGTTGTCCCAATGTCGAATGGCAACGGCAACAGTAACGGCAACGGTAATGGCAATGGATCCTTCAAGGCTGTTTCCAGCAATGGCTCTAGCCGTTCTGCTACCCCTGTGGCGGCAGGCAAAGCCGAAACAAATGGTAAATCTCGTTGAGCAATAGTGAGCGTGTGATGAGTGCAGACCAGATGTTACCCAAGCTGGAACTTTGGGGTGGCGTTGAATGTACTGTGAACCGGGTAGGCGATCGCTATTTTGATCAGCTCCAGCGCAATGGTCACGATACCCGCATTGAAGACCTCGACTGCTTTGCCAATCTGGGCATCCAGGCTATCCGCTATCCCATCCTTTGGGAACGTACAGCCCCCAATGGCCCAGAGCAGGCCGACTGGAGCTGGGCAGACCAGCGATTAGCGTACTTGGATGATATCGGGATTCGTCCCATTGTTGGCCTGGTACACCACGGCAGCGGTCCGCCTCACACTAGCTTGCTAGACCCGGAGTTCGCCAACGGCCTGGCTGAGTTTGCCCAGGCCGTTGCCACCCGCTATCCCTGGCTGGAATATTACACCCCAGTCAATGAGCCCCTGACCACCGCCCGCTTCAGCGGGCTGTATGGCCACTGGTATCCCCATGCCCAGGACGATCAGAGCTTTATTCGAGCTTTGATCAACCAGTGCCGTGGGGTTGCCCTGTCCATGGAGGCCATTCGTCGCATCAACCCGGCGGCGAAACTGGTGCAGACCGAAGATCTGGGCAAGACGTTCGGCACGCCGCTGTTGAGCTATCAAATTGCCTTCGAAAATGAGCGGCGATGGCTATCCTTTGATCTACTCTGCGGCCGGGTAGATCGGAGCCACGAGCTATGGGACTATTTGCGGCAGAGCGGAGCTGAGGAATCGGACTTAGACTGGTTTCTCGATCATCCCTGCTCGCCCGATATTTTTGGCATTAATCGCTATTTGACCAGCGATCGCTTCCTCGATGAACGGCTCGATCGCTACCCGCCCCACACCCACGGCGGCAACGGCAAGCATCAATATGCTGATGTGGAAGCGGTGCGGGTCTGCGAGGAAGGCATTTGTCCCCCCGATGTCTTGCTGAAAGAGGTCTGGGAACGCTACCACCAGCCCATCGCCGTCACCGAGGTTCACCTGGGCTGCACTCGAGAAGAGCAACTGCGCTGGCTTAAGGAAATTTGGGATGCCGCCCAACACCTGCGCCAGGAGGGGGTAGACCTGCGGGCCGTCACCGCCTGGTCACTTCTGGGTGCCTACGACTGGAACAGCCTCGTTACCCGCGACGAGTGCTTTTACGAGCCGGGCGTCTTTGACGTGCGTCCCCCATGCAGCGGCGTTATGTCATCGCCTCCGCCCCGCCCCACAGCGATCGCCACCGTGCTCCGCCATTTTTCCCAAGGTGAGCCCTACCATCACCCCCTCCTAGAAGTCCCCGGCTGGTGGAAACGGAGCGATCGCCTGCTCTATCCCCCCGTTTCCTGCGGCCATACTTCAAAAGAAACCGAATCAGTGGAGTTAGGGCAGATGGCAGATGGCAGATGGCAGAAGGAAACCCATCCACTCATCCACCCATCCACCCATCCACCCCTGCACCCATCTCCCCTGCTCATCACTGGAGCGACCGGCACGCTCGGTCAGGCCTTTGCGCGCATCTGTGCCCTGCGGGGCATTCCCCACCGCCTGCTGAGCCGCCAGGAGATGGATATCACCAATCCAGTCATGGTTGAGCAGGTGCTGGCGGAAATGCAGCCGTGGGCCGTAATCAATGCGGCGGGCTATGTGCGCGTCGATGATGCGGAGCGGGAGTCTCACCTGTGCTGCAGCATTAATGCAGATGGGGCCGCTATTCTGGCGGAGAGTTGTGCGCAGCGCAATATTGGGCTGATCACTTTTTCTTCGGATCTGGTGTTTGACGGCGATCGCCAACAGCCTTATCTAGAAAGCGATCCGGTTGCGCCACTAAATGTCTACGGCCACAGCAAAGCCCAGGCAGAACAGCGGGTGCTACATTACCATCGGGAATCTTTAGTCATTCGCACCAGTGCTTTCTTTGGCCCCTGGGATGATCACAACTTCCTGACTATTGCCCTTCGCACCCTGCAGGCAGGAGAGCCTTTCCTAGCGGCGGAAGATGCGATCGTGTCTCCCACCTATGTGCCCGATCTGGTTCATGCCAGCCTCGACTTGCTGATTGATGGAGAGCACGGTATCTGGCACCTGGCCAATCCAGGGGCGATCGCCTGGGCTGACCTCGCTCGCCAGACGGCGCAACTCGCTGGGTTGGATGCCTCTTTCATTCGATCCTGCTCCACCGAAAGCTTTGGCTATGCGGCATCTCGCCCCGCCTATAGTGTGCTCAGCAGCGAGCGTGGGATTTTGCTGCCAGATCTGGACCGGGCGATCGCTCAGTACTTGAACGAGTGCGATCGGGTTCAGGCTTAGGGATCTCGGCTTCGTCTCTTGATAGACCAGTGCTCCAGCGTCTCAGTATCAACTTGCTGAGACGCTAGAGCATGGTAAACATGGGTCGCAGCTACTTTCGCCAGGGCGCTGCGGTTTGACGTCGTCTTGCTCTGAAGAAACCACGTGGGCGTTGGTGATTAGGTCTCCGGCTTGAGTGCCGATCGGGCTGTCTCGGCCCAGGAGTAATTTACCCAGCAACAGACGGTCGGGCTTTCTGCCAAAAAGAGAAAAACAGCGATTCTCAATGGCTCTAGGACGCTCAGGCGATCGCTGCCATCCCTTCAGGTTGTCGTTGCCATCAGCGCCCGACTAACCTGAAACCTTGCGATCGCAGCTCCTCGCCCCACTGCATCTCTGGAGTATCGTCTATGCGCCTTGCCAAAAAGCCATTGCCGTCCCTCTGGATTGGCGTAGCGATTTACTTCTACGCCTTTATTGCCATTGGCATCGCCGAAGCAGGGTTAGGGGTTTTGCTGCCCTCTATCTTGACGGCCTATAGCCTGACCCCGGCCACCGTAACGCTGCTCTTTGTCAGCCAAATCACCGGTTACATTACGGCAGCCCTCACTAGCAGCCTCGTCAGTCATCGGTTAGGGCTGGGGCGCATGCTCTTGGGGGCGGCCAGCTTGCTGACATTAGCCCTGCTCACCTATGCCCTGGCTCCCTTCTGGCTGTTAATGGTGGCGGCGGGCACCCTGCTGGGATTAGGCATTGGGTTTATCGATGCCGGAATCAACACGGCCATGGTGCAAGATGCCCGTAGCGCCCACCTGATTGGGGCCCTGCACGGCTTCTACGGAATTGGGGCATGCTCCGGCCCAGCCATCGCCACTACGCTATTGGCGGTAGGCCTCAGCTGGCGGCAGGTCTATGGCGTGCTGGCCAGTCTCACCAGCCTGTTGATGGTGGGCGTGTTTGCCGCCCTGGTTTGCCGTTACCCTGCCATGGTGGAACGACCTGCTGAACAAGATTCACTGGCGGGGACGCACTTAAAGCGAGCGCTGCGCACCCCGATCGTCTTTCTGTTTGGAGCATTTCTGTTTGTCTATGTGGGCGTTGAGGCGTCCTTGAGCAACTGGGCCTACAGCGTGCAGGTGCTCGCTCGCTCGACGCCGCCGTTGCTGGCGGGCTACAGCGTTAGCGCCTACTGGCTGGGGCTGACGGTGGGGCGCTTTGGGCTAAGCTATCTGCTGCGATCGCTAGGCGCTATCCGTACTATCACCCTGTCCCTGGGGTTGCTCCTGATCGGGCTGCTGTGCTGGTGGCAACTGTCCAACCCATTGGTTAGCTTACCCCTGGTTGGATTTGCCCTGGCGGCCATCTTTCCCACCATTATTTGGCTGATTCCCAAGCGCTTGCCAGAGGCCTTAGTTCCCGCTGCCGTGAGCTTTGCCACCAGTGCCGCCAGCGTCGGGGCCGCGCTGATTCCTGCCGGGCTGGGCTGGGTGGCCAGCCGGTCAGACCTGGGGGTGATTCCCCCGCTGATGCTGCCTTTGGCGATCGCCATGGGTGGTTTACACTACTGGCTCATCCGATCCCCCAGGAAGTAGCAGAACGACCTTGAGACTGGAGCTAGGGCTAGTCTCAAGGCCGATTCAGGGGGATACAGTTCGATCTTCTGCTACTAGCTAGAACAGGCTACCCATAGCGCGCAGCATATTCTGCGGCTGCATGGCCGCTTCTGCTGCCGTCGGCTCGTAGCCGCAGTGCACCATGCAGTCGGCGCACTCGGGGTTGCCGCTCTTGTGGCCGTACTTCTCCCAGTCGGTGTTGTCGAGAAGTTCTTGGAAGGTTTCGTAGTGCCCCTCATTCAGCAAGTAGCAGGGTTTTTGCCAACCCAGCACGCTGTAGCTGGGGCTGCCCCAGGGGGTGCAGTCGTAGTCTTTTTGCCCCGTCAAGAAGTCCAAAAAGAGCGGGTTGTGGTTAAATTCCCACTTTTTTTTGCCCGCCGTAAACGGGGCCAAAATTTCTCGAAACAGCGCTTTGGTCTGATCGCGCTTGAGGAAGTGCTCTTGGTTAGGGGCCCAATCATAGCTATAGCCCGGCGACACCATCATGCCGTCTACTTTCAGCTCGGTCAGGTAATCAAACAGAGACTGAATTTCCTGGGGATCAGTGCCCTCAAACACGGTGGTGTTGGTGGTGACCCGGAAGCCCCGCGCCTTGGCCGCCCGGATGGCGCTGATGGCGATATCGAAGACGCCATTGCGATCGACGCAGCGATCGTGCAGGTCCTTCATGCCGTCTAGGTGAACGCTAAACGAGAGGTAGGGCGAGGGCGTAAACTTGTCGAGACTTTTTTCGAGCAGCAGGCCGTTGGTGCAGAGGTAGACAAACTTTTTGCGCGCTACTAGGCCCTGCACAATCTCGTCAATCTGGGGGTGCAGCAGCGGTTCCCCACCGGGGATCGAAACCACCGGGGCACCGCATTCTTCTGCCGCCGCAAAGCAGTCTTCGGGCGACAGGTTCTGCTTCAAAATTTCTTTGGGATGCTGAATTTTGCCGCAGCCCGAGCAGGCCAAATTGCAGCGAAACAGCGGCTCTAGCATCAACACCAGGGGATACTGCTTACGCCCTTTGAGGCGCTGAGTGACAAGATATTGCCCCACGCCTAGGGCCTGCTGCAGACTGATTGCCATTTCTCTTCACTCCTCGAATTGGGAGAATTCGTCAGCATCATCGTTAAACCGGGCGGCTTGCCTAGGTCACGGCGATTGTAGATGCTTCGAACCCTGATGGTGATTACCCAACTACCGTAATTCATTTTGGCAAAAACGGTTGTCTCTGCCCCCATTCTGTGTGCGCCTAGACCCCGATCGCTGTTGGGAGTTTTAGCCCAGGGCACGCCGCTGGGGCTGACGGTGTAATATGCGGTTAAACTTTGCCCGTGGCCAAGTAGCCGACTACAGGTACCCTAGATGCTTAAGTAGCCCCAGATACCGTCCATTCGAGTTGATTCATCGTTAATGCTCTGTTAAAGCTTACAGAATCAAAGTCAACCAGTATGGTTGAAAGCCAAAGCAACGTGAGGAGAGCGCTCAATGCCGTCGATTAAATCTGCGTTGGACTTGCTAAAAGAGACCAGCCGAACATTTTTCATCCCGATCAGCTTACTCCCTCCTGGGCTTCAGGAAGCGGTGGCATCTGCGTACCTGTGCATGCGGGCGATCGACCAGATTGAAGACCATCCGACCCTAGACGGCGGCATTAAGACCAGCCTGCTGCGCCAAATTAGCCTCAATCTACAGGCGGGCACAGAATCCTCAGCGGTAGCTGACTTTGCGGCGGGGCTAGAGGACTACAGCGAACAGCTCGAAGAGGTGACCCTACGCATTGGCGAATGGGCCTTGCTGGCCCCCGACACCATCGCCCCTCGGATCTGGGATGCCACTGCCGCCATGGCCGATCGCATGGCCTACTGGGCCGAGCAAAACTGGCAGATCAAAACCGAAGCCGATCTCGATCGCTACACCTTTAGCGTGGCCGGGGCCGTCGGGCTGATGCTGTCTGACCTCTGGGCCTGGTATGACGGCACCGAAACCAGCCGGATGGAGGCGATCGGCTTTGGGCGCGGCCTGCAATCGGTCAACATTTTGCGCAATCATCTAGAAGATAAAGATCGCGGCGTCGACTTTTTCCCGGAGGGCTGGACGGCGGATGACATGCAGCGCTACGCTCGCCGCAACCTCAGAATGGCCGACGCCTATACCCAAGCTCTGCCCAAGGGACCAGCTCTGCTGTTTTGCCGCATTCCCCTTGCCCTGGCCACCGCCACCATTGATGCCCTGGCCCAGGGACGAGAAAAGCTCACCCGAGCCGATGTGATGGCGATCGTGACGCCGCTGCTCGGCGTTGGCAAATCGATCGAACTTATGACTAAAGTCTAGTTAGATCGCCTACTGCCCCTCTCTACCCCCCTAGTGCATGAACATTCTCGATCGCATCGCCGAGCGGCAGCGAGACAATTTCTCGCTGCACTCCCAGTACCTCAACCCGCAGATGGTCAACGTACTCAAAACGATCGGGTTCGATCGCCACTACGTGCGCGCGGAGGGGCCCTATCTATTTGACGACCAGGGCGATCGCTACCTCGACCTGCTCAGCGGCTTTGGCGTCTTTGCCCTAGGGCGCAACCATCCCAAAGTCGTGCAGGCCCTACAGGATGTGCTAACGGCAGAACTGCCCAACCTGGTGCAGATGGATGTCTCGATTTTGTCGGGGCTTTTAGCGGAAAAGCTCCAGCAGATCACGCCGCCGGGGTTAGACCGCATCTTTTTTGCCAACTCCGGCACCGAAAGCGTCGAGGCGGCGATCAAGTTCAGCCGCCACGCCACCGGGCGCAGCAAGATTGTCTATTGCTCTGGCGGCTACCACGGTCTGACCATGGGCTCTCTGTCGGCCACGGGCGATCCCCACTTCAGGGCAGGCTTTGGCCCCTTTTTGCCCGACTTCATCGAAATTCCCTTCGGCGACCTAGCTGCCCTAGACCAAGCGCTTTCCCGCAAAGACGTGGCCGCCTTTATCACCGAGCCTATCCAAGGCCATGGGGTATGGATTCCAGAGGCCAGCTACCTACCAGGGGCGGCGGCGCTCTGCCGCAAATACGGCAGCCTGTTCATCGCCGATGAGGTGCAGACCGGGCTAGGTCGTACGGGCAAGTGGTGGGCGGTCGAGCACTTTGGTGTCGAGCCCGATTTGCTCTGTATGGCCAAGGCCCTGTCGGGTGGGTTCGTGCCGGTAGGGGCCGTGGCCTGTCGGTCGTGGATCTTCGACAAAGTGTTTAACCGCATGGATCGCGCCGTGGTTCACGGCAGCACCTTTGGCAAAAACAATTTGGCTATGGCGGCAGGGCTGGCCACCCTCGACGTACTCGAAACCGACGGCTGGATTGACCATGCCGCCCAGATGGGCCGGCAGATTGTGGCCGATTTGCAGCCTTTGGTGGGCCAGTACGAGTGCCTGAAAGCCGTGCGGGGCCTGGGTATGATGATGGCGCTAGAGTTTGGCGAGCCCAAGAGCTTGACCCTAAAAATGTCGTGGAAGATGCTCGAAACCGCCAACCGGGGCCTGTTTTCTCAGATCATCACGGTGCCGCTGTTTACCCGCCACCGAATTCTGTCTCAGGTGGCAGGCTACGGCATGAATGTGGTCAAGTTTATTCCCCCCCTGACCCTGCAGGAGAGCGATCGCCGCTGGATTGTCGAGGCTGTTACCGACGTGGTGGCCGATGCCCACCGGGTGCCGGGAGCCGCCTGGGAGTTTGGCAAAACCCTGGCCACTCAGGCAATGAAAACCAAAGCCGGAGCCCGGTAGCCCCAACCATGGCCAGCCTGTTTCATCCGCTGTGCGGCAGCAACCCACCCACCCTGCTCAAGCTGCTGCTCAAAAATGGATTCCCCGCAGCTAACCGTTGCCCCCAGGTGGCTCTGGCCCTGGCGGTGTCTCTGGCCCGCTGGCCCTTTTCGACCGCAGAACAGGTGGCGTTTGCCCTGTCCCCCCAGCAGCCGATGCCCGACCCCGTCTTTATTGTCGGCTACTGGCGATCGGGCACCACCCACCTGCACAACGTCATGGCTCAGTGCCCAGCGTTTGGCTACATTACCCCGCTGGCAACGGGAATGCCGTGGGATGTTTTGGGCATTGTGCGATCGCTAGAGCCGCTGCTAGAGCAGGCTCTGCCCCAAGATCGCTACGTCGACAATGTAGCGGTCACGCCTACCTCGCCCCAGGAAGATTCCATTCCCCTGGCGACGATGGGGGCAGCTTCGTACTACCACGGTATGTACTTTCCTCAGCACTTTGAAACTCACTTTCGGCGAGATGTGTTTGGCGGTGCGATCGCCGATGTGGAGCGGTGGAAACGCCTGCATCGCCATCTGCTGCGGAAGGTTTCGGTGCACCAGGGGCACCGCCCGCTGCTGATTAAAAACCCAATCTATACCGGCTACATTCGCCATCTGCGGGAGCTGTGGCCGGGGGCCAAGTTCATTCACATCTACCGCAACCCCTACCGGGTGTTTCCCTCGGCGCGACACTACTTTACGCGGCTGCTGCCCGAATTGGCCCTGCAAGACTACGGCGATTTACCGATTGAATCGCTGGTTTTGGAGAGCTACCCGTTTCTGTTAGAGGCTCTCAAAACCGATACGGCCGATCTGCCCCCCGAACAGTTTGCAGAGGTGCGTTTTGAGGATTTGCAGACCGAGCCACTGCTGGTGCTAAAAAAGCTATTTGAGCAGCTAGAACTGCCCAGTTTTGAGGCAGCGCGCCCCTGTTTTGAAACCTATCTAGCGAGTCTAGGAGACTACCAGCAAAACCAGTATTCTCTAGAGCCCGAAACGATTACTAAGGTTGAACACCACTGGCAAACTTACCTTCAGCGTTGGGGCTATGACTTAAAGGATGCAGGGCTCTGCTCAAACTCGATCTGACCATAGTCGAGCTTGAGGATGCGATCGCCCACATAGAAATAATGGTCGTCATGGCTGATCACGAAGACCGTCTTTCCCTGGGCCTTGAGGTCAGGCAAAAACTGGGTGTAAAACACCTGCTTAAAGGCCGGATCCTGATCGGCAGCCCATTCGTCAAATAAATATATAGGTCGATTTTCCATGTAGGCGCTGAGCAGAGCCAGGCGTTTGCGCTGCCCCTGAGATAGATTCACCGTCGAAAATCGGCCCTGGTCAATGCGCACCTTGTGGCTGAGCTGTAGCTTTTTTAGATAGTCTTGGGCTTTGCTGTCGTCGGCCTCGCTACTCAATCCCAACAGCCGCTCAAACAGGTAGAAATCGGCAAACACCACCGAAAAATGCTGCCGATACCACTCCTGATTTTGCTCATCAATGGGCTGCTGATCGAGCCAAATTGTCCCTGTTTGGGGGCGATAGAGCCCCGTGAGCACCTTCGCCAAGGTCGATTTGCCGCTGCCGTTGCCGCCAATAATAAAAATCAGCTCGCCGGGGTGCACAGTTAGATTCACCGGCCCTAGGGTGAATTCGGTGCCCTCTTGGTCGGTGCGGTAGCTGTGGGTGACCCCTTTTAGCTCTAGCCGCTGCCAGCTTGGGTCGATGGGCGGCACGGCGGCAGAGGCGATCGGGGCATTGATGCTCAGACCCAGGGCTTTGAGCTTGTCGAGGGCCACGCTGGCCTGACCCAGCAGGGGTAGCTTGTTCACCAGGTTCTCCATCGGCCCCAGCAGGTAGGTAAAGGTCAGCACGTAGGCTACCCGGGTGTTGGGGCTAATGCCGACCCAATTGGGCAGGGCAAACAGCACCAGCCCGACCGCAAAAAAGTAGATAAACTTGCCCCAGCTGTCGAGCACGGCAAACAGGCTCAACCCCTGCTGGTTGTAGTGCTTAACCTGAAGCGCGGTGGGCTGAAGGTCGAGCGCGAAGAAGTCTTGGCGGCCCAGACGGTGCAGTTTTAGCTCCTTGATGCCGTCGATCAGGCTACGGAAATGCTGAAACAGCCGCTCTTGGTGGTCGCGGGCGGCAGCTAGACCGCGCCGGCCCGCGACCAGAAACCAGCGGCAGCTAAACGAAGCTACCAGGGTAATCAGCAGCACCAGGGCCAGCACCTGCCACGACAGCCACGACACATAGACCATGCAGCCGACGGTGCCCGCAATATTGATCATCAAAACGGGCAAGACCCCAGCAGCGGCGGCGATCGCCTGAATATCCTCAGTTAGTAGCACCAGCAGGCTGGGCAAACCGAGGCTTTCTAAGGACTTCAGCTCAGCCGCTAAAATTTGGCGACAGAGCTGAAGCTGAAGCTCCACCACCGCCGCCTGAGAAAACCGCACCAGCAAAATGCGCGACACCATCGCCGTGGTCAGGGCGATCGCCCCCAACCCCACAAACGCTGCCGCCACTACCCCCCCAGTCACCCCCTGGGCAATGGTGTAGCTAATCAGCGCAATCAGAGCGGCACTACAGCCGCCGCTCACTAGGCCGGTGACCAAGGCAATCCCCAGGGCTGGCCCAGAGGTCTGCAAGAGAAATAAAACTAAGCTCATGGCAGTCTCGCAAATGGTGGTGCACCCAAAGTTTGGGAGCCTGGATGGCGATCGGCGCTGGCGGTGACAGGCCCAAGCCCAGTCTGATCAACCGGTTGAACAAGCTATGATATCTGCGTTTCTCTCCTACTAAAGCGATGCCCCGCCTTAACCTCAACCAGCTGCGAGAACGATTAAATCTCTCTCGATTTGCCCTGCGCAACCGTGGGTTGGCGATCTTCTGCTGGATTGTGATTGGGGTGGCTGGGCTGCTAGCGTTTAGCTCTTTGAAGTATGCCTTGTTTCCCGACATCACCTTTCCGGTGGTGCTCGTCAACGCCACCGCCCCCATTGAGACGGCAGCTGAAACAGAGGCCGAGCTTACCGTGCCATTGGAGGCCCAGCTGCAACCTCTGGCCGGGTTATCTCGCCTCGACTCAACCACCTCGCCGGGGCGGGCGATTCTGCGGCTAAATTTTGAGGTGAATGCCGCGCTAGAGGAAACCACGGCTGCAGTCGAGCAGGCTATTGACCAGACTGATCTGGCAGCCGGGTTTGACTATGAGATCATTCCGCTCAACTTGAACGAGGCGACAGCAATTAGCTATGCCCTAACCAGCGAGGAGCTGCCCCCGACTGAGCTGACGGCACTGGTTGAAGCTGAAATCTTGCCGACGCTGCGCGACATTCCTGGGGTGCTGCGGGTAGATCTGCGCGGCACTGGCAGCCGAGCCGCCGCCAGCGGTGAGGGCAGTTTCTTAGCGGAGCTACAAAACCCGCCGACGCTAATTCGGTTTAACGGGGAAGCGGCACTGGCGGTGCAGGTGGTGAAGCAGGGCGAGGCCAACACCCTGGAGGTGGTCGATCGCGTCGAGGCGGCGATCGCACAGATCCGCGAGGAGCAGCCCCAGGTCGAGATTGCCCTGGCCGCCACCCAGGCCGAGTTCATTCGCGCGTCAACCGAGGCCACCATCGATGCGCTGGTGGAGGCGATCGTGTTGGCGGTGCTGGTAATTTTGGCCTTTTTGCGCAGCTGGCGAGCCACGGTGATTACGGCGCTGTCGATTCCGCTGTCACTGCTGGGCACGGCGATCGTCATGGCCATCTATGGCTTTAACCTGGAGACCATTACGCTGCTGGCGCTGGCGATCGTGATTGGCATCATTGTCGACGATGCGATCGTTGAGGTTGAAAACATCATGCGCCATCTGGAAGCGGGGGCGACTCCGCAACAGGCGGTTCTGCGGGCAACGGACGAAATTGCCCTGACGGTGACAGTCTCGACGCTGACCATTGTGGCCGTATTTTTGCCCGTGGCGCTGATGGGCGGCACCGTAGGACAGTTTTTTAAGCCCTTTGGCCTGACGGTGTCGGCGGCAGTGCTGTTCTCGCTCCTAGTGGCCCGCACCCTAAACCCAGTGCTGGCGGTGTATTGGCTAAAGGCCTCTGGCTCGCCCCGGGCCGCTGCCCCAGTTAACTCTGACCCCGCTGCCCTCGAACCGCCCGACCCCGCGGCCACTGCGCTGCTGGCGGAGACGGTGGGGAGCACCTGGCTAGAGCGACAGTACAGCCACCTGCTTGCCTGGTCACTGCGCCATCCCTGGATGGTGGTGGGGCTGGCAATCGCCAGTCTGGTTGCGGGCATTGCCATCATTCCGCTGATTCCCCAGGGGTTTATTCCCCAGCTTGACCAGGGGCAGTTTTTGCTGAACTACCGGGTGCCCCTACCCCAGCGCCCCGGTGGAGCCCAGCTACCGCAGTCTGGACAGCTACCGACAGCCGGACAGCTACCGACGGGTCTAAGTGCACCACAGGCAGCGGCAGCAGCAGAGGCGGCAGCGGCAGCAGGGCGATCGCAGCTCTTGCAGCGGACTCTTCAGCAGGCCGGCGACCTGGAGGCGGCGGTGGCTCAGCTGCCCGAGGTCGAGTCGGTGTTGACCACCGTGGGCGGCCGGGGGCGACCCAATGAAGGCAGTCTATATATCCAGCTGCGGGAGGAGCGCGATCGCAACACCGCCGCCGTGCAGGCCCAGCTCCGCCAGGATTTGCCTACACGGGCGGGCTTAGAAACCAGCGTTGAGGACCTTCAGTTTGTCGATACCGGCGGCGAAAAACCCCTCCAGGTGGCCCTAGTAGGCGACGATCTGACAGCGCTGCAAGCCGCCGCTGCTGAGATTCAGACCCAAGTGAAAGCGCTGCCCGGTTTTGCCGATGTGCGTATTTCGGGAGCCGAGAACACCGCCGATGCGATCGTAGAGATCAGCCGCCAGAACGGTGAACGGGTCGCCATCGTCAGCGCCAACCTGAGTGACGGCAATGCCCTGGGCGACGCCACCGCTCAGGTGGTAGAAATTGCAGAATCGGTGGTCCCCCCCGGTGTCCGCATTGACCTGGCGGGCGACTCGGCTAGGGCCGGAGAGGTGCTGGGCAGTTTTGGTCGCATTCTAATTTTGGCCGTGATCTGCATGCTGCTGGTGCTGCTAGTACCCTTTGGGCGACTGCTAGAACCAGCGGTGGTGGGTCTATCGCTGCCGCTCTCGGTGGTTGGGGCGACGCTGGCCCTATGGATTACCCGCAGCGACTTTGGCATTGTCTCGCTGCTGGGCCTGCTGTTTCTGCTGGGATTGCTCAGCAAAAACGCGATTTTGCTACTGGATTACATCAACCAGCTGCGCCGGGCCGGGCTTGAGCGCACTGACGCCATCAAAAAAACGGGCTTGGTGCGGCTACGCCCCATTCTGATGACCACCGCTTCGTCAGTGCTGGGCATGGTGCCGATCGCCCTCGGTTTTGGGGCGGGGGCCGAGCTGCGACAGCCCATGGCCGTGGCTATTATTGGCGGACTGCTAACCTCAACCCTGCTGAGTCTGGTGGTGGTGCCGGTGCTCTACATCCTGCTCGAAGATGGCTGGCTCAAGCTCACCAAGCGGTCGGCCTAATGCCAATTCAAGTGATTCTCGTACCGGCAGGGGCCGAATATCAAGCGGTGGTTCGGGGCCTGAAGACGATTCCCCATGCGCCCCCGGTGGTTGCTGTTCCAGCGGGGCCAGCAGCGTTTCGAGCATTCTTAGAAACCTGGGAAGATCGATCGCGCTTTGAAGACCAGGGAATTCTGTTTATCGGCCTGAGTGGCAGTCTATCGCCCCAGCATTCGGTGGGAGACGCGCTACTGCTTGAGCAGGTTTGGGATGCTGCTGGGGGCGATAGTGCAAAAGGCTATCAGTGCGATCGCACCTTCACCGACGAGTTGGCCCAACGCCTCGGGGTTCCCGTGGAGACTGGGTTAACGTGCGATCGCGTCATCACGACGGTGACAGAAAAGCGGCAGATGGGCGATCGCTACCAAGCAGCTGTAGTCGATATGGAAAGTGCCGTACTGCTGGCGACCATGCCCCAGGCTAGAGTCGCTATTCTGCGGGTGATCAGTGACGACTGTGGCCACGACTTGCCGGATATTGCAGGGGCGATCGGCCCAGACGGTAGCCTCCGCGCCGATACTCTCGCTCGCAGCTTCTTGAAACGCCCGGTTGCAGCTCTAAAATTCATTAGCGGCTCACTCCAAGCACTCAAAACTCTGGAGCAGGTCACGTTTGCTCTTTTCAAATCAGATTAATAACATCCCTCTCAAACAATTGATCAAGTGTTTGTTTGGGCCAGGAGCTTTTTAACGGAGATGGCTACATTGTTAAAAGCCAGCGGCGTGATGTTGCCGTCTTGCACGGTTATTTGCTGTCTGTATTGTCCTGCCACTGGTTGCTGAAAGATTGTGATCTGTATCGTTACTAAATTCACAACCCAGTATTCTGGAATCCCAGCGGTGGCATAAACAGCCGCTTTTATGTCCAAATCTTGCTTGAGACTGGTATTGGCGACTTCGATCAGCCAAAAAATATCCTCAGGGTGGGGATGGCGATCGCGGTAGGTCGATTCAGGCAGGCGAACAATGGCAATATCGGGCTCTGGCTCAGAATCTCCTAAGGTAACAGGTCCGTTGAAGCGAACCTCGGCCTTTCCTGTCAGCAGCGTTTCTAGGTATTTGGCCCCCTGCTTTGCGGTTGTGTAGTGAATTGGGGTTTCTGGACTTGTCTCAACAATCTCTCCTTTCAGCAACTCGACGCGACGGGCCTGGAGAATGCCTGCCTGAATCATCTGGTGATAGTCGTCTACAGACCATTTAGCAAGGGTTTTCATGGAAAGCTCACCTTAGACCGCCCCATCGTTATGAGTATAAAGGTGCTGTCGGGCAGAACACCTACCCTAGATCGCTATAAACCCGTCCTTTCCAGGCACCGCCCTGCCCGGCCCAGTGCCGCCGCGCCGAATCTAAGGTCATCATCGTGTAGAGCAAGGCAATCAACGGCAGCGCCAGCGCCAGCGATCGCTGGCCGCCGTAGAGCTTCAGCGTTGGCCAGTAGGCTAGAGCCATCAGCAGCCAGCCCGCTAGCCCCATCAGCGCCAGGGCGGGGTCGCCCCAAATCAATCCCAAAACTACCCCTAGGGGAGCGACCAGATAGACCAGCAGCATGCCAAAGACCGTACCGATCAGCAACCACGGCGAGTAGTTGAGCTGGGTGTAAGCGCTACGGGTGATCATGGTCCAGATGCTATGCAGATTGGGGTAGGGGCGCAGGCTGTGGATAGTGGTGCTGAGGCCGAGCCAGATCGGGCCGTTGGCTTTGACCGCCGCCCCCAGAGCACAGTCGTCAATCAGCGCTTGGCGAATGGCCTGTAGCCCGTTGATGCGCTGAAGGGCGCTGAAGCGGATCAGGGCGCAACCTCCCGCTGCCGCGGCCGTCTGTTTTTTAGGATTATTCACCCAGGGGAAAGGGTAGAGCAGCTGAAAAAAGAAGATAAACGCCGGAATCAGCAGCCGTTCCCAAAAGCTCTCACAGCGGAGCTGCACCATCAGTGACACCAGGTCGAGCCGATCGCACTCGGCCTTTGTCACCAGCTGTTGCAAGCTGGAGGCATCATGCTCAATATCGGCATCGGTAAACAGCACGTAGTCGGGCGGGGTAGGCTGCGATGACAGGTAGCGAAAGCCTTGCTCCATCGCCCAGAGCTTGCCCGTCCAGCCAGCGGGGAGGGCTGCGCCTGAGAGCACTGTGAGGCGATCGCACTGGTTTACCGCAGTCGCACTTTCCCGCGCCACCGCCGCCGTGCCATCCGTGCTCTGGTCATCTACCAGCACGACTTGCAGGTTGCCGGGATAGGTTTGGCTGAGATGCGATCGCACTGCTACCCCGATCAGATCCGCCTCGTTGCGGGCTGGAATTACCACCGCGACCTGGGGCCAAGTCGCCAGTGGCGCTAGACTCTCGGCATCAAGCCGCTGGTCAGCCCGCCAAAACTGGCCCCAAAACAACAGCATCCCAATCCAGATTAGGAGCGCTAGACTTGTCAGGCTCAACGCTAAGATTGCCATCGGCTTTGTGTACACTGATTGGTCTTTCGCATCATAAATCAGTTGCTAAATGCGAACCCACTGCCGAATACGGTCAGAATCTATGCCGTCCACCTCAGCTATCTTTCCTTGATGGAAGCATTTGCATTATGCTGCCCCAGTGACCATAGCGTTTTGACCGTAAGGGGTGCCCATGCAGACGCAAGAACCGCAGCAGCTAACTGGGATTGATTCAGCGATTGCCGCTGCGCAAAATTACCTGCTAGCCCTACAGCATCCTGACGGCTATTGGTGGGCAGAGCTGGAGTCCAATGTCACCATCACCGCCGAAATCGTTCTGCTGCACAAGATTTGGGGCACCGATAGCGCTCGCCCCCTAGCTAAGGCAGAACACTATTTGCGATCGCACCAGCGCGACCACGGCGGGTGGGAACTGTTCTATGGCGACAGCGGCGACCTGAGCACCTCCGTCGAAGCCTACATGGCGCTACGGGTGCTGGGGGTGCCCGCCAGCGATCCGGCTCTGCTAAAGGCGAAAGACTTTATTCTCAAGCGCGGCGGCATCAGCAAAACCCGCATCTTCACCAAGCTGCACCTGGCCCTAATCGGCTGCTACGATTGGCGCGGCCTGCCCTCGCTACCCGCCTGGGTGATGCTGCTAGAGTCACCCTCGCCCTTCACCATCTACGAACTGTCGAGTTGGGCCAGGGGCAGCACAGTGCCGCTGCTAGTTGTCTTTGACCAAAAGCCGGTCTACAAAATTGAGCCCGCCATCAACTTAGATGAACTCTACGCCGAGGGCATCGCCAACGTGCGTTGGGAACTACCCAAGGCTGGGGACTGGAGCGACATTTTTATCTGGCTCGACGGCGCATTTAAGTTTGCCGAGTCGATTAATTTCACCCCGTTTCGCGACGAGGGCCTGCGCAAAGCCGAGCAGTGGATCTTGGAGCGACAGGAGGCAACCGGCGACTGGGGCGGCATTATCCCCGCCATGCTGAACTCGATGCTGGCCCTGCGCTGCTTGGGCTACGACGTGAACGATCCGGTGGTGCGACGCGGCCTGCGGGCGATCGACAACTTCGCCGTTGAGACCGACGACACCTACTGGGTGCAGGCCTGCGTCTCCCCGGTCTGGGACACGGCGCTGGGAATGCGATCGCTCACCGACTCGGGCCTGGCCCCCAACCATCCCAGCCTGGTGCGGGCAGGCGAATGGCTGCTGGAAAAGCAAATTCTCGACTACGGCGACTGGATCGTCAAAAATCCTCAGGGCAAACCGGGGGGCTGGGCCTTTGAGTTTGAGAACCGCTTTTACCCCGACGTTGACGACACGGCAGTGGTCGCAATGGCCCTACAAGATGTCACCCTGCCCGATGAGGCGCTGAAGCGCGAGGCGATCGCTCGGGCCGTGCGCTGGGTGGCCACCATGCAGTGCAAAACCGGGGGCTGGGCCGCCTTCGACATCAACAACGATCAGGATTGGATCAACGCCGTTCCCTACGGCGATCTCAAGGCCATGATCGATCCCAGCACCGCCGACATCACCGCCCGAGTGCTGGAGATGCACGGTCGCCTCTGCCGCGAACCCGGCCTCGCGGCCCGCTACGCCAGCGACCTCAGCGCCCAACGACTGGAACGGGGCCTCACCTTTCTGCTCAATGAACAGGAGGCCGACGGCAGCTGGTTTGGCCGCTGGGGCGTCAACTACCTCTACGGTACCAGCGGCGCGCTGTCGGCCCTGGCTTTGACCGCGCCAGAACGCTGTCAGGGGGCGATCGCCCGCGGAGCAAACTGGCTCATCAGCTGCCAAAACCCCGACGGTGGCTGGGGCGAAACCTGCCGCAGCTACGACGACCCCACCCTCAAAGGCCAGGGGCCGAGCACACCGTCTCAAACCGCCTGGGCGCTGCTGGGGCTGCTCGACGCCGGTAGTTCTAGTGCTGCTGCCGAGTCGGCGATCGAGAAAGGCATTCACTATCTGGTTGAGACTCAGACTCCTGAGGGTACGTGGGACGAGCAGGAGTTTACCGGCACCGGCTTCCCGCGCCACTTTTATATTCGCTATCACCTTTACCGCCACCATTTTCCGCTGATGGCGTTGGGTCGCTATCAGCTCAGCTATGTCCCTGGGGCTTAACTAAGCTGATTGTGATAGGCGCTAGCGGCCTAGGGTCTAGGGTTTAAGGTGTCGGGTTCAAGGCAGGTCATGAACTTGGATATCAATACCGCATCCTAATTTGGTTACAACCGCGTTGTAGGACCATTGCAGTGCAATGCCCCTACGAGAGCCCTGATTTGAACCGGGGTTTCTCAAGGCGGATTTCGTACAAATCCTTCTTGGCTACCTCGATTGAACAAGACAAATGCCATAAAGCCTCTGGCTCGGCTACGCCTGCACCCCTACCGGTTTAGCCTTCAGGGAATCGGGTTCTGTAATTCGGATTTGGTATGAGACCTAAACCTTGAACCACCAACCGTTCACCTTTGGCTTGGCAGATTACTCTCCCTTTACCGGGTGCAGCCACTGCGCAGCGGCCTCTATGACCAGGGGCGGGGCAAACCAATAGCCCTGGCCAGATTCACACCCCAGAGCTTTGAGAATGTCGAGTTCGGTGGCGGTTTCAATGCCTTCGGCAACCACGTCTATATTTAGGCTTTGGGCCAGGGTGAGAATCATCTGCACCGTCTCTAGGGAAGTTTGGGCGTCTGACCCGGTAGGGCTGAGGCGCTGCACAAAGGAGCGGTCAATTTTGAGGGTGTCGATGGGAAACTCGTGCAGGCGGCTGAGGGACGAATAGCCCGTGCCGAAGTCGTCGATGCAGAGCCGCACGCCCAGGGCCTTCAGCCGCTTGAGTGACTGAGCTTCGCAGGTGAAGGTGTCGAGGATGCAGCTTTCGGTAATCTCTAGTTTGAGACACTGCCGGGGAATTTGGGTGGTCTGGAGCACCACCTCTAGCCGCTCGATCAGTTCAGGCTGCTTTAGCTGCATGGCGGACAGGTTGACATTCATGGTCAGCAGCACCCCGGGGGAGGCCGCCTGCCAATGCATGAGCTGTTGACAGGCGGTTTCGAGCACCCACCAGCCGATCGGGCCAATCAGCCCAGTTTCTTCGGCCACCGGAATAAACTCTAGGGGAGAAATTAGCCCGCGAGTGGGGTGTTGCCAGCGCACTAGGGCTTCAAAGCCACGTACCTGGCCGGTAGCTAGAGAAACTATCGGCTGGTAGTAGAGACAAAATTCTTGGGCCTCAATGGCGCGCCGCAGGTCGCTCTCCAGCTGGAGCCGCTGGGTGATCTGGGTTTGCATGGCGGGGTCAAACACCACGTACTGATTTCTGCCCTTGGCTTTGGCCTGGTAGAGGGCAATGTCGGCATCGCGCAGCACGTGGGTGGCCACCCGATAGTTAAGGGTGCTGTAGGTAATGCCGGTGCTGGCGGTAGAAAAGACTTCGTAATCGCTCACCTGAAAGGCTAGCGAAAATTGGTCTTGAATGCGCTGGGCGATCGCCAGGGCATCGTCAGGGTGCACCAAGTTTTCGAGCAAGATGGCAAATTCGTCGCCGCCAAACCGCGCTACAACGGCGGCGGCACCGACGCAGTGTTGCAGCCGTTGGCTGGCCAACTTGAGAAACTCGTCGCCGACCAAATGGCCCAGACTGTCGTTGATGTTTTTGAACCGATCGAGATCCATAAACAGCACCGCGTAAAGGCGCTCAGGGTATTGGACGCTGATTTGAATGGCGTGCTTGAGCAGATTGAGGAAACAGGCGCGATTGGGCAGGTTGGTAAGGCCGTCGTAGAGGGCGTCGTGCTGGAGCTTATCGGTGGCTTGGATCAGCTGCGTTTGGGTTTTTTGCAGATTCTCTAGCGACTGCTGCAGCGTTCGGTTGCTCAGTTCCAGATTTTGGTAGAGATTGGCATTTTCAAAGGAAATAGCAGCCTGGGCGCAGAGAATGTCTAACACCTGGATGCGATCGCGGGTGAACGCTCCCGTGGTCAGAGTGTTCTCCAGGTAGAGCACACCCATCGCCTGGTTTTTTTGAATTAACGGCAGCCCCAGCACCGATTTGGGCGAGTGTTGCACCAGGTAAGGGTCAGCGGCAAAGCGCGGCTCGACGCGCATATCGTCAATCACTAGAGGGGCGGCAGTGCGATCGACAAAGTGAATCAGGCTCACCGGCAGGTGGCGGCTGATTTGCAGCGGCACCAGATCCACCCGGCAGGTTTCGCCGCTGAGGCAGTGGGCCACCACCACGAGTTGGTCGGCCTGGCGCAAAACTAAGGCCCCGCGTTCGGCCCCGGCATTTTCTAGCACCAGCTGCATCAGGGTGACGATCAGCTGATCGGGGCGCAGCTCTTGGGAAATGGCCAGGGACGCCTGGACGACAGCGGCCAAATCGAGGGCGGCGGTGTCGCTAGTGCAGCTGCTGATCTCATCGCTGGTGCTGAGCACCCCTGGCGCTGCTAGCGTCGACATGGCCAACACCTCGGGGTAGAGAGCTTCGAGCTGTCGGGTTTTGGCCTTTGCCCCCCAGTGAGCATAGGCGTGGTAGGCGGCATGGAGGTAGGGCTGGGCCAATTTGTCTCGCCCCCAGGCGAGATAGAACCGAGCCGCTAGTTCGTTCGCCAGCCCCTCATCTTGAATGAAGCCGTGGGTTTTGGCGGAGGCGATCGCCCCATCGTAAGCTTCCATCGCCTCTAGATATCGTCCTTCGACCCGGGCAATTTCGGCTTCAACCAGCTGCCAGCGGTGGCGGTGGTTGCTGGGCGCAGAGTCGGCCCACTGGGCCAGCTTTTCCTGCTGCTGCTGAATGCGCTGCCACCAGGCGGGCTGGTCAGCGGGCTGATCCCAGAGCGCCAGCTGAATCAGAGCATCGTAGAAGGCGTAGAGAGCAAAGGAAAACTGGGCTCGCCCCCCATCTAAATAGGTGGCCACCTGATCGGATTGCTGGGCCGCCTGCTCAATCTGCCCAAACAGGTAGTAGAGCACCGTCTGGTTGAAGTGGTAATGGAAAAGGGAGGTGCGATCGCTGTGCTCCAGGTGAAACCGCACCGACGTTTCCGCCTCATACACCGACCCGCTCAAGCACCAGGGACTTTCCCCTTCCCCCAGCAGGTTAAGCACCGTCTGCTGCACGATTTCTAAACACTTCAGCGACACCTGCTTGAGCTGACGCAGGGTCTGGCGGTAGGCAGCCATCTCCGCCGCCAAATCCTCCAGGGGCTGCCCGGCAAAATAGGCATAGTGGCCATAGGCCTGGGCGTTGAGCACCACACATTCCAAATCGCCCGTCGCTAGCCCGCTTTGGTAGGCCTGCACAAAGGCGGGCAGGCTCTGCCGCAGAGGGTCGCGCCAGTGGCAGATGAAGTTGTGTACCAGATACCCGGCCCGGCTCTCGCTGGTGGTGGCCCCCAGCTGCTCTAGCAGCCGCAGCGCCAGCTGGCCAAACCCATAGCCCAGATCGATTTCGCCCATGGTACACAGCGCCATGCCATAGCCCGCGTAGGCAAAAATTGAGATCGGGCTGTTGCCATAGCGGATGGAAAACTCGACCTGCTTGGCCATCAGCAGGGGCATCAGGGCCGGTAGCGCCCGATAGGTGGGAGCAGTGAGCTTGGTCATAATCTGCATGGCCGCCAGCCGCTGCCCTGCCGCCATCTTGGGCAGGGCCAGCAGGCTAAGGGGGTCTTGCCCAGCCCAGAGCTGGCGCGTATCGGCTAGGGCCTGCTGCACCTCAGCCGGAGTGGGCTGTTCTGCAAAGTCAACCCCCAAGATGCGCAGCACCTGCAGCCCGGTGCGCACCGCAGCCAGGTAATTACCCTGGGCGCGATCGGCCAGCAGCCGCATCTCATAAACGGGCAGCTGATCGAGCAGGTTATAGGCGTGGCGGACGGTGAGGCCAGCCCAATACTCCACCTGCTCAAAGTCGGTGCAGAGGTAGGCGACTTCGGTAATCTCTTGGTGCAGGGCCAGGGTCAAGTCATACTGCTGCCCCCAGGTGTTAGCCGGCAGTAGGGCGATGCCCTGACGCAGATAGTCCAGCGCTGCCGAGTAGGCTGTGGCCGTTTTAGCCCTGCGGCCCGCCTGCAAATTGAGCTGAGCTAGCTGTTCCCGTTCGGCGGCGGCGATCAGCAGCGCCTGCCCCTCGTTGAGGTGGTTGACGATGGTAAACAGCTGCTCCTCGCGCTGGGCCGGGGACGATTTGTGCCACAGCAGCTGGCCGATGGTGAGGTGGGTCTGGGAGCGCTGGTCGGTTGGAATCAGCGAATAGGCAGCCTGCTGAATGCGATCGTGCAGAAACCGGTAGCTTAGCTCTGGTCTGTCTAAGGGCAGCAGGGCCGGCTCTAGGCTACCTTCTGGCTCTAGCAGGGTGTAGATCTCGCTTTGGGGCAGCACTAGCCCCAGTTCTAAAGCGCTCCAGAGGGCGATCGCCACGTCGGTTTCGGGCAGCTCCGACACCAGCGCCAGCGTACCCAAATTAAACGGGTTGCCAATGCAGGCTGCCAGCTTCAGCATTTCCTGGGTAGAAGGCCCCAGCTTTTGCAGCTGCTGGGCCATAAACGCCACCACATCCTCGCTTATGGCCGCGCGGCGGGCCTGCCCCAGATCGCACTGCCAGGCCCCCTGCACCGGGTCAAAAACAATGGTGCCCTCCTGGTGCAGGACCTGCAAAAATTGGGTGGCAAAAAACGGGTTACCGCCGGTCTTTTGGTAGACCAAATCGGCCAGGGGCTGGGCCAAAAGCACTGGGCAGACCAGGGTGTCAGCCACCAGCTGATTGACGCTGGCGGCCGATAACGGCTCCAGGGTAATGGTATTGATGGTGGTCCCGCTCTGGCGCAGGGTGTCTAGGGTTAGCATCAGTGGGTGGGCCGGGCTCACCTCGTTGTCGCGGTAAGCCCCAATCAGCAGCAGGTGAGGGCACTGGAGGTCGCCGAGCAGCAGGTTCATCAGCTGGAGCGAGGCCAGATCGGCCCACTGCAAATCGTCTAAAAACATCACCAGGGGATGCTGGGGCGCGGCGAACACCTGAACAAAGTTTTGAAATAGCTGGTTAAAGCGATGCTGTGCCGACTGGCCGGAGAGCTCTACCACGGGCGGCTGGGGTCCGATGATTTGCTCTAGCCCAGGAATGACGTCAATCAGCAGCTGGCCGTTGGCACCTAGGGCGGCCAAAATGCCGGTGCGCCAAGCCTGAAGCTGGGCCTCAGGTTCGCTGAGCAACTGCTGCATCAGCCCTTGCAGGGCGGTCAAGAAGCCCGCAAAGGGGGTGTTGCGCTTAAACTGATCGAACTTGCCCTGAATGAAGTAGCCCTGCTGGCGGGCGATCGGCCGCTGCACTTCATTGACCACCGCCGTTTTGCCCACCCCCGAGTAGCCCGCGACCAGCACCAGCTCGCTGCCGGTCGCTTCAGCCGTACTGACACGCTCAAAGGTGGCCAGCACCGCCGCCACTGCTTCCTCCCGGCCGTAGAGCTTCTCAGAAATTAGAAAACGACGGCTGCGATCGCGCTGCCCGAGCACAAAAGCGACAATGTGCCCCGTCTGCTCTAGCTGGTGGCGGCACCGTGTGAGGTCGTGGTGTAGGCCCGCTGCACTCTGATAACGATCCTCCGGATTTTTTGCCATCAGCCGGCTAACTATGGCCGCCACCACCGCCGGTACGCTCGGGTTCACGCTAGCGATCGGCGGCGGTGCCTTAGCGATGTGGCAATACACCAGGCCTATCAGAGTATCGGCGGTAAAGGGCACGCGTCCGGTCAGCAGTTCGTAGAGGGTGATGCCGAGGGAGTAGTAGTCGGTGCGGTAGTCGACGCCGCGATTGATGCGCCCAGTCTGCTCAGGCGAAATGTAGGCCAGGGTGCCCTCTAACATGCTGTGGCGCTG
Organism: Leptolyngbya subtilissima AS-A7; assembly: GCF_039962255.1. Lineage (NCBI taxonomy): Bacteria > Bacillati > Cyanobacteriota > Cyanophyceae > Leptolyngbyales > Leptolyngbyaceae > Leptolyngbya > Leptolyngbya subtilissima. The sequence goes on along the minus strand of NZ_JAMPKY010000010.1, from coordinate 111,567 downwards.
CCCCAAAATCGCCTCGCGCGGCAGGCGCGAAGCGAGACTAAAGTCGGTCAGCTTCACCTGGCGGGTTTCGGGATGGATCAGCAGATTGCTGGGTTTGATGTCTTTGTGAATGATGCCCTGGTCGTTCAGATGCTTCAGGATATCGGTGAGCTGCTGGGCAATTTCGAGACACTCCAGCAGCTCCAGTTTGCCCTTGCCCTCGTCCCGGCGTTGCCCCATCCACTGCTTGAGGGAAATGCCGCCGAAATCTTCTAAAATCAGCGCGTAGCTCTGGCGGTAGGGCAGCAGCTCGTAGGGCCGCACAACGTTGGGTGTATGCAGGCTGCGGGCGATCGCAAACTGATGCCGAAACTGCATCAGCTCATCCGGCGTTGGCCGCTCGCTGCGCAAGACCTTGATCACTACCATTTGGCCATCGGCCAGACAGCGCCCACGGTAGACTAGACTCTTAACCCCGACGTATAGCTGATCTAAGAGTCGGTATCCAGGCAGCTCAATCATCGGATGAGTCAAATTGAATGCTCTTCCTAGTCTTCCCGGACTTATCTACCGTGAGGCGGTACCGGGCAGGGCGGAGCTTAACCCGCCTCCTGATCTAAGCTCACAACCAAGGCTATCGCTCTTGAGTCACACCAGCTAGATAAAACCTGTAATGTTGACTACTCGTTGGAAACTCTGCTCGTCATCAGGCCATCGACAACGAAAAATGGTCTTTTCAGATAACCTCCGGCGAAGGTCATTAGAAATAAAAGAGCGCGATCGCAAGTGATATCAAGTCCTATCTGTGTACCCCGTAGAAACATTGCACTGCAATGCCCCCACGGGGTATCGGTCATAAACCGGGGTTTCTAGAGTCGGTGTGAAACCTGGGTGAGACAGCCCCAAATGCGATGATTTGAACCTATTCCTAGGCACAGTTCGTCAATCGATCAGGCTCGCGATCGCCGCCACCAGTTCAGCGGGCTCAACCGGCTTACTAAAGTGGCGCTGAAATCCGACCGCTAGGGCTTTTTGCTGATTGATTTCCCCAGCATAAGCCGTCAGAGCGATCGCCTTGGGAAGGGAGTAGGCCGCGACCCGCCCCGGCTCGGCAAACTGAGCGGCCATGTGCTGTAGCAGCATATAGCCATCCATGCCGGGCATGCCAATGTCGCTGATCACTACGTCAAAGGGCGATTGGTTGAGGGCTTGCAGCGCTTCTACCGCAGAGCCTGCGGCCGTCACCCTCGCCCCGGCCTGCTCCAAAATAAACGCCAACATCTCGCGAGAATCGGCTTCATCGTCCACAGCCAACACTCGAAAACCCGCGAGGGGCATAGCGCTACTCCCCAGAGCCTCAGGCCGAGGGGTATCCGCTGGCCCAAGACCCGCTGCTGACAGCAGCGGCAGTTTGACCCTAAAGGTAGAGCCCTGCCCGTCGCCAGCGCTCTCGGCTTGCACAGTGCCGCCGTGCAGCTCAACTAGCTGACGCACGATCGCCAGCCCCAACCCTAGCCCACCAAACTGGCGGGTCGTTGTGCTGTCGGCCTGACGAAAGCGATCGAAAATGTAGGGCAGCACCTCGTCGGTCAGGCCCTTGCCGGTGTCAGTGACCGTAATTTGCGCGTAGCCCTGAAGCGGTTGAGACTGGGGGGTTGAGATTTGCATCGGGTCGGCAACTTCAGAACTCGTACTCGCCTCCCCCTGCTCCAAAGACACCGCAACTCGGCCACCGTGGTCGGTAAACTTCACCGCGTTGGAGAGCAAGTTCCACACCACCTGCTGGAGACGACCAGCATCCCCTGAGACATATCCCACCGGAGCACAGTTGACCTGAATGGCGATCGCCTTGGCTTCAGCCGCTAGCCGCACCGTTTCTAGAGCGGCTTCAATAACGGATTGAAGATTTATCGGCGCGGCCTCAAGGCTGAGTTTGCCCTGCAAAATTTTTGACATGTCGAGCAGGTCGTCAATTAGCTGGGTTTGTAGCCTGGCGTTGCGCTCAATGGTTTGAAGGCCACGGGTTTGGGTAGCCGGATCGTGCTGCTGTTTTTGCAGAATTTGTGACCAGCCCAAGATCGGGTTCAGGGGCGACCGGAGCTCATGGGAGAGCACCGCCAAAAACTCGTCTTTGATCTGGTTTGCCTGTTCGGCCTCGGCGCGGGCCTGGCGCTCGGCCTCATAGAGCTGCGATCGCGAAATGGCCTGGGCGCACTGACGGCTCAGGGTCAGCATAAACTCGCGATCGTCCTGGCTGAGCTGCTTAAACTGCTTAAACGACAGCGACAGTCCCCCCACCGCCTTGCCTTCCACCATGAGAGGCAGCGAGATCCAGGCCTCGAAGGGCTGTTTTTTGTAAGCATCGGCCAGATGGGGGTAGCGGGCCAACCGTTCCGCCATTGGCTCTGACCAGGCAGGCTGGCCACTTTTGACCGCCTCTGAAAGCGGCAAGGGCGCATCAATGGAAAATCGCGGCTGAATCTCCTTTGGATCAACGCTATAGCCAGTAGACTGCACAATTTCAAGGGTGGTGCCATCCGAGCTGAGCAGGGCCATGAGGGCGGCATCGGCCTCCAGGGCCGCCACGCTCTGCTCGACAATCACCGCCGCCACTTGAACGGGCGTGAGCGACTCAGAGAGCGCCGCGGTCACCGTCTGTAACCGAGCGGTGCGATCGGCGGCGGTTTCGGCGGCCTGCTGGGCCTGCTGGGCCGCTTGATACAGGCGGGCGTTGTCGATGGCGATCGCGGCGCGACGGCCCAGGTCTTCGGCCAGGGCCAGGTCGGAGGGGTCGTAGTGCCGCTCCGACTCGGCAAACACAAAGGAAATGCTGCCCAAAACCCGTCCCCGCGCCTGGAGAGGAGCGACAACAAAGGACCTTAGGCCCGCACCGCGCAGAATTTCCAGATACTCAGGGTTGGTGACAGTTGCCACCATTTGCTCGTCGGTGATGGTGACGACTATTTCGCTTTGCCCGGTCTTCATCACCTGGGAGATGCCGTAGCCATCGTCTAGGTGCCGGGGAAAGCGTTCGGCCATCTCCCAGCCCAGCTGCACCTTTTGAGGATCGCAGTGAGCAACGGCAACACGGCTAATGCTGCCGTCCTCATTCAACAAATCGACTGCGCACCAGTCGGCAAAGTAGGGCACGGCTAGCTGGGCAACAATTTGCAGCGTCTGTTCATAGTCTAAAGACGCCGCTAGGGCCGCACTCACCTCCACCAGAAAGGTCGATCGCCGCTGCTCAGTCTCCGCTTCTAGGCGGGCCGCCTGGGCCCTGACGAGCTGGGCGCGGTCTTCGACCAGGCGCAGGCGCATGGCCTCGGCCTGTTTGCGCTCGGTGATGTCGTGCATGACCACCACGGCCCCCTGCCGCTTGCCCTGGCCATCGACGATTGCCTGCCCATTAACTAGCAGCGTGCGGGCGGGGCCAGTTTTAGGCGCAATCACCATCTCAGCGTTGCTGACGGTTTCGCCCTGCAACGCTCGAAACAGGGGAATTTCTGCGGTGGGCAGGGGCGTTTGGCCGTCGGGGCGGTAGAGGTCATAGCTCTCGGCCCACTGCTCCGGTGGCAGGGGCTGCTCGGGCATCCCGTGGAATTCGCGGGCCGCCTGATTAAACAGGGTCAAAACGCCCTCGGCATTACAGGCCACGATGCCGGCCTGCACACTGTCAAGCAGCACCCGCAGCACGTCCTGCTCCTTTTGGAGGGCGGTTTCCGCCTGCTGCCGGTCGGCAATTTCGAGGTGGAGCAGCTGGTTGGTCTGGGTGAGTTCAACGGTTTGCTGGTCTACCAACTGGGTCAGCGCTCGCTGTCGGGCAGCTTCGGTTTGCTGGCGCTCTAGCTCGGTAGCCACCCGCAGGGCAAAAATGGTCAGCAGCGTCTCGGTGAGCTGGAGGTTGACCAGGGGCTTGCTATCCATGATGCCCAGCAGGCCGATCGCCGTTCCGCTGGAGTCAAAGAAAGGCATGGCGGCGTAGCTCTCTATCCCCAGGGGCGCTAGGAGCGGGGCCTGGGGAAACTTGACCTGCACGCCGTTGGCATAGCAGCAGAGTTTGCGGCTTTCCAACACCTGCTGGCACGGGGTGTCTTGCAGCCGGTACTCAAAGTTGTCGATGATTTGCCCTCGAGCACAGGCGGCGATCGTTTGAATCGTATTTTGGCTGTTGCCATGGAGCAGGCCAATGTAGGTGTAGTCAACGGCCAAGGTTTGGGTGAAATGCTGGACCAGAGCCGCAAAAAAAGCGTCGCCGACCGACCTCGACACTCCCCGGGTCACCTCTAGGAGCGCGGTGTCGATTTGGGCGATTTTACGCGCGGCCAGGCGCAGTTCTAGTTCATCAATGACCAGGGCCGCCAGGTTAGATAAGACGGTCTGCTGCTCATCGGTTAAAGGCGCGTGGGGCTGGGTATCGAGCAAACACAGGGTGCCCAAGACGAAGCCGTCCTCGGTGATCAGGGGCGCACCGGCATAAAAGCGCAGGCCAGGTTCGCTCTGCACAAAGGGATTGCAGGCCAGGCGCTCGTCCTGGCGGGTGTCGGCGATGACCAGCACCTCGTTTGACAACAGGGCCAGACTGCAAATCGTGTCGTTTCGCTGCACCTCTTGGATATCGAACCCGTGGGCCGATTTGAACCAACCTCTTGACTCATCGATCAGAGAGATTAGGGCGATGGGCATGCCAAATAGGCGGGCCGCGAGGTTAGTAATGCGATCAAAGGTGGCTTCGGGCGGGGTATCGAGGATGTTGTACCGCCGTAGGGCCTCCAGCCGAGCGGCCTCATGGGCTGATCGTCGCGCAGTTGACGCCGGGTCGGAGAGAGGTTCAGCCATGAATCGATTTAGCAGGAGTAGCTCGCGGTTGATGAGACCAGGCAACCTTAATCCTACCCAGTTTCCTAGGCAGGGGAGGCATGGCCGATGCCCAGAGTGGCGATCGCCTTCATCAAATCCTTGGGCTCCACCGGTTTGGCCAGGTGCAGCTGAAACCCGGCAGCTAGGGCCTGCTGCTGGTCGAGTTCGCCGGCGTAGGCGGTCAGGGCGATCGCCGCAATGGTGCCCCCCTGCTCGGGCGGCAGGGTTCTGATCTGCCGCATCAGCTGGTAGCCGTCGGTGTTGGGCATGCCAATGTCGCTCAGCAACAGGTCGGGCTTGAGCTGAGTTAACGCGGTCAGGGCCGCTGCCGCCGAGGCCACCGCTACCACCTCGGCTCCGGCCTGTTCAAGCAAAAACGAAAATACGTCGCGGGTATCCATTTCATCGTCGACCAGCAGCACTTTGAGCCCCTTGAGCGGGGTAGGGTCGGCACCCTCTGGGGCAGCGGGCAGGCCGACCTCAGCCTCGAGCCAGGTTTCTAGCAGCGGCAACCTGACGACAAAGGTGGCGCCCAGCCCAAGGCCGGGGCTGGTGGCAGCGATGGTACCCCCGTGCATTTCTACAATGTGGCGGGCGATCGCGAGCCCCAGACCCAGCCCCCCAAACTGCCGGGTGGTGGCGCCGTCAGCCTGCCTAAAGGTTTCAAACACGTGGGGCAAAAACTCCGCAGCGATCCCCTGGCCGCTGTCGGTGACTTGAATTTGAGCCGCCTGAGCCGGCGGCGTTGGGGAACTGCCGGGCGATGGGAGGGCGCTCCAAGGCCAGGGGCTGTTGTCCATCACCCGCTCCAGAGTCACTTCAACCCGACCGCCGGAGGGCGAAAATTTAACCGCGTTGGAGAGCAGATTCCAAACCACCTGCTGCAACCGGTTCGCATCGCCAGACACCCGGCCCACGGCGGCGTCAAAAACCGTTTGAATCTCCACGGCCTTGGTGTTGGCTGCTAGCTGCACCGTTTCGATGGCAGCCTGAATCGTGGTTCTCAAATCAACCGCCCGGTAATCCAGCTGCAGTTTGCCCTGAAGAATCCGCGAGACATCGAGCAGGTCGCCAATCAGCTGGGTTTGCAGCTGGGCATTGCGCTCGATGGTCTCTAGGGCCCGATCGGTCGTGGCGGCATCGTACTGGCGCGATCGCAGCAGTTTAGACCAGCCCAAAATTGGGTTAAGGGGAGTGCGCAGCTCGTGGGAGAGCACGGCTAAAAACTCATCTTTAATGCGGTTGGCCGCCTCCGCCTCGGCCCGAGCGGCCCGCTCAGCGGCCAGGCTGCGAGTCAGCTCCAACTGAGCCTGGCGCTTGGCCGTGATGTCGCGGACGGTGACAATGGCCAAAATGATCCGGCCCTGCTTATCCTGCACCGGGGTGCCGCTGTAGCTGCCAATCCAGGTTTTGCCGGTGTCGCGGCGACGCACCTGAATGCCGTAATCGCTAAAGGTTTCGCCCCGCAAGGCCATCACCATCGGCCACTGCCCTAGGGAAATGGGGCGGCCCTGCAAATCTTCGGCCTCAAATAGGTCGGCAAAGTCGGGTACGGACTGCTGCACCTGGTCAATGCTGTCATAGCCATGCAGGGCCAGCGCCACGGAGTTAAACGTCACGATGTGGCCCTCAGGGTCGGCGATGACCAGGCCCTCGGTCATGCTGTTGATCACGGCCTCGAGCTGGCCCAGGCTGGTCTCTAGGCGATGCAGGAGTTGTTCTCGTTCAAGCTCGGCCTGTTTGCGATCGCTGATATCTAAAAAGGCTGCCACCGACCCTCGCACCTGACCCTGGTGATCGAGCAGCGGTTTGGCGTAGCCAAACAGATTAAACTGGCTGCCATCGTTTCGCACTACATCGATTTCAGTTCCTTTGATCTCGGTGTTGTGAATCGCGGCATAGCGCAGGGGAAATTCGTCGGGGGCGAGTTCTCGGCCTTCTCTCAAGATTTTGTAGGCCGGTGGCGAGGTCTCAACGGGGGGGTAAGACACATTCTCCTGGGGGTCAAGCCCCAAAATTTGGGCAAAGGCCGGGTTCGACTTGACTTGCCTAAACTCGGCGTCTTGGGCGATCAAGACCCCAACGGGAATCACCTCAAAGAGGGTTTGCAGGTCTTGGTTAAGCGCCGCGATCGCCTGCTCGCGCGCCTCAAGGGCCGCGGCCATCTCGTCAAACGCCTGCGCCAGCTGACCCAGCTCCCCAAACTGGTCAGACAGCTCGGTGCGAGTTCCCAGGTTGCCCCCCCGCAGCTGGTGGGCGGTCTTCACTAGAGACTTGACCTTGCGCGTCAGAAAAACGTCGCCCCCAATCCAAGCGGCCGCCAGGGCTAGCGCCGTCACCCCGGCTAGCGCCAGCAGGTTTTGCAGCAGCAGCCGGTTGCTTTCGGCCACGACCAGGCTTTTGGGCACCCCAATGCGAATGTGTACCGCCTGATCGGCGGGGCTATCGCCTAGGGTGGTAAACCCATATAACCGCTCGACGCCATCGAGCCCCCGGGCCACCGCTGTACCCTCTTGCTGAGCCAGCATGATCTGGGTCATGGGCGAATCTGGTAACGATACGCCTACCCAACTGGGGGAAACTGGGTAGCGCACCAGAACAGTGCCGTTGCGATCGGTGACGGTCATGACCGCCTCCTTGGGCAGGTCCACGGCGGTAGCCAGCTGGTTGAGCCAGGCCAGATCGAGCGCGGCGATAACTACGGCCTGCACCTGTCCAGCGTCATCGAGAACGGGATAGCCAAAACTGAGGTCGGCCTGTTTTGTAATGCGCCCAACCTGGTAGTTGCCAATGGCAAAGTCACGGGTGTCGCGGGCGAGCTGAAAGTACTGGCGATCGCCCACGTACAGCGGCGACTCAGCCGGTGTGCTACAGATCGTATAGCCCTGCCGATTGGCGACGGCAAGGCCCGCGTAGGCCCGATATTGCCGGAGCAGATTAGCCAAGAGCTGATTGCAGGCCTCCGCGTCGCCCTCGCGCAGGTCGGGCATTTGGGAAAGCGCGATCAGCAGTTGTCGAGCCCCTTCACTCGTCTGCCGCTGGTGGGCAGCCGCAAATTTAGTTAGCCGCAGCAAATTTTCCTGGGCCTCGACGGCGGCCGTGCGCCGCTGCACCGCTGCCGTGTAGAGAATCAGCCCCAAGGCTGGAACTACGGCCAGGAGAACCAGCAGCACCAGGCGAGCACGGAAACTAGATATTAGGTGGCGGAACCTGGTCTGCATTGCGATAGCGATCGCTCTCCCATTGCCTGAATTGAGGTTGACTGAACTAAGGTAACAGCTGCGCTCCCGTGCATCCCAGCCTAAACTAACACCCGCTAGATTCCACCAGGATACGCAGAGAATGCTCGGTGGCCACTGGGTCAGAACGGAAGAACTTCGCCATACTCTATTAATTAACCCGTCTGACCGCCAGCGATCGCCCGCTCCTAAGCCCTTCGCTGCCGCCAAACTACCCCTTACTGTACTGCTACCGGAAAATCTGATGCGACTAACCGCCGGGTGTGAGCTTTTGTTCGAGACCACTGAGCCTTCGCCGCTGATCCTCATGCTGCGTCCGCGCGGTGGGTCCGCCCAGCAGGTGATCCAAGACAGTCTGGAGCTTGGGCCCAATGTGCCTGTGGTCGACTATGTCGATAGCTACGGCAACCTCTGTCAGCGGCTGCTCACCCCGGTCGGGCAGTTGCACGTGCGCAGCACCTCCACCGTTGAAGTCGCCGACACCATCGATGTGCAGTTTCGGGCTGAGTTTGTGCCCGTGCAAAACCTGCCCGACTATGCGCTTCAGTTTTTGTTGCCCAGCCGCTACTGTCAGTCTGACTTAATGGCCGACTTAGCCAACGACATCGTGGCTAACATCGAGCCCGGCTACGACCAGGTCGAGGCGATTCGCCACTGGATTCACACCAATGTTGAGTACCGCTACGGCACCAGCAATGCCTCGACCTCAGCGATCGAGACCGAAAAAAAACGCGTGGGGGTGTGCCGCGATTTTGTGCATTTGGGCATTGCCCTATGCCGCAGCTTGACGATTCCGGCCCGCATGGTGGTGGGCTATTTGCACCAGCTGGAGCCGATGGATCTGCATGCCTGGTTTGAGGCCTATGTGGGCGATCGCTGGTATACCTTTGATGCCACCCAGCCCACCGCCAAGGGCAATCGCATTGTCATTGCCTACGGACGAGATGCCGCCGATGTCGCTCTGGCCACCCAGTATGGGCCTATAAACCTAACTGAAATGAAGGTCTGGGTGACCCCGTCAGAGCTATGACTATTACAATAGAAAGTATTCCAGCTACGGCGCTATGCGTGGCGGGCATTTCTACTGGGGGCCTACGGGGGTTTAAGCCAGTACCCAAAATGTCTAAAGCGTATTGGGCATCGCCTAATTTCACTAGCTAGCTCTTTATTGGTCAAACACCATGGGCAAGGAAAAGAAAAGCAACAAAGAAGTCAAAAAGCCTAAGTCTGAGTCAAGTGGGGAGAAGAAGCAGAAGAAAGACCCTAAACGCTACGACTAAATGTTCTGGCGTTGTCAGGTTTTTCAACTGCGATGATTACCGTTCACCACTTAAATAACTCGCGCTCCCAGCGGGTGCTCTGGCTGCTTGAGGAACTGGGCCTGCCCTACGAGGTTAAGCGCTACGAGCGCGACCCGGAGACCATGCTGGCTCCCCCCGCCCTGCGGCAGGTGCACCCCCTGGGCAAATCGCCGGTGATTACCGATGGCAATCGCACCCTGGCGGAATCGGGGGCGATCGTCGAATATCTGGTCGATCGCTACGGCGAGGGGCGACTGATTCCGGCCTTGGATAGTCCAGAACGGCTGCGCTACACCTACTGGCTGCACTACGCCGAGGGGTCTGCCATGCCGCCGCTGCTGCTAAAGCTAATTTTCGACAAAATTGAGCAAAGCCCGATGCCCTTCTTTGCCAAGCCAATCGCCCGAGGCATTGTCAGCCGGGTGAAAGACTCATTTATTAATCCTCAAATTACTCAGCACCTCGATTTCATGGAGGCAGAGCTGGGTAAAAGCACCTGGTTTGCCGGGGAAGACTTCACCGCTGCCGATATTCAGATCAGCTTTCCCCTAGAAGCCGCCGCGACGCGAGCGGGGCTAAACGCCAGTCGTCCCAAACTGATGGCGTTTTTAGATCGCATCCACGCTCGTTCCGCCTACCAAAAAGCGCTGGACCGAGGTGGTAAGTATGAGCTTTTGGGTTGAGCGCGCAACTTCGGCTGTAACCGGCGGGCCTTGGCAGACTCTATGGGGCAAAGCAACTCGACAGTTCTACGAGCCGGACGCTTCATAGCCTTGATGCTGGCTGCGCTCAGTCTCAGTTTGTCGATGGCTCACCTGTTAGAGCTGCCGCAAAGAATGCAGTTTGACCAGCAGCTCTGGGTCGAGGTAACGATTGTTGAAAACGTCTATCGGCTATTCGGCTCGGTGGGCGCAGGTTTTGAAATGGGGGCCATTTTAGCGGCGATCGCGCTGGCATTTTGGGTGCGAAGGCGCGGTGCGGTATTTTATTGGACCCTGGGTGGAGCGGTGCTTCTAGGGCTGGCATTTGTGGGCTGGCTGCTCTTTGTTTTGCCCATGAATACCGAGTTTTCTACTTGGTTGACCAAGCCCGTGCCCGCTGATTGGACGCGGTATCGTAACCAGTGGGAATATGCCCACGCTGCGATCGCGCTGATCAAAACCCTTAGCCTAAGTTGTCTTCTCGTCTCTGTACTCTTAGATGCACCGGGTAAACTAGCGGTGAATTCTGGGTTTGAGCGGCCGCAGCACAACAGCTTGCCAGCGACAACCTTACCCTCTGTGCCTGCCAGGGCTAGGTCTACTTGGCTATGGCCAGTGCGATTGGTGGTGGTAATTATTGTCAGCGCAGTCTTCTTTGGTTTGATAACCTACGTTTTCCACAGCGTTTTGGTGGGGACGATTTTATCTATTGCAGGCATTCTGGGACTTGGCTCTTCCATCAATAGATAAGAACTCAGCGGGTAGTGAGATTAAAGAGCGACAAGGGCGATCGCGCCTAGGGGTACAATCCCGCCCGTATTTTTTCGCAATCAGAGCATTCCGTAATCTAGTTAAAATACAAGCATCCCTTTCTCTCTAGCGGTTACACCGACTCCATTTGTGCAACAGCCCTCTAAACAGCCCCACCCGAACTCAGCCTGGCGAGCCGATCCTGGCTTACAGCGGATCATTACCCACCTTTCGACGACCCTGGAGCGGGATAGTCAGATCGTGGATACTACGCGCGATCTACAGGAAAAACTTGGCGCTGACAGAGTGCTGTTGTATTACTTCTACCGCCCCTGGAAAGGGCGGGTGACCTTTGAAGCCCTCAGTGATCCGCAGTTTTCGATCTTTGGTTCCACTGGGCCAGATGAATGTTTCACCAACGAATATGCGGCCCTGTACTTGGCTGGGCGGATACGCGCAATCGCCGATATTGAGACAGAGCCCATTGCTGAATGTCACCGCAATTTTTTGCGCGAGCTGCGAGTGCAGGCCAATTTAGTCGTGCCGGTACTGGTGAATGACGATCTCTGGGGACTACTTGTGGCTCACCACTGCCAATCTCCCCATGTTTGGACCGATGGAGATATTGCAGCCATGCTGTACGGCGCAGAAACCTTGGCCATTGCTCCCGCCATTCGAGGCCAATAGCGGGTGAAGGTTGGGTTTAGGACAACCCTAAAGCGCCAGCTTCGAGTTTCTAGATCGTCCTGATAGAAAAACCGGGTCACGGTTGTGGCTTAGGAATTGGCCGACGGTGCTCAGCAGTTTTTATCAGATTGGCTACGGGCTGCACTGGCAGCGGCCCCGGTTGCCGAGCGACGGTGCGGTCTGGGGCAGGACGATCGCGATCGCCCTTTGAGGTCGGCCCTTCACCATCGCTGACCAGCTGGCGATAGATCGCCTCATAGCCGTCAACCATGCGCTCAACGCTAAAATTGACCGCGACATGCTCTCGGCAGGCGCGGCGACTGAGGCGATGCACCTGGGTCACAGCCTCAACGCAGTCGTCAGTGCTGTGGCAAAGAAAGCCCGTCTTGCCGTCAACCACCACCTCCGGGGCCGACCCCATAGCGGCGGCAATGACTGGGGTACCGCTAGCCATCGACTCCGTCATCACCAGGCCAAAGGGTTCGGGCCTAGTGATGGGAAACAGGGTGGCGGTAGCGTGGCCAATCAGAGCTTTTTTTTGGGGCTGGCTGACCTTCCCTAAAAACTCGATTTGTTCTCCGTCAATCAGGGGAGCCACACGATGCTCGAAAAACCCTTGGTTTTCAAAATCAATTTTTCCCGCCATTTTGAGCCGCCAGCCGCTGCGCTTGGCAATCTCGATCGCTACGTGGGGGCCTTTCTCCTCCAACATGCGACCTAGAAAGGCTAGATAGGGCGGCTCTTGGGGTAGAGGATGAAAGTCAAATTGGTCGATGGCGATCGCGTTGTGGATCGCAGCTACATAGTTCAGCCCGATTTCGGGCCGCTGCTGCGACCTAGACACCGTGACTAGGTTTTGCCGCCGATATTGGTTAAAGATGTTCTCAAAGGTGGGGGTGAGCAATCCGTGCAGGGTGTGAACTACTGGCGTCGGGCTGAGGTGGGCATAGGGCAGCGCCACCGCATCCACATGGGAATGAATGATGTCAAAATCTCTAGCGGATTGAAAGACGTTTTCTAGCTGTCGCTGCTCGTAACGGGCATACTCTAGCGGCAGTAAGCCCAGGGGGCGCAGGGCGCGATAACAGCCCGGCACTAACCGAGCCTGGGTCTGAGAATCGCCTGAGGCAAATAGCGTCACCTGGTGTCCACGGCGCACTAGCTCTTCGGTAAGCAAACTCGCCACCATCTCAGGGCCACCGTCGTCTAGAGGCGATGCTCTATTCCACAGGGGTGTAACCTGGGCAATTCTCATATCAGCCCCTCCGATTTTGGTATGACGCTAAGCGCATCTGCACTAAGTCAGAAGTTTGAGTCAAAAAGTTGTGAAAATGTGTGGTCCTAATCGCATTACTCGACCCAGAAATTTTGGTGCCAAATGATTGTCAAACCTAGGAAAAATGCGTTTTAACGTACCGTCATCCTAAAGCTCTGATCTAGCAGTAGCCTATACCATTGTGACGATTGGCCTATTCAAATATCTCTGCCCAAAGGTTTGTCTAAGCTACCCCTTTGGTACAGGAGAAATTGATTTATTCTTGATGGGAATTTAGCAGCAACAGCAGAAAGATTTAGACCAAAAAATAAGGCTAAAACACAATCGTTTTTAGGGTAAGGAGCTCACCCTAAAAATGAACCCAAACTGTGCTAGGTATTGATGAGTCTGTTGGGCAATACCATCAAATTTACGCTTCGGAAAACCGTAGGCCTTGGTCTAGCGCTCCAGAGCCTGATCAGCCCAGGAAGCCGGATCCTCTAAGGGTTCTAAATGGGTGAAAACAAAGGTGCCGGGTAGCGATCGCGCGATCGCCGCCTCAATATCTTCACAGAGGTCGTGCCCTTGCTTAACCGTCCAGGCCCCCGGCACCAGCACATGCAGCGAAACAAACCGCCGAGCACCTGCCACCCGAGTTCTGAGGGCATGAAACTGAATACCCTGGGCCTCAAATGGCTGCAACGCCTGGGTGACAATCTGACGTTCTGCCTTGGGCAACCCCGTATCTAGAAGGCCTAACCCGGTTTCGCGCATCAGCTTGAGCCCGGCCCACACAATGTTTGCCGCCACTCCCAGGGCAATAATCGGATCGAGAATCAGCCAGCCCGTCAGGGGAATTAGAATCACCCCCGCCCCCACCCCCACCGAGGTCCAGACGTCGGTCAGCAGATGATGCGCATCTGCCCGCAGGGTAATGGAACGCAACCGCCGACTGGCCCGCAGCATAATAATGGCCAAAGCCCCATTGATGACGGTCGCCACCAGCGAGAGAACGAGGCCAAGGCCAACCTGCTCTATAGGTTGTGGGTCAAACAGGCGACCCCAGGCGGCAAAGGCAATGCTGCCAGCAGCTATCAAAATTAGGACACTTTCGGCACCGCTCGAGAAATATTCTGCCTTGTAATGGCCAAAAGCATGGTCTTCGTCAGCCGGTTTAGCAGCAAAGGTCACGGCCCAGGTGGCAACGATCGCGGCCACCAGATTCACCACCGACTCAGCCGCATCCGACAGAAGCCCGACCGAACCAGTCAGCAAATAGGCCGTTGTTTTAAGCAGGATAGTTAAAACAGCGGCTCCGATGGAGAGCAGGGTGTAAAACCGAGCTGAGCGATCGCCCATGGTCAGTCCAAAAGGCAGTAGAGAGGCTAACCCTTTCGCTAGTCTACGGCCAGTTGTCCCTCGGTAAACGGCTCCGGTTGTTTTTGCTGGGCTAGGGCGATCGCTCCGAGTTGAGGAGTTAAGCCCATGGCTACCTCACCCTCGCGTTTCAGTTCCGGTAACCGCCCCAACAACCCCTTAGCCCCTGGAGAAAATAGGAGCTGAACCTAAGAAATTTCTGGCTTGCCATGCGAAATCATTCCGCTGGCAGCTGAAGGATCTAGAGCGATGCTGCGGCTCTAAGAAGCATGCGATCGCCCTACCAATGTTCACCTTACTGCCTACTCTGCCCCCAGCGTTGACCCTGCCACCACCCGATGGGGCGCAACGTCTTTCTCACTCTATGACCTATGAAAATCCCGACGCGCTTTCCGACTTTAGTCGGCATCAGTTTACTTACTACGGTTCTACTGGCCTGTTCCGCAAGCCCCCCGTCAACCCCACCAACGCCGCCCGAAACGCCGGCTTCTCAAACCGACCCGGCCACTTCATCCAGTTGGGCCGACCTTTTGGGACCAGTTTCTGCTCCCCCAGACTGGCAGGTTGAGCCCTGCGTCAACGCTGTGCTGCTGTGCGTTGAGGCCGACGGTGAACTGATTGGCACGGTAGAACGCTTTAGCCATCCGATCAGTGAGGTGCCCATGCAGGGCGGCTTACCGCTGCCTGAAGGGTCAGAACTTGATTTTCTTCAGGCCTGGGTGAGCGACCACTACCGCACCATCGAAGAAGACCGGCAGATCGCTGACCCCGCCCTCAAGTTTGTTGGAGAAACGCCGGTAGCCATCTCCGTGGGCACCCGGCCCGGCCTCCGCTACAGCTACACCATCGAGCATCCCAACGGGGCGTTGTTTGATCGCGGCCTTGGCTATGTGACCACCGACGGCACCATGCTCTATGTGTTTGCCACCGGGGTAATTAGCGGCGACCCCAGCGGCTCGTTCTCTGACGAAGGGTTATTTGAAACGTTTTTACCCCACCTCAACACCATCATCCAGGGACTAAGACTATGATGCGAGGCAATATGAAGCGACTAAAACGGCTGGCCCATCTGGCCCTGGGTCTGGTGCTGGCAACGACATTGAGCTGGCCGGTGAATCCTATTCAAGCTCAGGTCGACCCAACCGCACAGCAAACCAACTGGGCCCAGGCCCAAGCGGTGGATGTGGAGACACTGCGATCGCACCTGGCCGCCCAAGACTGGCCCGCCGCCGATGCCGAAACCCGCCGTATTTTAGACTCCTGGATTCATCCGGGGGGCGATATCTTGAGCCGACCGCTGGCGACCAACATTCCTCCAGAGGTGCTGCAAACCCTCGACCGGCTCTGGGTTGAGGCCAGCAACGGTCGGTTTGGCTTTAGCGTGCAGCAGAAAATTTGGGCTGAGGTGAGAGCCGCAAACCCAGTAGATTCGGCAGTGGCGGCCAAGGCCTTTGGCGATCGCGTCGGCTGGACGCGCCCACCCGGCATGGAAGACCCCACTTTCATTGCTGGAGAATGGCTGACCGAGCTAGAAATTAACCCATCCCTGGATGCACCTGTGGGCCACCTGCCTTGGGCCGGGGTGAGCTGGGAGCAGATCAGCAAAATTTTGTCGGTCGAAAGCTGTGGCAGCTGCACCATCGACGCCATGTACCTCCAGGGCGAACGGTTCAACCAGCATCTGCCGGTGTTGTTTAACTGGGTCGATACAGCGCTAGATCTGCCCGTGCCGGCGATCGGCTCTTGGCAGCAGCCCCAATTAGCAAGCAGCATCGATCTAAAATCCCTCTACCCCGATTCCCCCTGCCCGATTTACACCGCGTCTTCAGCCATTAGCTCCAACGGGGCGGTGATTGCCATCGGCAGCTACAGCTACGAGCGATCGTGCGCCCGGGGAGAAAGTGCCCTGGCCCTGTGGAACGCCGAGCGCGGCAACCGCATCATTACGCTGCACCGGGGGCCCGCCCTAGAGGCTTCCGCCCAGGGAAATCCACCGCAGGAGCCTGCGGGCCAAAGAACTCGCATCGTTGGGGATGTGGCCAATGCCGTGGCGTTTACCCCCGACAGCCAGTTTATCGCGGCGGGCATGTCCTACGGTGTGGTTCGGCTCTGGTCTGCGACGACCGGCGAGCCGGTTCGTACATTTCAGGGGCATCGGTACGCGGTGCGGGCGATCGCCATCAGCCCTGACGGCAAAACTTTGGCCAGCGCCAGCGCTGACCAGACCCTAAAACTGTGGAACCTGCAAACCGGGCAGCTGTTGCGGACGATATCGATGAATGCCGTTGATGGTATGGTGCACACCCTGCGGTTTAGCCCCAACGGTCAGCGGTTGGCCACAGCGACTGACCAAAACACCCTCCAGCTTTGGGATACCACCACTGGGCAACAGGTGCGTACCCTGGTGAACCGGGCCACAAACCGATACCCCCTGCTGCCTCTGGCCTTTAGTCCTGATGGGCAAGTTCTGGCCACGGGCGATCGCGACAACAGCGTCAAGCTCTGGAACGCCACCACCGGTGCGCGCCAAATTACCCTCACCGGGCACACCGAGCCAGTACGACACCTGGCCTTTAGCCCAGACTCCCAGCGTTTGGCCACCAGCGACGGCAAAACGGCTCGCCTGTGGAACCGGCAAACCTATGAGACGGTTCACACCCTCATGCTTAACCAAAGCGTGGGGCACCCCATTCAGCCTGTCAACCTGGGCGAAGTGGCCTTTAGCCCCGACGGACAGACCTTGGCCACCAGCACTCTGCTGTTGCCCCTGGTGCAGAGCGAGCCCATTCCTGGCCAGGGCATTACCCTGTGGTCGGTGGCGACTGGGCGATCGCTCGCGCAACTCCACGACGTGGGCCAGTTTCAGTTCAGCCCCAATGGTCAGTTTTTGATGGCCCAGGGTCAGCGGGTACAGCTCTGGCATCCCTACCGTGGCCTGGTGCAGTAGACCACGGTAGCCGTTGCGATCGAGGGTTAATCCGAAATCCAATTTGGTAAACCCTGGTTCATAGCCAGGAACCCCGTAGGGGCGTAGCATGCTACGCCCCTACAAATTGTGGGTATTCATTCGGGATTTGATGTAAGACCTCGATCGCAATGGTTGTAGGCTAGTGCGTTACTCCAGTTTCAAGATTGAACTGGCGGGCTGAGGGCAGGTGGTACCAGGGCAGATGGGGATATTCGTGGTGCTCCCAGTGGTAGCCGAAGTAGTAACAAGTCAACAGCGACAGCACGAGCGGATAGTTGCTGCTAGTCGCATAGTGGGAATTGGCTTGCCCCGCTCGGTGCGGCAAGTAGGTGCCAAACAAAAACAGCTGCATCGAGCTTAGGACGATGGGCAAAAGCCAAAACAAGCCCAGGTTGCTGACAGAAGTTTGAAATCCAATAATCAACGTTAGACCGATGGCAATTAGCTTTACCAGCATGACTATCTTTTCTCGGCCGTTAAGATAGCCCGACATAAATTTCCAATACCAGCGGGCAAAGCTGCGGTGAATGCCGTCGTGAAAATCGGGATCTTGAGCTTGACCAGGATACCGATGATGCCGCCAGTGGTTGATAGTCAGTTTTTGGTAGGACAAGGGGGCATATAGGCTGACGGCCAGTCGCCCAATGCCGTGGTTTAAGCGGCGATCGCCCTGCACCACAACCCCGTGAATGGCGTCGTGAGCCACAATAAATAGCCCAGTTTGAATATAAGTACGCCCCAGTATGGCTGCAACAATCCACAGCAAGTTGAGCTGGGATATATCTACCAGCAAAAGCCCTGCTAAACTGCTCAGCCAGAGCGCCACAATTACTAATGCGACAAAAATACCCATGACAAGAAATGGCCTATAAAAATAGGCTATAGAGTTCAGTAATTAACACTTAGAGCTGTGGGCTAGACGCTGTCGCTGCGACCGAATCGAAAGTCGCTTAGGTTTTGCGTATAGTTCGGATCTTGGGTGCCCAGCAGCCGATCCCAAAACGTGAAATAAAGCCCATAGTGCACAGCATATTTGAGGTGGTGAATAGAGTGATGGGCGGGGCCAATCACCCACTCTCCTAGCCAGTGGTGAGGGAACAGAGCCGGTAGGCGATCTGGCCCCAAATGGTTAAGCACAGCCCACACCGTCATCGTTGTGAGCACGGCAAGCACCGTGATGAAATGCAGCGGCAACACAAAGACAATGCCAACTAAAAAGAGCGCTTGAACAACGGCCTCTAAGGGATCAAAGGCAAACGAGGTCCAGGGGGTGGGGTAGCGCGATCGGTGGTGTCCCCGGTGGAGCCAGGGAAACAGCTTGGGGTGGTGAAACAGTCGGTGGGTGAAATAGAAATAGGTGTCCTGCAAAACCAAAACCGCACCATAGCTAACCCCCAAATACCACAGTCCATATTGTCTTGGGTCGGTGTAGAGGCGAGTGGCTCCGTCTTCGTAGGAAGAGAGAATGAAGCCAGCGGCCAACGCAAACACCAGGGCCGACAGCGCCGAAAGATTGATATCGTGACGAATCGCTGGCCAGGATGGCACCCGATGCCGCAGCCGAGGGTTGATAAACGATCGACTGATGGGCGAGTAAAAGACCCAGTAGGTGATGCCTGCCACTAGAAAATAGCGGAACATAATGATTCCTAAAAAGGCGATGCTGTAAAACTCAAAGGATTGTTCTCTCAAGTCGATTTAGTTCCTTTTTAGGCCCTTGATGGTGCAGTGGTATCCGCCCGAGGTGCGTATTAACGCTTTAGAGATCGCTGGGGCTGCTCGATGTAGACCGAGCTTAGCAGCACGTCAGCTACTGAGTGTGGCGATCGCTCGCCACACCTAAGGAGTGATTGCCGCTATCGCCAGGTCAGTCAAGACATGCTGTACATCCCTAGGTGGCGCTAGGACGGCAGCGTGCTACCTCGGTTTTTCCGGTGATAGGAACCTATGCCTCAAGCAAGTTGGTCAACCTACCCCATTGGCATCACCCTATCCTGCCAAAGACAAATTACCACCCGTCGTTTGGGCGGTTTTTAAGTTTTTATAAGAAAGATCGTCAATGAGTCTTCATGCTGCATATCCTCCAATTTACTGATGTAGCTAGCAGTTGCGTTGGCGATGCAAGCCTTTGACCCTCGCGGTGCAGCAGCCACAGACAATAGGAAGCTCGGAGATTGACTTATAGCTAAAACTTGGTTGTTGATGTTGCCTGCCACCATGGCTACCTCGCATCACGGTCTTGCACGAAGACATAGCCATGGAACCATCTAATCTGATTTTTAGTGCAAGTAGTTCGCCAGCAGGCGAGGGCTATATTGACAGGTCAATTTGAGATATTGCGGCCTGCAATCGGCAGTTTGTTCTCTGAAGACATTACACTGCTGTGCCACTTTGCTTTGCAGCGAGGTCAGTCAGCCCTACAGCTGTGCCACTTCGCTATACAGCGACGTGAATAAGCCATACAGCTGTGCCAGTTTGCTACACAGCTGTGCCACTTTGCTTTGCAGCGAGGTTAGTAAGCTATACAGCTGTGCCACTTCGTTATACAGCGGCCTCAATACGCTATACAGCGGCCTTAGTTCGTTAAACGGGCTGCTCAATGTGCCAAGTTGCGGGGGCAGTGTGCTTGTTTTTGGCGATCGCAGCTCCCGACGGCAAAATTTATGCCGTCGGGACTGGCAGGATATGCTATTCGATCAGCACAGTTTTGGTGGCGATCGCCATCCAGATCCCGGTGCCGCTGGATGCTGAGCCAAGAATGTCACTGGTGGGTGGCACGGGGATGGGGTCGCTCCAGTCGTTGGGGTCGGTGTAGCCGTGGGCATGGAGGATTTTGATGGTGCGGTCTATGCCGGCGAGGCTGCCGTAGAGCATGTGCCGTACTCGCTCGGGGCGAGGATGGGGATGCGCGGGCTGGGCAGGCGGAAAATTTGACGCGCCAGAGGCGTCGGGATCGAGGTATTCAAACATGGGTTCTGTCTCCAGTTGTGGTTTAGGAAGACAGAACACGAAAACCTTAGCCACCCGCTGAAGTGCAAATTGGGGTGGCTAAGGTACGATCCCCTTAGCCTTGCAATCTGCCCGAGAGATTTGCGGGGTTAGCTGTTCGTAGGTGTACCACCATCTGCTTAGGAATCAACTAAATGCTATGGCTTGTTGTACCCCTTGGGGTAGTGATCGGAGTAGTTGGGTTTGGAGCAATTTATCAAGCACTTGCCACAAGTCGCGATCGCCGGAAATTTCCACCACCTGGAAAAGTAGTTCAAGTCAACGGTAAAAAGTGGCACTATCAAATGATGGGCGAAGGTCTCCCAACAGTCATTGTGGATAGTGGAGCCGGGGGTACTCACCTAGATTGGCAATCAGTACAGCCTGAAGTTGCTAAATTTACGAGAATCTTGACCTACGATCGCGCAGGCTATGGCTGGAGCGATGTCAGTTCAGAACCGCGTACCGCTGAGCAAGCTGTTGACGAGCTGCGACAACTTTTAAGAAAGGTTGAAATTGAACCACCTTATATTTTAGTGGGAATGTCTTTAAGTGGTTTATTCACCCGCTTATTTGCCTATCACTATCCTGAAGAAGTGGCTGGGATGGTTTTAGTAGATGTTGCTCATGAGCGAATGTATGAGGACACACCCGTCGAATGGGTGGAATTAAACAAGCGGCTCGAAGGACTGTTGACCTACGTAGTGCCAATTATGGGACGTACTGGTCTGCTTCGTTTGCTGGTCACTTTTGATTCTTTGCCCATGGCAGCTGGTTTATTCCAAAAGTTTCCACCTTCAATTCGCTCTCTAGCTAAAGCACTCTATTCTCAAACGCAGTTTGGGAAAACCTTTGCTCAGGAATCGGCGGCGGTATCAGTCAGCATGCATCAAGTCGAACAGGTTCGCCAGACAAAGTTGTTTCCTGATATTCCTCTCGTTGTTTTGTCGGCTGGAAAACCAGATTTTGACATAACTAAAGAGGTAGTTGAGAAGCTGCAAACATTACATGCAGATTTAGCCAACCAGTCACCCCAAGGCGTTCACATTGTTGCCCATGAAAGCGGGCACGCAATCCACCTCGATAAACCACAATTCGTTATTGATGCAATTCGTCAAGTTGTTGAAAAAGTGCGTTGCAATGGTGTCCCATGACAATACCTATGCACACCAACCGTTTAAAGATCGCTTATAGGCGCTCGAGGTCACCTGCGGCGGGTGATGGACATCGTTAGCTGGTTTCACCTCGATGCATCAGTATCTGACACTCACCTTACAAGGGGGCAATGAGTCCGTAAGCACTCAGAAGGCTACCGCCAATCTCCCCTAAACCCCTTTGAATTTTGGATTCTAGATTCTGGAGTGGATGGTGTGGCATGGCTGTGAAACATGAGCGGCGGTGGATTAGGCGGTTGAGGTTGAGCCTGTGGTGCATAGTTCTGTTGGGGTGCGTGATGTTGGGGACTGGGGGATGCGATCGCTATCCCGTTCGCTCCAGAGACATCACGCCACAGACGGGGCAACTACTAATCGGTCGCTGGTTTGATGACGTCAATAGCTTTCACGAAGGGTTAGCCCTAGTCGCGCCGGTATTCAATCAGGGCTATGGCTACATTAATCGCGAAGGGAAACTGGTAATCCCTGCTGAATTTGAGTTAGCTCAAGACTTTTCAGAAGGCTTGGCAGCGGTCATGAAAAATGGGCTGTATGGGTTTATCAATCCGTCCGGTGAGATGGTGATTAAACCCCAGTTCCAGCGAACGCCGTTGCCAGGGCCACAAACCATAAAGTTCGTCGCCGACTACCAGTTTCAGCAGGGTATGGCCTCAGTGTACCAAAACGATCGCTGGGGCTACATCAACCGAGATGGGCGGTGGGTGATTCCACCTCAGTTCGATGCAGCAGATGGTTTTGTAGATGACCGGGCGGCGGTGCGGGTAGGCGATCGCTGGGGCATCATCGATCGCGCCGGGCAATGGATCGTCTCCCCCAAATTTACAGACTTATACCCATTTCATGAAGGCCTAGCCGCAGCGCAGGACGGTGAGTATTGGGGCTTTCTCGACCTAACTGGAAATTGGGTGATTCCGCCTAAATACCAATCAGCAAGCGCATTCTCCGAAGGGTTAGCGGCTGTTGCCACCCATGAAGGCGGAGGCTACATCGACACCACAGGAGCCTGGCGTATTGCTCCTCGCCCCGCTCGCACAATGGCCTTTTCCGACGGCATTGCAGTTGTAGAATCCGAAAAATCTGGCTACATCGATAAAACTGGGAAATGGATCATCAAACCGCGATTCGATGGTGCGTCAGAGTTTCGGCTGGGGCTAGCAGCGGTACGAGTAGATGAGAATGAGCAGGGGTTTGGAGGTCATTGGGGATTCATCGATCGCCAAGGCCGCTGGGCAATTCGTCCTGTATATGATGATGCCTATTCCTTTTCCGACGGGTTTGCCCGCGTCTGTTTTGGGGGCGATCGCTGCGACTTTATCTACCGCTAAGGAGAAACCCGTCTACCCCAACACCCAAGGCTGTTTCCTTATTGAAAAAGAATATTGCCTGTATGAGCTTTGGCCCCAAACCCCCAACCTTGGGGGCTTTAAATCTCCTCAGAATTGGGGGCGGGGGGGCGAAACTGCGACATAGTTCTCCTTCTCGAGCCTATAACCTGAACCAATTAGCAGTAGCTCGCTAAAATGAGATTTTCAGTTTTGATATGACAACTATCGGAACCGTCGAAAGCCTGTGGTGCTACCCAGTTAAAAGCATGCGCGGCGTAGAAATGCCCGAAATCTTTATGGGGTTTTCTGGTATTTATGGCGATCGCTGCTACGCCGTCAAAAGTTCCGCTGCTCGCAAAGGCTTTCCTTATTTGAACGCGAATGTGCAGCAACAAATGTTGCAATATCAGCCGCAATATCGCTACCCAGAACGAGCCTCAAAACCGCCAAACTTAATTGAAGCCGCGAGTATAGCACCTGGTGTGACACCTGCTAACAGTGACCCAGAAGACATGCTTTTAGATGTTGTCACTCCGGCAGGCAAAATTATTTCTGTCGAGGACCCAGAACTGATTCAACTACTGGGTGAAGGACTCGACGCGAAGACCCAACTAAAACTTGTGCGTTCAGACCGGGCTTTAACCGATTGTCGCCCGATTTCGTTAATCAGCTTATCCACGATTCGACAAATTGAATCAGAATGCTCAATCCCAGTTGATAAGCGGCGTTTTCGAGCAAACGTCTACTTCAATTTTTCGTCAGACGTGGTTGGATTTCCTGAAGATAACCTTGTCGGTCGCCGTCTACGGATTGGTTCGACCGCGACGGTCATGGTGCTTGAGCGTGACCCACGTTGTAGGATGATTTCGCTCGATCCAGATACAGGTGAACACAACCCAGAAGTTTCACAGAAAGTTGTCCAAGCAAACGGCAGTTTTGCTGGAATTTACTGTGCGGTTTTAGTTGAGGGAGTACTGAAAAAAGGCGATTTTATTGAATTGGAAGCAGATTGATCTCAGTTGTCGGCTGCGTTTTCTGCTGGCAGCATTTAACCTACTCAAAGCTAAGGCAGTACTGTAAGTTGAGTGGCACATTAGTAAAAGTAGGGGGGGCAGTGCCCACCCCACAGGTACTTTGCTTATGGATTGGCAGTGCGCGGCATTTGAATGTAGCCCCACTTGCCACCTCGAAGCTGGCTGGAATAAGAGCAGCCGTCACTTTGAGTACAGCCCGTCTGCACTCGTGTCCAGGTGCCACCCACATTGACCCGAGCCATGCCATTCGAGACCCGATCAGCATCTACAAACTGAGTTGCGATCGCATATCGCCCCGTGCGGTCAATAAATCCAGCCTGTTCGCCCCGACGCACCATGGCAATGCCCCCCGAAAAGGGCGTCGTCACCGGGCCTTGATACTCTGAATGGGCAAAGAATTGAGGCTGAATTGCAGTTTCACCGGCGCGGTTAATGTAGCCCCAGGTTCGTCCGTCACCATTGAGGCCAAGAACGGCAGCCAATCCCTCAGAAAAAGGCTCGGCATCGTAATACCGAGGCTCGATCACAAAAGCCCCGGTGCGATCGATATAGCCCCACAACGCACCAGCCGTAGGAGAAGGGCGCACTTTCACAGCAGCCAACCCATCTGAAAATGCTCTGACTTGCTCAAACTGAGGCTGAATCACGATCGCCCCGGTTTTGTCCATAAAGCCAGATTGACCATTCACTGAGATCGCCGCTAGCCCTTCCGTAAAAGAGGTCGCGTAATAGGGCTGAGGCTGAATTGCGATCGCCCCCGTTTTGTCAATGAATCCAGTTAGCCCACTCGCAGTGCGAATGGCGGCCATGCCATCAGAGAAGTCGTCAGGGCGAGTCGTAAATTGCAGGGGAATGACGTAGGCTCCCGTGCGATCGATAAAGCCCCACTGAGTTCCTACCCGCACAGCCGCTAACCCGTCTGAAAACGTCCCCCCCTCATCGAACTGCGGCGCAATTACAGTTGCCCCCTGTTGATTCATATAGCCAACTTTCCCATTGACTAAGAAGGACACTAGCCCCTCTGAAAAGCGATCAAACCCTCCCATTTCAGGAGGAATCGTAAACACCGTGCGATCGCCTGCCACATACTGCACAGGCACCGTCCGAGCGAGGTTGAGGGACTGACAGATCAAAGCCGCCACCTCGCCCCGAGTGATAGCTCGATTGGGCTGTAGTTGTCGCGGGTTTGGATAGTTCACCACCAAACGCCCCACAGTTCCGGCTGCGATCGCATTTTTAGCGTAGGGTGGCACCTGCTGAGCATCATCAAAATATCGCGGCAAGACAGTCTCCGCTACTTCCGGGCTGCTCATGTGGGTGGCATTGGCCAAAATTGCGATCGCCTGCACTCGGGGAATAGCTTCTGTCGGTCGAAACGTACCATCCGGATAGCCCGAGAAAAACGCGCGCGCGTAGGCGTCTTGAATAGCCCGATAGCCCCAGAAACTAGAGGGCACATCTCGAAACGTCGGAGCACTGCGAGTCGGCTCAACATAGCCAAACGAATTGAGCATGAGAACAGCAAATTCAGTGCGCGTAAGGGTTGCCTGGGGGCGAAAGCTACCCTCGGGATAACCACTCACCCGACGTTGCGCCGCTAATTGGTCAATACAGGTGGCTGCCCAATGAGACTGGGTATCTGAAAAAGCAAGGGCGCTAGAAGCAGCTAGAGCCCAGGTAACAGTTGCGGTTGCTGAAAGGGTAATGGAGCGAAGCAGTTTGAGAGCAGTCATTAAATAGTTAGGTCAATGAAATGGAATACAGCTTTAAGAATTATCCGCAGACAATAGATAATCAACGCCGAATTGTTTCATCTGTTAAAACTATTTCAACCTCTGTAGCTGTGGTCAGGCTCAAAATGAGAGGAGACGTTCCGAAAACACTCTGTTTCATCAACCTGCTTCTAACTGTCCCATCTCCACCTATCTCCTATGCCAGATCAAGCTGCACCAGAAATCGAGCTGCTACGCGCAGCGTATGCGGCCTTCAACGCGCGCGACATTGATGCCGCCCTCGCCCTCATGACTTCCGACGTAGTGTGGCCCAAGGCGTTCAAAGGCGGTTTTGCCCGTGGGCCTGAGGAAGTTCGCGCTTACTGGACAGAGCAGTGGAGCGAAATCAATCCACACGTCGAGCCGGTTGCCTTTCACCCTGAGGATGCCGGGCAGCTCTTGGTCGAGGTGCATCAAGTTGTGCGCGACTTGGTCGGAGCTGTGATTGCCGACGAACACGTTGGCCACCGTTTCACCATTGAGCGTGGCTTGATTCAAGCTATGGAAGTCTGCCCACTTCCGTCGTCCGAACTTGGTGCTTAATCACCCCCCATAGCCCAATTCTTTAAGTTGTGCCATGGGTAAGATGTCGCGGCAGCTTTGGTCTGGTTTAGTTTAGTCAGACCCTATGAGGTGGATGATGTTTCCAGCCTGGTTAGTAATTGCGGTGGTGGGAGCGGCGATCGCGTCTGCGTCCAGCCTGATTAGGCCTCGCGGCATTAAGTGGTTTAAGCGGCAGCGTCGCCCCGACTGGCTAAAGTTTGAGTTTGCCATTCCTGTCGTGTGGATGGCGGTATTTATCTGCGGTGGCTGGTCGGCCTACATTGTCTGGAAACAAACCCAGAGCTGGTGGTTTATGGCTGGGTACATCGTGCTGGAGCTGCTGATTGTGAGCTATAACCCGGTCATGTGCAACTTGCAGAATTTGCGAGTGGGCACGGCGATCGGGGGAGCGGGATTTGTGTTTGGGTTAGTGCTGGCCTTGTTAGTCGCGCAGGTAGACGGCAAAGCCTTTCTCTTGTTGCTCCCCTTCCTGCTATGGAGCCCGGTAGGAACGCTGATTACCTGGCAGATGACAAAGCTGAATCCGGGCCAATAAATTTGGTGGTCTGTCCAACTTAAATGTGTAAGTTGGAGTCCGTTTTACTGCCCCTAACTCATAAGAACCCTAGTCTTTAGGGTTGATGATGTACTAGGAAAGTTGGCGATCGCCTATAGCAATTTGTTGTTTTTGGTTGTGTTAAATAGTAGTGCGATCGCCGCTAAGAACCTCAGCATTCCATCTCGTATCTGAATCTGAAAAGCTCAGTAGAATCTGTCAATTATTTAGAGCTTGCCTTCAAATTTATTTGAACTCAAACTAAAACAACTTGAGCACCAAAAGTTTGTTCTCCATTTTATTTGTCAGCCATCTTAGCTGAAACTTATACATTTAGATTATAGAAGTTATGTCTCAGGACAGAGACCAATCTCCTGCTTAAAACCCTAAACTAGTCTAGTTATTTTATAGAGAAATATCATGAAAGCAAGCTGGATGGTTTTACCGTTGGTGCTTGGACTTTCTTCCTTAACCGTTGCCTGTGATGCTGGCGGAAATACAGAAGGCGAAGAGCAGCTAGAAACAGAGCCGAACGGGACTGAGTCTCTCGAAGGTGAGGAAGAAGAAACTGAAGAGGGCGAAGGTGGCGAAGGCGGCGAAGGCAACGACTAAAGGCTTCTACCCTCTTAGTTATCACACAGGTTGGGTGCGCGTTGGCAGAACTAAGTAAGACTTAGTTTGGGTTAGATTGCCATTCGTTTATTCAACCTGCTGCCCAAAAATTTATGAGTTAATTGAGAGCAACTTCATCGCTCTCTTTGTATAGAAGAATGAGCAGTACAACAATCTAGTTCTACTGCTTAAATGACCGAAATTAAATGTCAGAAGGTGAGCTAACTAATCTGACATTTTTGTATCATAACGCAATTAGAAATTAGAGTGCTGACAATGAGTCCAAAACAGGTTTGGCGACTACTCAAGGAGGCTTTTCAGGAGTGGAACCAAGACCAAGCTTCGCAGTTGGCCGCTGCGTTGGCCTACTACACTCTATTTTCTCTAGCGCCTCTGCTGATTTTAGCGATCGCGATCGCCAGTCTATTTTTTGATAATGGTGCTGTGCGTGACCAGCTCATGGGTCAGGTCGAATCTCTGATGGGTGGAGCCAGCGCTGACTTTGTGCGCACCGTGCTCGACAACGCTAATCGCCCTGGGGAAAGCTCTGGCTGGCTAGCCTCAGCCATAAGCGTTGTGCTCCTGATAGTAGGCGCTACGGGGGTACTGTCTCAACTACAACTGTCGCTTAACACAATTTGGAATTTGGAAGCTCGACCTGGCATTGGCCTGATCGACCAGCTTCGTAAACGCTTGTTGTCGCTAGGGATGGTGATCGTCATTGGCTTCCTGCTACTAGTGTCGCTGATTGCTAGTTCGGCGATCTCTGGGTTTTCAGGCTACCTCAACACGCTCATGCCGGGTTTAGACAGCCTGGTTCAGCTCTTCAATTTCCTGCTTGCCTTTGGCCTGACCACTCTGCTCTTTGCCATGATGTTCAAGTATTTGCCCGACGCAATTATCGCTTGGCATGATGTTTGGTTTGGGGCTGCTGCTACTGCTATTTTATTTTCGGTAGGGAAATATCTAATTGGTCTCTACTTAGGCAACAGCAGTTTTGGCTCATCCTATGGGGCGGCAGGCTCCGTAATAATTTTGCTGGTTTGGGTGTTTTATTCAGCCCAAATTTTGTTCTACGGGGCAGAACTTACCCAGGTCTACAGCCGCCGCTTTGGCTCACAAATTAGGCCTAATAAATATGCCGTTCAGCAAAAGCCACTGCCCGAAGAGTCCTGACTCCTGTTGAAGATACTCAAGGCCCTAAAATCCATCCATAGGATGATCAATTGCCGCTGACAAGATTGTTACGCTGGATCAATTCCTCAAGGTTAATAGCAGTAGTAGCACCAGATGGTTGACTACAAGCGTTTTTGCTTTGATGTCAACCATCTGCTGCAGTCCAAACGGTATGATGCGGCCTTAAATTATGGCTAACGATAATTCAATGAACTCACAACAATCTGATCTCGCTGAAAAGCTTCCCCATGAAATAGATGCAGCGCCACCACCGTCTAACGAACCCGTAATTCACCTACCGCCTAGTCAGGCCGAGGTTGAAGAGGCTCGCGTTGGGCAAAGCGATGACAGCGAGCACCTTGGAGCTGAGGTGACAGCTGAGAGCGCTCTGGAAACGAATAGCCCTCTGACCGGAGGCGACCCCGATGCAGTTGCAGAGCGAGCTGAAACGGTCGGTGAAGAGGCCGTGGGTGGCACCACGCCAACCCCCGAGCAAAATGATGTTGATGCTCTCGCTGACGCCGTAGGCATTAGCACTAAGCCCGAGCACCCCGTTGGAGTCCTCAACGAAATGAATCGTCGGGATGACCAGCGATTTGAACTCGATCTGGATTCCAAGGGTCCTGAGTATTAATTGTCACAGCTATGGCCTATCGATTTTTCACCGACAGCACCGTTGAGGCCAATGTTCAGCGCATTCTTAACGAGCAACTTGAGAAAGCAATTCAAGAACTGAGCGAGGGCATTCAAAAAACCCCTGAGCAGGCGATTCACAGTACGCGCAAGCGGTTAAAAAAGGGGCGAGCGGTGCTGCGGCTGGTGCGAAAGTCGATAGGCGAAAAGACTTATCAACGAGAGAACGATCAGCTGAGGAGTATTGGACAAGCTCTTGCTCCGGCTCGAGATGGTGCTGTCTATCAAAAAACTTTGAATGACCTGATCGAAATTTATGGAATATCGCTTGAGAATAAGGGACTTTCTGAGCTGCAAAACAGTTTGACAGATCTCTATAAATCTGAGCTCAAGGCACTAATTGATCGCGATGATGCGATCGCGCCTATTCTGGCCGATTTAGAAGCGAGTAAAGCTCGGCTAAGCAAGCTCACCCTTCATGAAACGGGGTGGAAAGCCGTCTCCAAAAGCCTAGAACAAGTTTATCGTCAGGGACGCGATCGCTTTCACGCTGCCTACAAAGACGGTAACGACGAAACGTTTCACGACTGGCGCAAGCGAGTCAAAGATCTGTGGTACAGCTCCTGTCTGCTAAAGCAGATTTGGCCCCCTGTTATGGAAGTCTTAGGCTCAGAAGCTCATTACCTCTCTGAGTTGCTGGGCGACGGCCACGACAGTGCTGTTCTGCAACACTTTTTGCGACATCACCCCTCAGAAGTGGCACTTAGCAACACTTCTTTGCAGGTGCTCATGCCCCTACTGATTCATCGGCAAGATAAGCTGCATCAACAGGCCAAGGGTTTAGGCAAAAAATTCTATAGCGAGGAGCCCAAAACGTTTATCAAGCGTATTCACAGCTATTGGCGGTCTGAGTTTTCAGGTTCAAATTAGTCTGACATTGATAGTTTTAACTTCGCTTAGCCATCACCCATTGGATTACTTAAGTTCGAGTGCAATAAGAGCAACTTAGATAGAGCACAATGATGTTTGCCCTGCCAATAAATTAGGGGCGGTGAAACAGAGTTTGCGATCGCCCACCACACTATTTATCTAGGCGTCGCTAGTCTGCTTGGGTAGGCGAAAGATGTCAGAAAATATTGACTTAGGGTCAGGGCGACGCTCGTCGTCTGGTGAATCGTAGACCACCATTAGTGCATCGTCGTAACCTAGGCAAGGCACCAATGTAAGGCCCTCGGCATGGTCAGTACCAATAACAAAAGGTATATCAAACAGAACCTTGAGTCGACCAGATTCTTGGCTCCACAGTGTATCGTTGGTATGCTCAAGAACGTTTTCAAGGCGAAACACCTGCATGGCACCCTCCACCTCCATAGTCGGGCCGGCCAGCAGCAGCATATCCCCTTCGTACAGGCATAGTTCGCGAACGCCTTGGCCATTGAGGTCAAGAAAGTGCTTGCGATAGAGACAACCTCCCCCTAAATCTTTAAGCGTGAGCGTACCGGGCTCGGCATCTTCTACTTCAATTTCAAGAATAATTGCCCACCCGCGCAAAACAGGGCCGCGCAAACCCAAAAAGATTTTGTTACCGCTAACGGCAATGCCTTCGACATCAAAGCCGTTGTCTTTTGAAGGCAACTGCATCTTTAAAAACAGCCCTAGATGTTCGTCTTCGGCGAGGGCTTCTAGCAGCAAATTGTGGCCGTTCACCTGCTTTAAGCTGGCTGCGGTAAGGGTATCGCCCTTGTTATCAGAAAGGGCATAGGTGTGTACAATTTCGCCATTGAGAATCGGTAGCCGAGCCAGCAGCGATCGGTTAGGATCATGCTCGATTTCGGAAAGTCGTTGAATGTCTTTGTGCTGCTTTTTACCCTTAGCTTGGGGGCGCTTAAAGCTGTGGGAGCCCACTACCCAAAGATAGCCATCGCAGTAGTCGAGGCCTTCAATATCGATTTCAGACTCGTCATCAGAGAGCTGAATAAAGTCTTGGAGGTGAAAGGTTTTGTGGTTGCCATAGACCCCATCGCCCATAGGGTTCAGCCGCTCTAGAGTGGTAAATTCATCGGAACCGAGCCAGAGATTACCATCTGGGGTGCGGGTCACAGCGGATAGCTCAGCTAGTAGACCTTCAGAGTCAGTTTGAAATTTAAGCAGAGCGCGACTGAGCAAGAATCCATTGGGCATGGTGACCTCAAACGCCTTTTAAGATCACTACTCTATATAATTCGGCCGATGGTGCCCTCTTTCAAAAGAGAGGAATGGTTCTGCGTAGGGCTAACATTCTATACAGGGATAGAGGACTAAAAATTTAGCTCTCCCGTAGGTTTGGGGAACATAATTTTTTAGGAGAGGATTTGAGTTGGCGGTAGGTCACTTAGTGGAGGCATCTAAGCTGCACGCCTAGCAGCACGATGTCCTGCAACAACTGCCTCAAGGGCGCAGTGTGTTATCGTGCGCTCAGCTTCTTCCCCATTCTCGTCGGGTTCTAGATCTCAAGCCTGCCCCCTAACCGCTTTAAACTTTACCCTCCCCATGTTCAACTGGATCACGACCTGGATTGAGTCTCTTGGCTATGTCGGCATCTTTGGCCTGATGGTACTGGAGCATCTGTTTCCGCCCATTCCATCAGAGTTGGTAATGCCGCTGGCAGGGTTTGTCAGCCGCGACAGCTCTGACATGAACCTAGTCGGAGTGATTTTGGCGGGGTCCCTCGGCTCGCTAATTGGGGCGTCAGCTTGGTATGTGTTGGGTCGGCTAATTAGCCATGAGCAAATGATGGGCTGGGTGAGACGCTACGGCCGCTGGCTAACACTCAAGCCTAAAGACATTGAAAAGGCGATGGATTTTTTTCAAAAGAGTGGCGGCGGCTGGATAGTGGGGGTCGGCCGCATGGTACCTGGGGTGCGCACCTATGTGTCGGTACCAGCGGGGCTAAGTCAAATGCCGCTGCTGCCCTACCTGGGCTACTCTGCCCTGGGCACCCTGCTGTGGACAGGGGCACTGGCAGCGGCGGGCTACATTTTGGGCGCCCAGTTTGAGCGGGTGCAGGTGTTGCTTGGCCCAGTTAGCAAGATTGTGCTGATTAGCTGTGCGATCGCTTTTGTTGTCTGGGTCGCCGATCGCCGCCGTCGCCAGGTTTAGTCTTCTATTGAGACTTTTGACGAAAAATCCTGTTGAATTATTGCCGTAGTCAAGTTAGTTGAGACATTTTGGCAAGCGGAACCCTCCAGTAGGGGCATTGCACTGCAATGCCCCTATGTCTAACCTGTCCTGACCCAGACGATCGCTCCACCGCAGGAGGAATTATTATTCACACCAAATCCGCATCTCATCACCCCAATTTCCAAAAGACCAAACCGTAAGGGCGCATCGCATTCGTCCGGCTAAATCGGGAGTTAACTAAGCCGAATTTGGTATCAGCAGCCTAGGGTTCGACCTCACTGCGGTTGTAGAGAATCTGCACCACACGCGAACCGGGTTCGCATAGGGCGTCGCGGGCGACTACAGCAATTTCGCCAACTACGCTGGCCCGGTACTCGGCCACCACATCTCCAAAGGCATTGCGCTGAATCGCTACTGGTTGGTCAGAGATGACGCGATCGCGCAGATCTACTAGCAGCTCTAAAAAGCCGCCCGTGGTGGCGCGAATTGTCTCTAGAGCATCACCATAGACCGTGCCCACCTCGGCGGCGGTGCGCCCCAGGGGACCATCGACCAGCCCGTAGTGCTTGAGCACGTTGCAGGTGCCCTCTACCGCCCGAGCAATTTTGCTGGCGTCGAACCGTCTAGGGCCACCAATTTCCACCGTCAGAGCTGGAATGCCCGCCGCCACTAAGGCGGTTTCTAAGGTGCCGACTAGCCCCGGATCGTTCTGAATCTGCTCGGCTGGAAACAGTTCTGCCATTTGTCGCACCGTGGGCTGCCGCAGGTCGGCAAACAGAAACAGGGTGAAGTCGCTGCCGGTTGTCACCGTGTGGTAGTCGATCACCATATCGACGTTGGTGATCAAAAGGCGATTCCACAGCAGCCCGGCGTGGCGGGTGGCAGCGTTGACACCGGTTTCATCGCCGGGCCAAACCCGGTTCATATCCACCTGGGAGCCACCGCCCTGGGCCGTTAGCCAGTGCGATCGCGTATACTCCACCGCCGGGCGCGACACCCCCAGCACCGCCACCACGCTGCCTGCCATCGCTGTGGGGTCGAGCTGGGCCATCACCCGCTGCGCCGCATCGATGCCGCTCACCTCATCTCCATGGATGCCCGCCACTAGGCCAACGCAGGGACCGGGGCGATCGCCCTTGGCCACCAGCACCGGCACATACCAGTGCTGGCCCGTCGCCATCTGCACTCCCTCAAAGAAAAACCGATGGCTGTGCCCTGGAGCCAGGTCGCCCACGCCCAGGTGGCTGATCACCGGCACCCCTTGGAGAATGTCGCCGGTATAGATGGTCTTAGCAACGTCAGAGACGGAACCTGGGTTAATGAGAGTCGTCATAGTGGCTTAGCGGAGTTTATGGACACCAGCGGTTGCGTAACTGCCCTAGCCTAAAGCGCCTCAGCGGTAGAGCCAAAGGCGGTGAGCAGCTTATCAATTTTGAAGCCCGTAATGCCATAGAGCAGCGACAGAATGGGGCTGGCGATGTTAAAAACCGCAAAGGGAAAACACAGAAATGTAGAGACTTCCAGCGTTACCGCCATGAACGCACTGCAAGAATTCCACGTCAGGGCTGAGGTAACAGTACCCGCATCGGCGGTCAGACACGACAGATTTTGGGGCTGCGACCCCCGTTGAAACTCGATCCGAGACACGTGGAGGGGCAGCACCAGGGCAGTGTACTGGTCACCCGCAAATAGCTTGCCCTGGGAGCGCGCCCGCAGCAGCACTGGGTTAATCAGCTTGGTCAGCATGCCAAACTTTTCCATGATGGCGCCAAAAGTCATGGCCCCAATCATAGTCCACAGGGTGTAGAGCATGCTGTCTATGCCGTCACAAGAAATCAGGCGATCGCCATCGGCAGTGCCAAAGTTCCACTAAGCCTGCGCTGGGCCATCAATAGCTGCCAGCCCAAAGAGAGTAACCGCTCCGCCCCTCAGTACGACCAGGGGAATAATGGCATCCACGAAGGAGGGGGCGTAGGGCGCGCGAACCGTCAGAGGGCTAGGCCACAGATGGTTTGAATAACTACACGATCGGGGTGTGGGTCTTGAGGTTGTAGCGGTAGCCATGGGGCAGAATGTGCAACTTGACATCGCATAGGGCAATGGGTTCATCCTTGAGCAACCCTTCCAGGTTGTTGTGGGTGGCGGTGGTTTCATCGACCACGGTGATGGTGCCTGCCCCCACGACTTGAAACTCATCGCCAGTGACGATGATAGCCGTGTTCTCATCGATGCCCAAGCCGAGGACAGCGGGTTGGAGCACCAGGGCCGCCAGCAGCCGACCTAGTCTTCCCCGCTGAGCAAAGTGCTGGTCGACCACAATACCGGGCAAGAACCCCATGCCTGGGCCCATTTCTACCGCACCGACGCTGGGGTTTGAGACCGAATCACCCTCTATAATCATCTCGTCGGGCATCATGGCGGCCCCGGCGCTGGTGCCGCCAATCACGGCCCCTTCCTGACGGCGTTGCTGAATTGCGTCGTTGAGGGGGGTGCCTTTGATATATTCAACGATGCGAGACTGATCACCGCCGGTAAAGAAGATGCCGGTAGCCCCTTTGATTTTTTCTAAATTGTCCTCGCGTTCAGAATCTTCTCGGCGGTCGGTGTGTACCACATCGACTCGCTTGGCCCCCAGCCGCTCAAACACGCGAGTGTAATCATCGCCCACTTCGTCGGGCAGGCTGGTGGCAGCCGTCATCACGGCAATCTCGGCGTCAACCCCACCAGCGGCCCGGACAAATTCTCGCAGGACAACGCAGTCGCCTTCTTTATCTTCCGCGCCGCCAATAATAACCAACGCGCCTAGCTGTTGTTCGGTACCCATGGTGATTCTCCTTAAGGTGTCTGTTGTTACAGAATCCCAGCATCCCAGATCGATGGGCTGGTCGTGCTATATCCACCGGCTGAGACCTGCGGTCAAATGCTGACAAAAGCAACGTTTGACGGCTAAGAAAGGAGAGCTTGAGCGATCGCGCCCTCTCTAGCCACCTCCCCAAATAGGCACTAGCCCCTAAAATCAAGGGTGTTAAATCACCTCTGAGGATGCGTTGTGGCCCACAAGCGACTGATTATTGAAATGGGTATGGGCGTCGATCAGCACGGCCAAGACCCCACCGTGGCGGCAGCGCGGGCGGTGCGCAATGCGATCGCCCACAACGCCCTCCCCGGCGTCTGGGAAGTCGCTGGCCTCAGCCACCCCAACGAAATGCTGGTTGAAGTACAGGTTGCCGTCCCCTTTCCCGATCAGGTGCGGCAAGATGAGGTGCTAGCGGTGCTGCCCTTTGGCCAAAAGACCTTGGTACTCAAGGAAGGCGGTATGGTAGTAGCCGGGCGCGCCATCCCTGAACTCGACGATAAGAACGACGATATGTATGTTGCGATCGCCGCAGTAACGGTATCGATCCCTGAAAGTGAGGGGTAAGGAGTAAAGAATCACCATCCACCCCCACCCCTTACCCATCCACCCCTCACCCATCCACTCCCTACCGCAGCCTCGCCCCTCGATACCGCATCTCCTTCTTGATCGCGTTCTGCTGGGCAAAGTTAGGCATATCCCCCTGGTGACCCATCAAAATAATCGAGTCGCCCAGGGCCAGATAGGTAGCCCGGCTGGGGTGAATAATCACTTCACCGTCGGCCCGACGCAAGGCCACGGTAATAAACGTGCCCTGGCCCTTGACCTCAATGTCGCCGATAGTGCCACCAATTAGCGGCGAGGTGGCATCAATCATCAGCTCATTCAGCTGAATATCTAGCTCCGCCAAAAACTCATTCAGCCCGTGCTGACCATCGGTCTGCGACAAAAAGTCCACCGCTGATGGGTGGCTAATTAGATGGGCCATCCGCAGGGCGCTAATGCTGGCGGGCAGCACCACGTGGTTGGCCCCCGCCAGCCGCAGCTTTTTCTCAGTGGAGGGCATTTCCCCCCGAGCCAAAATCATCAGCTCTGGGTTCATGTCCCGTGCTGTAAGGGTAATGAATACGTTGGCGGCGTCGTTGGGCAGCACCGTCGCCAGCGACTTGGCCCGGAGAATGCCTGCTGCCTCCAAGGCGGCTTCGTCGGTGGCATTGCCCTGATAGATTAAATAGCCCTGCTCCTTGGCTAAGGCCACTCGTTCCAAGTCGTTGTCGATAATGATGAATGGCTGGCGATCGCGCTTTAGCTTGCGGGCCACCAGCTGGCCAATGCGGCCAAAGCCACAGATAATCACGTGGTCTTCCAGGCTGGCAATCTCGTTAGTCATGCGTTTTACATTCAAGGCTCGATGAATTTCCCCTTCGGTGATCATCTGCACGAAGCCCGACACAATGTAGGCCACCGACAGCGCTCCCGCGATAATCACAAAAATCGTAAATACCTTGAGCGGCGGTGAGGTCAGGGGCTGCACTTCCCCATAGCCCACCCCAAAGATGGTGATCACTACCATATAGATAGCGTCGAGGAAGTTCCAGCCCGCCACCATGTAGCCAATTACTGCCCCCACCACCGTCAGCGAGAAGAAGATAATCCCCGTAACAATCCGCCGAAACGAGCTATTTAGCATCAACACCTCAGACAGGGCTCAGGCCTCGACAGAAATCGGCTCAGTCCTCAAATAAAGGCTATGGTAATTGACAGCCTGCCCCTCAAAGAGTGCGGCACATAGCAAATTGAGATACACTATAAAGCAAACTCATAATGACTTCGACTAAGCCCACTACTTACTAAAATGTTTGCCGTCTCAACGACGGCTTATGGGCTTTGGGGCGGATCGCCCGGCCTGGTCAGTTTTATCGTTTTTGTCCCTCCTACCTCCATTGATTCTGCGACTATGACAGCTACCGTCTTACAAAACCCCCTCCTGATTGGTGCCGGTCTACCTCCCTTCGACAGCATCGACACAGCCCACATTGTGCCGGGCATCACCGCTCTGCTCGACGACCTCGCCGCCGCCCTAGAAACCCTAGAGGCCCAGGTTACCCCCACCTGGGACGGCCTGGTGGAACCCCTCACCCGCATCGAAGAGCGCCTGGGCTGGAGCTGGGGCATTGTCGGCCACCTGATGGGGGTAAAAAATAGCCCTGAGCTGCGCGCGGCCTACGAGGCGGTGCAGCCGCCCCTGGTGCAGTTCGCCACCCGCCTGGGCCAGAGCAAGCCGATCTATGAAGCCTTCAAACAGCTCCGCGCCAGCGACCAGTGGGCCAGCTTCGACCCGGCCCAGCAGCGCATCGTTGAGTCCTCGATCCGTGAAGCCGAGCTGTCGGGGGTGGGCCTAGAGGGCGCTGAAAAAGATCGCTTCAACGAAATTCAGCAGAGCTTGGCCGAACTCACCAACAAGTTCTCCAACAACGTGCTCGACGCCACCAAGGCCTTTAGCCTCACCCTCACCACCCCTGAAGATATCGACGGGCTACCCCCGAGCCTGCTGGCCCAGGCTGCCCAAGCCGCCCGCGATGCCGGCGACGAAAGCGCCACCGCCGCCGCGGGCCCCTGGCGAATCACGCTGGATTACCCCAGCTTCGGTCCGTTCATGCAGCACAGCCGCCGCCGCGACCTGCGCGAACAGCTCTACCGTGCCTTTGTCACTCGCGCCTCCGAGGGCGATCTCGACAACAGCCCCAACATTGAGAAAATTCTTGAGCTGCGCCACGAAATGGCGAACCTGTTGGGCTACGCCACCTACGCTGACCTCAGCCTGGCCCGCAAAATGGCTCCGTCTGTCGAGGCGATCGAAAAGCTGATGGGCGAGCTGCGGGTGGCCAGCTACGACACTGCCGTAAAGGAGCTGGAGGAACTCAAAGCCTTTGCTCAGTCTAAGGGGGCAGCCGAGGCCGACAGTCTCACCCACTGGGACACCGCCTTTTGGGCTGAGCGCATTCGCGAAGAAAAGTACGGCCTCAACGACGAAGAGCTGCGCCCCTACTTCCCGCTGCCCCAGGTGCTCGACGGCCTGTTTGCCCTGGCCCACCGCATCTTTGATGTCACCATTGCCCCCGCCGACGGCGAAGCTCCAGTGTGGCACCCCGACGTACGCTACTTCCAGGTATTAAATAGCGGCGGCGATCCGATCGCCCACTTCTACCTCGATCCCTACAGCCGCCCCGCCGAAAAACGCGGCGGCGCCTGGATGGATGACTGCATCAACCGGGGCAAGATCAACGACCAAGTGCGGCTGCCTGTGGCCTACCTGGTATGCAACCAGGCTCCCCCAGTAGACGGCAAGCCCAGTCTGATGACCTTCCGCGATGTGGAGACCCTGTTCCACGAGTTCGGCCATGGCCTCCAGCACATGCTGACCAAGGTTGATTTCACCGGAGCCGCAGGCATTAACAATGTGGAATGGGACGCCGTCGAGCTGCCCAGCCAGTTTATGGAGAACTGGTGCTACCACCGCGACACCCTGCTCACCCTGGCCCGCCACGTCGATACCGGTGCGCCCCTGCCCGAAGACTTGTATCAAAAGATTGTTGCCGCTCGCACCTTTATGACCGGCAGCGCCATTCTGCGCCAGGTGCGGTTTGGCTGGACTGACATTGAGCTGCACCACCGCTACCGACCCGGCAGCGGCGAAACGGTGACCACCGTCAGCCAGCGCATCGCTGAGCAGTCCTCTATTCTCAAGCCCCTGCCCGAAGATGCTTTTCTCTGTGCCTTCACCCATATCTTTGCGGGGGGCTACGCAGCGGGCTACTACAGCTACTTCTGGGCTGAGGTGCTGAGCGCCGACGCCTTTGCCGCCTTTGAAGAAGCGGGATTGAACGACGAGGGGGCGATCGCCGCCACCGGTCGCCGCTTCCGCGACACTGTGCTTGCCCTGGGCGGCAGTCGCCATCCGATGGAGGTGTTCAAAGCCTTCCGGGGGCGCGAACCTAGCACTCAGGCGCTGCTCCGCCATCGCGGTCTAGTAGCCGCTTAGGGACTACCGTTCAATTCGATCAATAGACTAGAACCCAGGGTTGGCAAAAACCCTGGGTTCCTTTTTAGGTTTAAGAATGTTCACTAGGGCGATCGCGCTGGTGAAACCCTTCGATCGCACTCGGCAGCGTAAAGAAGATGTGCTCGGTGCCGATCAAATCTAGCAGCCCACAGCGCTTTAGCTGAACGTAAAGATCCTGTTTAACCCGCGCCAAGGCCAAGGTAATGCCCTGCTGCTTTAGGGTTTCGTGCAGTTCTACCAGCATGTCGGCGGCGGTAACGTCGATCCCGACCATGGCCTCGGTATTGATCACAAACCACTCCACTGGCGCGACTTCAGCTTCGATCACCGCCAGGGCGCGACGCTGTAAATTTCCAGCGTTGGCAAAAAACAGCGGTGCATCATAGCGGTAAATCACCAGCCCCGGGATGGTGGTTGCCCCCGGCCAGTCCGTCACATCATGCAGTCCAGCGATGTTAGGCACCTTACCCATAACCGCGTCGTGGGGGCGGGCAATGCGGGCAAAGAGTTCGATCACAGAGAGGCCGACGGCGATCGCCACCCCCACCAGCAAATCCGTTGCCAACACCCCTACCGTAGTTGCCAGCGCCAAGGCAAAATCGCCCTGGCGAAATGCCCTAAGCCTCAGAAACTCGGGAATATCCACTAGTTTAGTGGCGGCAAAAATCACCAGGGCCCCCAGTGCCGCCGTCGGGAACATCGCCAATAGCGGTCGCAGAAACAGCAGCACTCCCAGCACGACCCCAAAGGCTGCTAGCGAATACACCTGGCTCTTGCTGCCCATAGAGTCGCCAATGGCCGCACGGCTAGCGCTGCTGCTCACCGGAAAGCCCTGCATCAGCCCGCCGCCCAGATTGGCCACTCCCAGGGCAAACAGCTCCTGATTGGCGTCGATGCTTTGGTGGTTGCGGGCCGCCAACGCCCGTGCGGTCAGCACATTGTCTGAGTAACCGACGATCGCAATTCCCACCGCTGCCGTCAAAATTTGTTGCGCCTCCTGACGAGAGGTCAACGGCACCACAAAACGAGGTAGCCCCGCCGGAATTTCGCCTACGACTTTGACCCCCTGCTGCTCCAGCCCGAGCAACACCACCATGCCGGTCGCCAGCAACACCGCCAGCAGCGGCCCAGGTAGCTGTGAAAAACGAGCCTGCACCGCAAACAAAAACACCAGAACAAAGCCCCCTACCGCCAGCGTTGGCCCGTGAGCCTGACCCAGGTGACTCCAAAATTCCGCCAGCTGCCCCACCACCGATTCGGCCTCAATCGGTATACCGCTCACTCGGCCCAGCTGTCCGGCGATCATAATGACAGCAACTCCAGTCATGTAGCCGATTAAAATCGGCTTTGACAGCAAATCAGCTAAAAAGCCCAGACGGGCTACATACCCTACTAAGCACAGCACTCCCACTGCGCAGGCCAGCAGAGACGCCAAAACGGTATAGTCCGTGCCAGAGATTGCCGCCAGAGGGGCGATCGCTACTGCCGTCATTACTGCCGTGCTCGACTCTGGCCCTACCGAGAGCTGAGGTGACGTGCCCACCAGGGTGTACAGCAGCAGCGCCGGCAAAATTGCCCATAACCCCTGCACTGGCCCAACTCCCGCCAGTTCCCCATAGGCCATGCACTGGGGAATGAGGTAGGCAGCCACGGTGATACCCGCCAAACTGTCCTGGCGCAGCCAGTCCGTAGGGTAATGGCGCAGGCGCGCTAGCCCGGGCAATAGGGTAGAGAAACGAGAATACTTGGATTTTGCAGTCAACTTAGTTTTTGGAAGTTAAGGAAAGGACTAAGTAGCTTACCGCTTGATCCAGCCCAAAACAAAAGCCCTTAACCAAAATGCAGGATCTGACACGGCAGACGATTCCAAAGCTGCAAGAATCTTGGCTGCTGTTGCTCTCGCAGCTGCCAAAAGCTCGGCTCCTAAATGAAGTGAGTTAGCCGTTAGTCCACCCACGAAGCTAACCCAATGCAACTCTAATTACAACAATACCCGGTTCCACCACAAAAGCTACAACACTAAATAGAGACGTAGCGTTACAAAACGAGTCAAAC
Source organism: Leptolyngbya subtilissima AS-A7 (assembly GCF_039962255.1). Taxonomy (NCBI): domain Bacteria; kingdom Bacillati; phylum Cyanobacteriota; class Cyanophyceae; order Leptolyngbyales; family Leptolyngbyaceae; genus Leptolyngbya; species Leptolyngbya subtilissima. The sequence continues at coordinate 70,508 of NZ_JAMPKY010000010.1, read as the reverse complement.
TAGGAACAAAAAATGTATGCCTATTGAGAACGCAACCGTCCTTCCATTGACCGATAAGGCCAATCAACCTGGGGTCTACCATGACAACAAGTTAAGTCTCAGGAGGACTCAAATATGGCTTTGTATCATCTCAAAGATTACTACCCTAATTATCAAGACACTCTCGCCGACGGACAAATGGGAAGTATTGATTCCTACTCCGTTTATGCCCAGGGCGAAGACAAAGTTGGCACCGCCAAAGATCTGCTCGTAGACGAATCCGGTCGTTTCCGCTACCTAGTAGTTGACACCGGCCCGTGGATCTTTGGGAAAAACGTTTTGGTCCCGGTTGGTGTAGCCCGGTTTGACTACGATAAGAGCCGCGTCTATGTGAACGGCCTGTCTAAAACTCAAGTTGAGAATCTACCCGAATACAAAGACGACACCGTCGTAGACGAACGCTACGAAGAGCAGGTTAGAGGTCAGTATCGACCCTTGGCTCAAGGCCGCTCTAGCCGACAGTTTCTAGGTAGCACCTATGCTGCACCTAATGACGCCTCCAACATGAATCCCTTGGATTCTGACCGGATGAATCCCCTAGAAGTAGATCAGCAGCGCACTCAAACCACTGTTGGTAATACTCAAGGAGTCAACAAGATCCGCGAGACCATGGCTAGTCAGGATGTTGCCCAGCCAGCCCCTACTACCTACGATCGCGAACCTAGCATCTATGGTCTAAGCGAAGAAGACAACCACGGTCCTCTACGGCTGTATGAAGAGCGCCTAGTAGCTCACCGCAGCCGCGCTAAAGTGGGCGAAGTAGTCGTGGGCAAGCGCATCGAAACTCAAACCGCTGAAGTCTCTGAGCCGATCGAGAAAGAGCGCGTTGTGATCGAAAGACGCGATGTTGTTGACCAGCCCGCCGTAGGCACCGACCACGTCTTTGAGAACCAAGAAGTGGCTCGCATGGAAGTCTACGAAGAGCAAGTTAACGTCGAGAAAGAAGCTTTCGTCCGCGAAGAAGTGGATGTCCGCAAAGAAACCGACCGTGAACTAATTCGCTCACGGGAAGAGATCCGACGTGAAGAGCTGGATGTCAACACTGACGGCAACCCCAAAATTGATCGCTAGGGTTTGCACCAGGAGATAGACGTTAGTATCTCCGTCTGTTCTAAGAGGGCGTAGCCGCGGCTGCGTCCTCTTAATATCTATGGCAAATATTAGTTATTAGCTTACTTGCGTCTTAAAAATGTCTCAACAACATCTAATTAACAATGACGTCTTCGATCGCTCAGGATATCTAATCGGCAATGTGGTTAGAGTTGAGCCTTCGGCCACAGATTTTTCTCTTATCGTGCAGCTCATAGGCCGTAATGGCGGAAATAACCAGGCCACCATTCCCAGCGCCTCTATTACAGATATAGACTCTGAGAATAAGACTATTTATGTCGACCGAGATCAGAGTGAATTTTCTCCCAACGCCGGTCAGAAAATTCAGCTGGTTGAAGAGCGTTTAGTCGTTAATCGTAAGCGTGTCAAGGTAGGTGAGGTCAGCGTCCGTAGGGTAGTCGAAACCGAGATAGTAGAAGTTCCCGTTCGGCGAGAAAAGCTTGTTATTGAGCATATAGGTAGCGGCAATCCCCCCGTCGAGATGAGCTTGGGAGAGACTCAGCTTCAAGGCCATGAGATTGCTGTTCAGCCCGACAGCAATCGAGATATCACTGCTAGTGGTACCTTTGAAACTATTCAAGGCGCGATGTCTTTTCTTAGTACCGCCGAACAGAGACCAGAGCTTCACTGCGAAAAAATCAGAGTGGCCATTCTTCTCGACGGCGAAAATGGTCTTAAAGGGACCATCTATGAGTTTGAAACTCCCCAGGCTGCAATTCAAAAGCTCGCGCGGTTAGAAAAGGTTCTTTTAAACCAACTTAGCCACGTTCGCCTAGAGCTGTTTTTAAGCGATCCCACTATGGTGCAAACCTATCAGAACTTAATTTCTGAATGTACTTCCGTTTAAAACTTCGTCAAAAAAACTAACCAAGGAATGAGCGGCTTAACTGCTGCTCAAGTCCACACTGTTGTAGAGACTCATAGCTTTTTCGACCCCGTCGGTGAGGGCTTTTTCAATCGCGCGCAGAGTCGTGTCAACCACTCCATCTAGGGTGCTGCGTTCGGTTTTAGAAAAGTTGCCCAGCACATGGGAAACAACAGCTTGACCCCCAACTCGTTGACTGGCCCCAATGCCAATTCGCAGGCGCGGGAAATCTTGGGTACCGAGGTGAGCAATGGCCGACTTCATACCGTTATGCCCCCCGGCCGAGCCCGACAGCCGCAGTCGCAGCCGCCCTACAGGCAAATCCATATCGTCGTAGACCACTAACACTTGGCTCGGATCTAGCTTTAGCCAGTCGAGTACCGCCCGCATCGACTGACCTGAGCGGTTCATGTAGGTTAGCGGTTTGAGCAAATACACCTTCTGACGAGTTGGCCCAAATCCGGCTCCATACTCGCCCTGAAACCGCCGCTCCTCTTTAAGAGAAACAGCCCAGGCCTTGGAAAGGCGATCGACTACCTCAAAGCCAATATTGTGGCGGGTGCCTGCGTACTTATCTCCCGGGTTGCCCAGCCCCACAATCAGGCAGGGGAGAGCAGGCGATGCTACGTCAGCCATAAGTCAACGGCCCCTACTTAAGCAGGAGAATCGGTTTCAGCTGGCTCAGCTGCGGGGCTGCTGCCATTGGTGTCACTCGATTCCAGCGGAGCAATCTCGGGTTCAACCTCAGCGGTAACCTCAGGGGGTGTTAGCACCTTGGGCGATTCGGGTTCTAGGGTCGCCTTCATTGGTGCAGTCACCACCTTCTCAATTTGTTGGGCTTCCTTCTTGAACTCCTCCTCAAACTCCCGAGAAGCCTCTTGAAAGCCCTTGATGGCTTTTCCCATGCTGCGACCAATTTCGGGCAGCTTTTTGGGGCCAAAGACCAATAGCGCCAGCACCATAATTAGCGCCATCTCTGGCAAACCCACACCAAACACGTTCATAGGTCAACTCCCGAGTAACGACGGCTGTGCAAACGACCTGCTGCTGTGCACCAACTATGCGTGCATCAAACGGCAAAAGAGGCTGGGTAGTCAAGGGTCTACACCAGCCTCAGATTAATAAATTTTGGATGCCGTATCCAAACTGCGTTGGCAAATCTGAGGGCAAACCGTGGTGGCTTGATCCCCAAACTCCCTAGAGCCCTACGCTGCGCCAGTCCACATCAAAGCTTTCCAGCACGATAGAAGAATTATAAAGCTGCAAAATAATCAGCAGAAACACGAAGAACAGACCGATAAAAACCGCCATCACAGGGGTAGTGCCCCAGCCGGGAGCAACCTTACCGTACTCAGAGTTGAGGGGCTTTAACACGTCTCCTAACCTAGTCCGTTGTGCCATGGATCCTTCCACAATCAACACTTTATAGTTCGTAATATTATAGGATGGGGTGGTTTCCTATTCTCATAAACCCCATGGAACCTGCAACAGTTCTTATCATTTCCGTGGCTGCCGTAGTGGTAGCCGTAACTGGTTACTCAGTGTACATGTCCTTTGGCCCCCCGTCCAAGCAGTTGGCTGACCCCTTTGACGACCACGAAGACTAGGGTTTCCCAGGGCGATGCCGCTAGTTTTGGGCATCGCCCCCATGACCTCAAGTTTTTGGGTCAAAACCATTGATTGCGCAGGCTTCTGGTGGTAGGATTAGAAACCTGTGGATTTATTTTGGCTGTCCTGCCGCAATCCGTACAGGTCAAAACTTTCAACCTCAACGAATGTTGCTCTAAACCCTATGATTAAGCTTCGACTCAAGCGTTTCGGCAAAAAGCGGGAAGTCAGCTACCGCATCGTAGCCATCAATAGCGATGCCCGTCGCGACGGCCGCCCTCTGGAAGAAGTTGGCTTCTACAACCCCCGCACCGACGAAACTCGGCTCGACGTTGACGCCATTACGCGTCGCTTAGAGCAGGGTGCGCAGCCTACCCAGACCGTGCGGCACATTCTCGAAAAAGCCAACCTGATCGAAAAGCGTAAGACCAACTTCAAGACCGAAGTTAAGGCTGAAGCCTAGCTCACCCATTGCTTTTAGCCCCTGCCCCCACCATGGATAGCCCTGATTTCCCAGGACTGGTTCGGTTTTTGGTAGAGCCTTTCTTAGACTCGCCCGATTCTTTGCGTATCGATTGCGAAGAGAACGCTGCGCAGTCTAAGGTTTGGATCCGAATTGCCTTTAAGGGTGATGAGCGGGGCAAGGTGTTTGGCCGGGGCGGGCGCAACATTCAAGCCATTCGCACCATTGTGCGGGCTACGGCAGCGTTGTCTGGTTGGTCGGCCTATGTAGATGTCTACGGAGCCTCAGAGCAGGAAGCTGGGACTGACCATAGGTCTTACAGTGGCCCTGCTCAGCGATCGTCGGGCAAGCCTAAGCCCCAGCTTCGTCCGAAAGTGTAGGGTTTAGGCATACGCACTCCAGGCCTGAATTATTCTGGCAATCTTTATAGATGGATTCTCCCCTGCGGATTGAACTGCCTACATCAGAGGGCGCTGTGGCCCTGGCAGGCTACCGAGACGAAAATATTAAACTCCTGGCCAGCCAAACTGGAGCATCTCTAGTACTGCGCGGCCAGGAGTTATTTATTTCGGGCACTGACAACGGTGCGGCCCTGGCTCAGCGGTTGGTTATGGCTCTAGAGCCTTTGTGGAGCCAAGGGCAGCCAGTAACTACCGCCGACATTATGACGGCTCGACAAGCCCTTGATACCGATCGCATCGACGAGCTTCAGGCCATTCACCAGGATGTGGTGGCTCGTACTCGGCGGGGAGAAGTGGTGCGGGCCAAAACCTTTCGCCAAAAGCAGTATGTCAAAGCCCTGCGTAGTCAAGACATGGTGTTTTGCATTGGCCCAGCTGGCACCGGCAAGACTTTTCTGGCAACCCTGGTAGGTATTCAGGCACTGCTCAACAACGAATTTGAGCGCCTGATTTTGACTCGCCCGGCGGTCGAAGCGGGGGAACGGCTGGGCTTTTTGCCGGGAGATTTGCAGCAAAAGGTAAACCCCTACCTGCGACCTCTCTACGATGCTCTCCACGAGTTGGTAGACCCAGAGAAAGTCGCCAACCTGATGGAGCGCGGCATTATCGAGGTGGCTCCCCTGGCCTATATGCGGGGACGCACCCTCAACAACGCCTTTGTGATTATGGATGAAGCCCAGAACACTACCCCGGCTCAGATGAAGATGGTGCTGACCCGCCTGGGCTTTAAGTCACGCATGGTGGTGACGGGCGATGTCACTCAAACCGACTTGCCGGCAGACCAGACCTCGGGTTTGGCCGTGGCCCAGCAGATTCTTAAAGGGGTAAACGGGATTGCCTTTTGCCAGCTCAACCAGGCAGACGTGGTGCGCCACCCACTGGTGCAGCGGATTGTGGCCGCCTACGAAACCTACGAGAGCCGGGTGACCAAGCGAGAGAGCCGGCCTTGACAGCCTTGTGCCTGGCAGAAGAACGAAGATAGCAAAGCGAGGAATGCCTGACGAGCTCTGAGTTTGGGCTTTTTAGGCTTTTCTAGCTATGTTTGTCGGCGATCGCACCAGCCATACTAAAACTCTCCCTTGCCCACGGTTCTAGGCAAGGGAGAGTCTTTAATAGAAAAATACTGGCTCAAGTGACCCAGTTTATTAGACGGTAGCGAATTCTGGCGCAGCCGTAACCGCAGTATCGTCCATCGGCACTGAGGCGTAGACTTCGGCGGAGTTGTTGGGGCTTTCGATCAGCTTGACCTTGTGGAGGCTAGCACCCAAGTCAGCGATGGGGCCTTGCAGCAGATCGCGAATATGGACGGCGATGTTCTCTGCCGTGGGCACTACTTCAGCAAAGTAGGGGATGTCTTTATTGAGGAAAGTATGGTCGAAGGGTTCCACCACGTGCTCGTCAATAGCTGCCTGAAGCGCTGCTAAATCGACCAGCATGCCCGTACGAGGGTCGATTTGCCCTTTAACAGTGACTTCTAAGTGGTAATTATGACCGTGGCCGTGAGGGCGGGCGCACTTGCCGTAAATTTCGCAGTTTTCTTCGTAGCTGAGCCGAGGCGAGGCCAAGCGGTGGGCGGCACTAAAGTGGGTGCTGACGGTGAGAAAGGCTTCCATGGCATTACCTGAGTAGTCGGACCAGAGTTCGGGGTGTTCAAACAGCTGAATGTTGACGATGGGCAGGTGGGGCGCGAGGCGATCCCAGATCACCTTAGCCAGGTATTCGGTGGTGGGCAGGGTGTGCTGAAATTCTGGCCAGACATCGTTGAGGTAGGCAAAGTCAAGCTGGGAAGTGACTTCCTTTTTGATCACATGCTTGACGTCAGACAGGTTAAGCACCATGCCGTACTCGTCTAGGTCGCCTTCCATGGCCACATAGAGCACGTAGTTGTGACCATGGCCAGGAAAGTTGATGCAGGGGCCAAACCGCTGGGCGTTTTCGGCGTCGCTCAGCTCGCCTAGCCAGTAGCGGTGGCTAGCAGAAAACTGCGCCCGGCGATTGATTATGCATTTCATAGAACTGGAAACCCATGCAGGAGGCGATAGTTACGTTAAGCAACCGTTACATACTTAGCATAGTGTAAATTGCTTGCTGTTGCGAAATCGGCGTAAGCAACGATCGCTGCAAAGAAACAGTAAAGATTTGCCGGAACCCCATCGCCCGCCTAGCCCCTCGAACCCTTAGCTGGCAAGCTATTCCCTGAGATAGATCTTCCTTTAAATTAAATGACATGGCTTGTTGACATCGGAAGGATTTAGTAAAATTGAATACAGAAAGTACGTTGACGTTCATCTGAGGCAACCTGGAGACTACTCCACTACGCCCTAGACGGAAGTAAGGAGATTGGCTCCCGAAGGAACGCACCCTGCTTAGGCAGTTTGTTAAATCCTTTGTCAACAAGAGGCGTGACATGAAACTTTGCTATCGCGGCGTAGATTACGATTACAACCCGCCTTCTCTAGAAGTGCGTGAAAGTGAGCTAACCGGATCCTACCGGGGACGTCCAATGAGATTTTCCTACGTTAAGCATTTACCGATAACCCAACCTATCGGTAATTACACTTATCGTGGAGTTAGCTATAGCACCAATTGCCACGGGCAAATTGAGTCTTCCACGGTGGCTTCCGATCGTCAGCCTGTGTTTCAGGCGGAGCGGACTGCGGCAGGCAAAGGGCTACCCGCCCGGCGTCACCTGCTGCAAGAAGCGGCTGAAGCTCATCGCACTAGCATTCAGCAGTCGACTCAGCATCGTATTGAAGTGGCCCGTGCCCAGGGTAACGATCAACTGCTGAAGCAGCTTGAGGCTGAGCTACACCAAGTGGTTTAAGCTTTGCGTCAGCAACTCCGTTTTTTGCTGTAGCTGGAGCAGTGAGGGACACTCCCAAGGGGGTGTCCTTTTCTTTGCAATTTTTAGAGCGATCGCCCAAAGTTTCTCGTCTGCTTTGGTATAAGAGCGATCGCCCCCATGGACTGCTACAAAGTGGCCCACATAGGGAAGTGAGCCAGGGATTGACTAGCTAAAGGCCTATCCAAAACTGGGCTAGGGCGTCGTTTTTTTGACCAAAGCCCCCAATGTTCCCTCAGTTGCAGTCAGGTAGTCGTTGGGAGCCAACCACAGCATTAGGCCTCGTTTGCCCGCTGATACGGCCACCATTTCAAAGGTGAGGATCGATTCATCCACGTAGGCTGGATAGGCTTTTTTGGTGCCTAAAGCGGTGACGCCGCCGCGAATGTAGCCGGTTAGAGGCTGTACGTCTTTAAGGGGCACAGTGTCGGTTTTGCGATCGCCCGCCAGCACCGCCAGCGCTTTTAGATCAAGTTGGGCGCTACCGGGGATGACGGCGAGGCAGACGCCCGTGCGATCGCCCTTAGCTACCAGAGTCTTAAACACCTGCTCCGGCGGCAATCCCAGTTTTTCAGCGGTGCTCTCAGCGGCCAGGTCGTTGGGATCTACCTCATATTCCAGCAGTTGGTAGGGCAGCTTGAGGCGATCGAGTATACGGGCGGCGTTGGTCTTGCTCACGGAACGACGGTAGAACTTTGAAAGGTCAAATTAAAAGGGCTCAAGGTAAAGGTATCAGGTTCGGGGGGTGTACCCCAAACCGTAAACCCGACACCTTAAACCCTTGCCCTTGGCTTCTTTGACCCTACTTAATAAACAGCATCTCCTGGTAGGTAGGCAGGGGCCAGAGGTCATCAGCCACTTCGCCCTCCAAGGCATCGGCGTGCTCGCGCACCTGAACCATCAGGGGGAGAATGGTTTGGGCGCAGAACTGCATGTGCTCTTCCACCGACATGAAGTGCTTGGTCAGCATGTCGCTTAGCTCGTTTACCGAGGTCATCATCGACTTGGTCAACTCAGCCACCTTGGCCACGCTGTCTTTGCCAAACTCAATGCCGATCCCATTGAGGCTGTCGATGGTCTTGGCGAGTTCGCCCATATAGCGCACGGCGGCGGGGTAGATAATAGTTTTGGCGATGCTGATCACCAGCTTGGCTTCGACCTCAATGTGCTGGATGTACTGCTCAGAGTAGGCCTCAAAGCGACTGCCCAGCTCCACCGGGGTGAGCACATTCTCTTTAGCAAACAGGTCTTCGATGTACTGTTCGCGCAGCACGGGCAGGGCATCGGCGGTAGTGCGCAGGTTGAGCAGCCCGCGCTCGTTGACGGCCATTTCGTGCCACTCAGTAGAGTAGCCGTTGCCGTTAAACACCACGGCCCCGTGGTCACGAATCACGTCGCGCAGAATGTCATGAATAGCGACGTTGAGTTCGACGCCGCTGCCCAGTTTGGCCTCAAGCTGGTCGGCCATCCAATCTAATGAATCGGCCAGAATGGTGTTCATCGCCACCAGCGGCCCGGAGACCGACTGGCCCGAACCTACGGCACGAAACTCAAAGCGGTTGCCGGTAAAGGCAAAGGGCGAAGTGCGGTTGCGATCGCCCGCATCCTTAGGAAACACCGGCAGGGTGGCCACACCCAGATCCATGTCGCCTTTTGCCTGGGAGCCAGTGACCTCGCCCGAGGCAATTTGGTCAAACACATCCTGAAGCTGGCTGCCCAGGTAGATGGAGATGATCGCCGGTGGTGCTTCGTTGGCCCCCAGACGATGGTCGTTGCTAGCGCTGGCAATCACCGCCCGCATCAGCGGCCCATACTTATGCACGCCGCGAATTACCGCCCCGCAGAACACCAGAAACTGCGCGTTAGAGTGGGGCGTGTCGCCCGGATCCAGTAGGTTACCCTGGGTGGCGTTGCCCACCGACCAGTTGACGTGCTTACCCGACCCGTTAATGCCCGCGAAAGGCTTTTCATGCAGCAAGCAGACGAAACCGTGCTTTTTGGCAGTGTTGCGCAGCACCGTCATGATCAGCTGCTGGTGGTCGCTGGCTACGTTGGCGGCTTCAAAGAAAGGAGCGATCTCAAACTGGCCAGGGGCCACCTCATTGTGGCGGGTTTTAGCCGGAATGCCCAAGCGGTAGAGCTTTTCCTCCACATCCTGCATGAATACCTGCACCCGCTCGGGGATAGCCCCGAAGTAGTGATCGTCGAACTGCTGGCCCTTGGCCGGGGCCTTGCCAAACAGGGTGCGACCAGCCAACAGCACGTCGGGTCGGATGTTGGCAAAGCTAGCATCTACCAGGAAATACTCTTGCTCAGCACCGCAGCTGGAGTTAACTGGGGCAACTTCGCTGTGACCCAGCAACTTGAGCACCCGGGTAGCAGCCTTGCTCATGGCGGCGTTGGAGCGCAGCAGCGGGGTTTTTTTATCTAACGCTTCTCCCGTCCAGGAGACAAACACCGTGGGAATGCAAAGGGTAACGCCGTTCTCGGTCTCCATGACAAAGGCAGGGCTGGTGACATCCCAAGCGGTGTAGCCCCGGGCCTCAAAGGTGGAGCGAATGCCGCCGTTAGGGAAGGAGGAACCGTCGGGCTCACCCTGCACCAGCACCTTGCCAGAAAATTCTGAAATCACCGATCCGTCACTCTGCACGGAGATAAAGCCATCGTGCTTTTCGGCGGTGGCGTTGGTCAGGGGGTAGAACATGTGGGAGTAGTACAGCGCCCCCTTGGAGGTAGCCCAATCTTTCATGGCCACAGCCACGACATCCGCCACCGACACATCCAGCGGAGCCCCGGTGGTAATAGTCTTTTGCACCGACTTAAACACCGATTTGGGCAAGCACTCCTGCATCTTGCTAAGGCTAAAAACGTCCTTGGCCCATAGATCCTCGAGCCGCCCGGGAGCGCTCACTGCTACCTTGGGACGGCAGGCAATACTGGCAATAGCCTGGGCCCGCAATTCGTTTCCGCTCATAGAAGTCTCCTAGTTGGATGAGAAATTAAGCAAAGCTATCACTGGTGCGGGGTAACTCTGAGGCTACGAATATCAGAAAAACCCGCCCTGGAAATCGTGATCGACAAAATTAGCTTCTGGGGCGATGGTCAAAGACCGACCCTAAAGGGTCATCGCGATCGCCTCCGTTAGAAAAGTCTGAGAGGCTTGACGGCTAAGCATCCTTGGGGAAAACCACATTGCCGAGACAGAAACTGGCAACCCCGTAACGGGAAATTTCTGTTTACAATGCTGATCGCCTAGCAGATAGCAGACAAAACAAACCTCTCAGACAAGCATGAAGTACCCAAAAGGCTAAGGGTGGATGGCTCATAGGCCTAGACAATGTTTTTGAGCCCTATCTAACGACGCCACCCAAACAGACCTTGAGGAATAAAAAAACCTTTATGTTTAGATAAAAACCAAACTCAAAAACCGCACTTCTCCAACTAGCTGACATTGCCCTGAAAACTATCAGAACAACAATTTCAGTCTTTGTGTTTTGCCAGCGATCGCTTTAAAGACCCGTAGAAATTTGCATTATGGATAGTAGAGGCAAAACCTAGGGGGTTTTTGTAGCAACGAATACATTTGCCAGTTAATTCAGGTCCCTACAGATTGATTCTCAACTGCAACTTTGCTGAGGCTAGGCTCCAAGGTGGGGCCTAGGTCCATCCAACCTAGAGATGGATTAGGAGTATTAGCGCGGCAACGCTGGGGGCGTTGTGGGTTGCCCCAATGAATCGAGGCTACTCAAAGAGGATTCGGTCTCAGGCCCCCGTTCAGCACCGCTCTGGGTCAGAATAGTTAACATTCTGTGTAAACCCATTACAGACCGAGCACGACTATGCCGCGCATCCGAGACATTCTGCACAAAGGCGAACCGGGTCAGAGCACCACCATCCAAGGCTGGGTGCGCACTAAGCGTGAGGCCAAGGGCGTCACCTTTGTGGATGTCAACGATGGCTCATCGATGGCGGGTTTGCAGGTAGTGCTCAATGCCGACCTAGCGGGCTACGACACCGTCGTCAAAGACCTCACCACTGGGTCGTCAGTCGAAATTGGCGGCACCCTGGTAGAGTCACCGGGCAAAGGCCAGCGCGTGGAGTTGCAGGGCGATTCAATCACCGTGTTTGGTACAGCAGACGGAGAAACCTACCCACTTCAGAAAAAGCGGCATTCCTTTGAGTATTTGCGAACGCTGGGGCATCTCAGGTCACGTACTAATACCCTCAGCGCAGTCTTTCGGGTTCGCAACGCCTGCGCCCAAGCAATCCATCAGTTCTTCAATGAGCGCAGCTTTTTGTGGATTCACACCCCCATCATTACCGCCAGCGACTGTGAGGGCGCGGGCGAAATGTTTGCCGTCACAGGGTTGAATCTAGCCAACCCACCCAAGGATAAAACCGGCGCAGTAGACTACAGCCAGGATTTCTTTGGCAAGCCCGCCTACCTCACCGTCAGCGGCCAGCTTGAGGCCGAGATTATGGCGATGGCCTTTACCGATGTCTACACCTTTGGCCCCACCTTTCGGGCTGAGAATTCCAACACCTCTCGCCACCTGGCCGAGTTTTGGATGGTGGAACCGGAGATGGCCTTCTGCGACCTGACCGGCAATATGGATTTGGCTGAAGAATTCCTCAAGTACATCTTCCACTCGGTGCTAGAGCAATGCCCGGAGGACATGACCTTCTTCAACGATCGCATCGACAACTCAGTGCTGGCCACCGCCGACAACATTATCAACAACACCTTCGAGCGCATCACCTATACCGATGCGGTAAAGCTGTTAGAGAAGACAGGCCGGAAATTTGAATTTCCGGTTGAGTGGGGGATTGACCTGCAATCGGAACACGAGCGCTACTTGGCGGAAGAATTGTTCAAAAAGCCGGTGATCGTCACTGACTACCCCACTGGCATTAAAGCCTTCTACATGCGCCTCAACGACGGCGGTGAAACTGTAGCGGCGATGGACGTGCTGGCTCCGAAGGTGGGTGAGATTATCGGTGGCTCTCAGCGGGAAGAACGGTTAGATGTGTTAGAGCGTCGCATTGTCGACGCCGGGCTAGACCCAGCAACTTACTGGTGGTACCTCGATCTGCGCCGCTTTGGCACCGTGCCCCACGCCGGGTTTGGTCTCGGCTTCGAGCGCCTGGTGCAGTTTATGACCGGCATGGGCAACATCCGCGATGTCATCCCCTTCCCCCGTACCCCGGACAGCATCGAGTTTTAGTGCCTTAAAAGCTCTGACAAAACTGGCTGAGTTAGAGGATTTTCAAGGCAATTACCTCTAAAACACCAGTACCAACTCTATCCACCAGTCTTTACCCTGTCGCACGATCTGGATGTTGCGGATGAATTCGCGGAAGAAGAAGCGCCGCTCGGCTTCAGAGAGATCGAGCCAAAACTGGGGAATTGACACTGACTGGGACAGCTCTTGCAAGTTGACGGGGGGTAGCTGAGCAAGCTGCTGGTGCAGAGTGGAAATTTCGCCCCTTAGCTTGTAGCGGCGTAAAGCAGCAGTTTCAGCGTCCAGAACGCCAGATTCTTCTAGGGTGGGTAGCTGGGCGATCGCGGCTTCCTTAGCAGCGATCGCACCCTGCAAACTGGTGCCGGGGGCGGGAGCACCGGGGGGAATTCTGGCCGTGAATTGGGCCACCGCCGGGGGCAACTCCTGACAGATCTGATTCACGATGCGATGCAGGGCGTCGTCGTAGGGAATGGCGGGGCAGCGGGGAGCTTTAGGGCAGCCGCTAGATCGCAGGTAAAGATAGCTTTTGGCCTGGCCCCGGGGAGCGGTTTTTGAAATGGTCAGAGGTTGACCGCATGATTGACAGGTGACGAGGCCGGCTAGCGATCGCGGTGCCCCAGCGGTGCGCGGCGGCAGGGGGCGGTTGCGGCGCAGCAGGCGATCGATCTGGGCCGCCTCTTCGCGGCTGATAATAGCGGCGTGAGTGTCGCGCAGGACATTGCCATCCTGGTATTGCAGGTCGCCCCGATACACCGGGTGGGTGAGCCAGCGCCGCCCGGTAGACACCGAAATTCGCTTGCCCAGCTTGCCCTCGATGAACCGCACTGCCCCCCGCAGCGAGCCGTAGAGCAAGAATTCGTTGACAAAGGCGGTGACTACCGGAGCCGTGGCGCGATCGATCAGGTAACGGCCCTGTCCCCGACGGTAGCCGTAGGGCGGCTTGCCCGGGGGCGGTAGCGCCTGTAGGCGGCTGCGGGCATGACCCTCGCGCAGGCGGCGGCGGCGCTGATCGCTAGCCAAGTTGGCCCCCTGCAAGATGCTGTCTAAATCAACGGCATCATCGGTTAGAGTGACCACTTCAGCCCCAGCAGAGGCCAGTGCCTGCACCCAGTGGCAAATATCTTCGGGATTGTTGCCCAGGGCAGCAAGGTTGTCCACCAAAACCCGATCGGCGGGATTAGCTTGCAGGTCAGCCAGCAGGCGATCGCGCTCTGGCCGATACTCTAGCTCCGTCGGCAATGCTACATCGGTGTATACCCGTTCCACCGATGCCAGCATCTCTGCCCCTAGAGTCTCAAGGAAGGGAGCGGTTGGGGCCTCAATTTCTCGGTAGTAGTAGGCGACAATGCGCATGACCTAGAACGCTTGCTTCAGCGCTTCACGCAGGGCCAGCGCCTGTTCGTCGCTGTCACTGGCTACCACTACCATCACCGTGGTAGTGGCTGGTGGGTTCTCGACACACACAAACATCGCCGTTGCCGTCTCAGAGCGCCCCGCCACGCTGGTGGCATCGTTTTGCACCGGCTCTAATCCCTGAGATTCTAGCGCTTGTCGAGCCTGGCTCAGACACTGGGCAGTATCGATGCCTAAGACCTGCCAGGCGTAGTGCATGCTCGGCGGAGCCGCCTGCATAGCGGGAATCGTGGCCACCAGACCCAGCCCCGTCAGCATCGCCGTCAGCAAATAGGTCATTGAAATCATTGGTGTTTCCTCATCGCTGCGGCTTTGGTTTGTGGCCTTGGGCAGGGATGCCCCCCTGTGTCGATAATACTCTGCGGCTTTAGTTTCATACCGTTGGCTCCGGCCATTGGCTCTGGGTCGTGGCAAGATAGGTGGGTAAGCTGGGGCTATGGGCTTGCCCTCCTAGCTCCTCGCGTTTCCCAGAGGCGATTTCTTTGCAGATTACATTTTTGGGTACCAGTTCTGGCGTGCCAACCCGCGCCCGCAATGTGTCGAGTGTGGCCCTGCGGCTGCCCCAGCGGGCCGAGGTGTGGCTGTTTGACTGTGGCGAAGGCACCCAGCACCAGTTTTTGCGCAGCGAGTTTAAGTCGAGCCAGATTCGCCGCATCTTTATTACCCACATGCACGGCGACCACATTTTTGGCCTAATGGGGCTGCTAGCCAGCTGTGGCCTGGCGGGCAATCGGCAGCAGCGCATCGATATCTATGGCCCCAAACCCCTCAATGACTACCTGCAGGCCAGCCGCCGCTATTCCCAAACCCACTTTTCGCTGCCGATCAAAATCCACGCCGTGGAGCCGGGCTTGGTGTTTGAGGATGACGACTTTCGGGTGACCTGCGACCTGCTAGAGCACCGGGTGCCCGCCTACGGCTATCGCATTGAGGAGCGCGATCGCCCCGGCCACTTCGACGTCAAACGCGCCCAGGCCCTAGGCATTCCCTCGGGCCCCATCTACGGTCAGCTGAAGCAGGGGCAGCGGGTCAAGCTCGATGACGGTCGCACCATCAACGGGGCCGACCTCTGCGGGCCAGATCTGGTGGGGCGCAAGCTGGTGTACTGCACCGATACAATTTATTGCGATCGCGCCGTCACCCTCGCCACCCAAGCCGACGTATTGATCCACGAGGCTACCTTCTCTCACCGTGATGCCGACTTAGCCTACCAGCGGCTACACTCCACCTCAACTATGGCAGCTCAGGTCGCCCTTAGCGCCCAGGCCAAACAGCTAATCATGACCCACTTCAGCCCTCGCTACGCCCCCGGCAACGATATTCAGCTGCCCGACCTACTGGCCGAGGCCCGGGCCATTTTTCCCAACACTAACCTAGCCCACGACTTTCTGGTCTACGACATCCCGCGCCATGACGAGAAGGTGCTGGCGTCCTCTTCCGTCTAGGTCTGGCGAGAGATCAACTCTAGCGATTGGCGGCAGGCTTACTCGGCGCCACATTTAACCGCTGTCTCAACGCTGTTAAATGGTGCTGGTTATCCACCGCGGTGCGGGGCATGGGAATCTCTGTGTTGGGCCAGGTGGCCAGGTCATTGCAGGGGCAGAGCTCCGTCATCGTACCGGCCGTGGGAATAACAATCGGCATTTCACAGCGAGCACAGGGGGCTACATCCCAGGCGGGCGACAGCATCGCCGCAATGCTTTGGCTGGTGCCTTTGAGATAGCAATCTTGGCCACTGGTCACCATAATGCGGTGCCAGCAGTCTTCAAAGGCTTGGCTATATTGACCATTTTGAAAGATCGGGTCGGGCAGCTGTTCGCCTCGACCTTCGGCCAGCACGACTGGTTTGCCCAGCTGAAACCAGTGGGCTAAAAAATTTCTAACTTGGTCCTGGGATGCCATGGCGGTGAGGTTCCTAATTACTTTGGCGGAGGCTTCCTGGGGTCTAAACAGGCATTGATGACCTGACACAATGTGCTTTGCCAGGCAGAATGAAGCGTTGCCAATGCTCCTTTGCGCAGCCCCGGTCGAATGGTCTCATCCTAGCGGCTGCCTGGCTTGGGCCACAGGTATCTACTGATATTCTTCGGAAATCAAATCTGACAAACCTGCTTCGAGGTAGGTTATTTCGCCTCTCCAGGGCTAGAGAATCTACCCTACGGTCTGCTCAATGTAGTTTTTTACATAACAGCTAGAAAATTCAGCTGGCAGAGCTAGACCTGGGAACTGCTGGCGATCGCCCTCCTTAAACCACTGCCCAGCCGCATTAACTATGGCCCTTTGTCCTGCTTAACGAAAGTTTGCAGAGTGCCCTTGCCAGCGCTAAAAGTGCCGCGTAACCGGATAAAGTAGCCCTATGTATGACGACGATCTCTCCACCCTAAACCCCGACCTGGAGTTTGCTGACCCCCTCGATGCCCTGGGCCCCGTAGACGAGGAACAAGCTCCCCAGTTCGACCCCGAGGCGATGCTGCCCCTGCTAACCGCCACCGATCCGCAGCAGCGCATGCTGGCGGCGCGGGCATTTTGCGAGGTAGAAGACAGGCGGGCGGTGGGCCCCCTGACAACGCTGCTGAGCGATCCCTGCCCCCTGGTGCGGGTGAGTGCCGCCTACGCCCTGGGCCGCAACCCTGATCGCTCGGCGGTAGAGCCTATCATTGCCCAGCTGACCACCGACTGGAATGGTTACGTGCGCAAGGGCTTGGTATGGGCCCTGGGCAACGCCCACGATGCGCGATCGCTGCTGCCGCTGATCGAAGCCCTGCGCACCGATATTGCCGCCGTGCGGCTGTGGGCAGCCAGCGCCCTGGCTCAGATGGCCCAGGTCAACTACGAGTCGGTCATTGCCGCCATCCCCCCCCTGATCGAAGGGCTGCGCCGCGACCCAGTTCCGGCAGTGCGTAGCAACTGCGCTTGGACTGTAGGCCAGCTCTGCCGCGAGCTGCCCTCCAACGTGGTCTATCACACGGCGATCGATGCCCTGATCGAAAGCTTCGCCGAAGAAGATGACCTGGGTGTGCGCGAAGACGCCCGCACCGCCCTGCTCAAGGTAGGCGATACGCGCGGTCTACAAACCATCGAAGAAATCGAGCAGGATGGTTTCTTTTTTTAGCAAAGGATCGGATCAGGGGAGATACGTGAACTCAGTAGATCACAAAGTCCCCGCAGCCCTCGTCCTAAATCCCTCTCCCAAGCTGGGAGAGGGACTTTGAAAGTTTTCCGGCTCCCCTCTCCTTCCTGGGAGAGGGGCTGGGGGAGAGGGCTGGATTACGGCAAGAAAGCGTGTTTGTGATTTATTAAAGCTTACCGTTTTAGTTAAAAAGTTAACGGGTTAGAACGTTCCAACCTAAAACCAAATACTTCCTAATCCCGAACGAAGATTACTTAGACGCTCGAAACAGCAGATATAGGCCAATCGCCAACCCCAACAGCGTCGGCAGCCAGGCCGACATAAATGGCGACAGCGCCCCCACCTCGCCCATAGCGTTGGTAATGAACGAGAGCAGGTAGTAGCCAAAAATAATCACAATGCTGATGCCAAAGCTGGTGGCGCGGCTGGTGCGCTGGGGCAGCACCCCAATGGAGGCCCCCACCAGGCCAAACACCACGCAAACAAAGGGCAGTGCATACTTCTGCATAATGCGAATCTGCCAGCGGCGGATCATCTTTTCGTCACCGCTCTGGCGCACCAGTTCTAGTTGCTGGGTGGCCTCAGCAATGTTCATCTCAGTGTCATTTTTGGTGCGGCCTGCCAAATCTAGGGGGGTACGGGGCAGCTGCAGCTTCTGGGTTTCAAAGGTGATGATATTGCGGAAGGATCCGTCGGGAGCTACCACGTAGATAGTGCCGTTGTAGAAGGTCCAGGCGTTGCTCTCCACATCCCAGTTGGCTGACTCGGCGCTGACCACTTGGTTGAGCCCTTTCTGGGAAAAGTCAAGAATAGTCAGCCCGTGCATGGTGGTGCCGTCGAAGCGGCGGGCGTAGAACTGGCGCTTCAGCTCCTGGGCAGCAGGGTCGTCGCTGGCGGGCTGAAACTCCTGGTAAAAGATGTTGCGTTCCTGAAACGGGGGCCGCTCTGACTTCAGCGCCTGCTCTAGGGTGATGGCGGCCCGATAGTTGGCGGCGGGGGTAATCAGCTCGTTGAACACAAAGGTGAGCCCCGTCACCAGCAAGCTGAGCACCACGGCCGGGGTAATAATGCGGCGAATGCTTACCCCCACCCCCCGTAGGGCAATTAGCTCGCTGTCGCTGGAGAAACGGCTGTAGGTCATCATGGTGGCCAGCAGCGTCGACATGGGAAAGGCCAGCACGATGAACTCGGGCAGCTTGAGCAGAAAGATCTGCGCCGCCAGGGTAATGGCTAGCCCCGACTCGGTGATACGGCGAATTAGCTCAAACAGCGCCCCAATCGAAATGCCAATGGAAGAGAATGCCCCCACTCCAAACAAAAAGGGCATGGTCAGCTCTTTAGCGATGTAGCGATCCATCACCGTTAGCAGCGGGGAGCCGAGGCGCTTAAAGGTAGCAGGAGCTGAAGCCATAAGTTAACGGTAAGAGGCCTGACTCTACATTATGGGCAAAGGGGGCCAGGGATGCGTAGTACCCATTGCCCGTTGAGTTTTTGGACCAGGCAGTCGAAGGATGAGGTGGCTAAATAGCGAAGTCTTTGCCCAGGTAGTGCTCACGCACCAGGGGATTGTTGGAGAGATCGTCAGCGTTGCCCGAGGCGAGAATTTGCCCGTCGCTCATGATGTAGGCGCGATCGATAATGCGCAGGGTCTCGCGCACATTGTGATCAGTGATAAGGATACCCATGTCGCGATCGCGCAGTTTAGCCACAATCTCCTGAATCTCGTTGACAGCAATGGGGTCAACCCCAGCGAAGGGTTCATCCAAGAACAGAAAGCTGGGACCTTCGGGGCCAGAGGCTAGAGAGCGGGCCAGTTCTGTACGGCGCCGTTCTCCCCCTGACACCTGAATGCCAAGGGTGTTAGCTACTTTTTCCAGGCGAAATTCCTTGAGCAAATCTTGAAGGCGATCGCCATACTCCTCTGGGGGGACACGTGTCTGCTGCATTACCAACAAAATGTTGTCGGCTACCGACAGGTTGCGAAAAATGCTTGGTTCCTGGGCCAAGTAGCCAATGCCTAGCCTCGCTCGCTGATGCATAGGCAGGTCAGTAATATCGATCTGGTCAAGGCAAACCTTGCCTGCATCGGGTCGCTCCAGGCCAGTCGCCATATAAAAGGTTGTGGTTTTGCCTGCGCCGTTCGGCCCTAGCAGGCCAACAATTTCGCCCTGGGCTACTGACAAGCTAACCCGGTTGACCACCTGACGCTTGCCATAGGTCTTTTGAACGTTGTCAAGTACGATTTTCAAGGGCGCGCCTGGGCCAGTAGAGGTTGATTGAGCTGCATAAATTGTATCAAAGCTCTTCCCTACTCTAGGCAGCGACCCCCGACAAGCCAGTTCAAGGCACTTCGCCGAAATTGCTGGGCTGGGGGCTTTGCCAAGGCGTCCTTGAGAGCCCAGCCCTACACAACTACTGAGGGCCGGAGACAAACTTAGAAAACCTGCCTATCTTTGGCCACTCTCAACAAAAAGCTGGGCCAGATGGGCAGCCTCAAGGTCGACATTGTGCCGCTGCGCGACTTTTGCCATGCCTGATTTGCCCATCGTTTCTAGCTCTGCTGGGGAGGTATCAAGGGCAGTGCGCATAGCCTCGACCAGCGACTCCACCGATCCGGGTACGACCAGCCAGCCGTTGACGCCAGTTTCGACCAGCTCAGGAATGCCAGCGATCGAGGTAGTAATGACCGGTCGTCCTAGGGCCAAGGCCTCCATAATAACGACGGGCAAGCCTTCGGCAAAGCTGGGCAATACCAGCGCCTGAGCTTTGAGTAACTGGGCTTTGACAACTTCACTAGAAACCCACCCCGTAATTGAAACGCAGTTTTGCAATCCGTAGGCAGTAATTAACCCTTCGACCTGCGATCGCATTTCGCCATCACCCGCCAGCACAACGGTAAATCGATAGCCTGTATCGACAAGCTGCTTGACGGCCTCCAGCAGCAGCAAATGGCCCTTTTGCCCACTGAGTCGCCCCACACAGACCAGGTGGCGCTGCTCTGGAATAGGTGTAAACTCTTGGGCTAGAAAGTTTTGATCGAGTCCGCAGTGCACGACGTGGACTTTGGGCCAGTCTTCCAGGGCTGTCCAGCGGTACAGTTGGCTCTTGCCAAAGGAACTAATGGCGACGACAAAGGCAGCGCGCCTGATTTTTTCGGCTAGCGAAATCGCCCTCACTTTGTCAAACTCTTCTGGGCCATGCACCGTAAAGCTGTAGGGTGGCCCGCCTAGTACATGGCACAGCATGGCTACGGTCGTCGAGTTGGTGCCAAAGTGGGCGTGCACATGGTCGATATTGGCAGCTTCAAACCAAGCCAGCAGCACACAGGCTTCGGCCAGGTATGCCAAGTGATACAGCGGCCCCGACTCGTCCTTAAAGCCGAGCTGAAAGGCCAAGCTGAGGGCAGTTACAAACGCTATGGGTCGCTGCAGCACAACCTGGGCGATAGTGAATAGTAGCTCAGACCAGGGATGGTCTAGCACGATCTGAGTTTTGTCTAGCTCTTTGACGTCGTCTGGGTCTACCAGCTCATCAGCACAGGAGCGAATCGAAAACCTAGCTACCGTTAGCCCTTGGGTTTCAAGGGCAGCAATTTCACGGCGAATAAAACTATGGCTAACCTTAGGGTACTGATTAACCAGGTAAGCTATTTTTCTAGGCTCCTGCTCAGCAGCGTCAAGTTGAGCGATCGACATCTCTATATTTATTCCTAACGGATACGCCTTAACAATTGCAGGCAAAAATGATGTTAGCAAACGCCCTATTCTAAAGGTTAGTTGAGAATAATATGGGCCAAGCTCCTGAGGATAAAAAAATTAAGGAGCGCAAACATCACAAACCCTAAAAGTACCAGATGCGGTAGGGGGTAATGCCAAATTCTAGCTGTAGCAGCAGTCGAGGATTTTTGGTGGGTACAGTGCCCTTGTGTAGGCAGTAGGGATCTCCTGCAAAGCCTAGTCCAGCGGCACCGGTAACCACCTGAACGCGATCGCGGCCATAGGTTTGAACCAGGGTTTCGTCATCGATCGCCGCGCAGCGCTGACCCAGCCCCTGGTGGCTAAACTTTCTCGTACGGTGAGTGCCCTGCATATAGACATGGGGGCCTTCGTCCTCGCCCACTTCAGTGAGGTAAAAGAAAAATTTGATCGTTTTAAAGTCATTGATGTCACAGTGGTAAACCCGCGCTGTTTTAATTTTGTCGTCTAGGGTAGCAGGAGCCGGAAACCCCCACGCTAGCTCGCCTCGGAGGTACACCGCTGGGTGGTTGAGGTACTGACTAGCGATCGCTAAAAGGTAAGGATCATGCTTAATTTTTTGATAGGCCTGGCACGATTCATGGCTGTCTAAATAGCCAGCCACCAGCAGCGGTGTGTCCAGGTCTTTAACTATTTTGTCTTTGTTCTGAATGTAAAACGGTTGGGATGGATTGCGGTTGGCATAACAGGGCGTCGTCTTGGCAAAGGTTAACAACCCCTGCAGAATGCTGGGCTGTAGCGAAAACCCAACATAGTAGCCGTTGGTGCGAATCAGTTGTGCCACTTGGCCTGGGCTCATTAGAGGACAGGCCCCCTCCGTTGCGTGAATCACTGTCGCATCGAGCACCGCGGGGGGAAGATATCTACCGCGACGGGCAACCCACTCTCGAATTGCAATGAAACGAGCTAGCCAGCTCATTACTAAAAACTTAGGATCGCCCCAAAAGAGCCGCAGAATAGTCTTTAATTTGTTGAGCGAGCGTTGCATTAGCCTGACGGCAGAAGCTTCCGACAGAAATGGAACGCAAGGAAAGTGGGTAAGCATATCGATTAGCTCAAAGAAATACTATGCGTGACGATTCCTAGGAGTAAAGACAACTTCTAAGCGCTTACAAAAAAGCGCTAGAGCTGTCTTTAGGGACATCTACAAGCCCCTAAAACAATAAGACTTCATTAGTTTAAAAAAGTGTCAAGTCACCACAAGCTAGCCGACACTAAAGACAGATTTAGCATCAAGCTAATATCGCAATATCACGTACTCAACGGCCTAGAAACCACAAGTAATTTTTTCGGCCTGCGCAATTTCACCAGCGTTTCATTCTGGAGGAACCAACTTAGCTTGGTTAATCGTGCAGCAGTCTCTAATAATTCAGGGAACACTTAAAGCATAGCCAGTTTGAACATCAATACCGATCTGACCGATTTGGACAGAGCTACAATACGAATCTTCTACTGCGTGTGTGCATACTTATGTTAGCTAAATCGGGGGTAATAACCTGCGATCGCGCGAAAAGGCTTCTCAAACTATCCTTGATTCGTAAGAAATTGATAAAGTTTAAGGAAACAAATTTAGCTTTACGGTATTAGGCAATTGGTAATCGAAGCTAACGCTAAACAGCTTGTCGAGCGTAACATTGTGATTGTTTACGTCAAGTGGGCCAAACCCCTCACCAATCTAGATACAGCTTTTTGGTAGCAACTGATACTTCCAAAAAGCTTTTGAGAGTTAGGAAACAGCGTTTTATTGAGCCGGATTCAAAGGCTGAGCTCCATCCTCAACCGGGCTAACATCTAGCACCACCGGAGGGCGTGGGGCAGGAGGGCGATCGCCGGCCCCGCCGCTGTTTGATGTCGGTGCCGGCGGTGACTCAGGCAGAATATAAACCGCCTCAACCTGATCGTTGGGACGAGGGGTAGCCACAAAGCGATCTTCTTCGATCAGGTAAGTGACTACCTCGGCCCGCAGCGTGTTGCCCTTCTGCGTTACGACGACATTGCCGCTGAGCACAATGCGATCCTCATTGCTGAAATAGTCAGCCTGGGCCGACGTAGCCTGAATGCCGCGGGTTGGGTAATCGATCTGCACATTGCCCCGGGCGGTGATGATGCCCGTGGCTGCATTGGCTTCTTGAATGTCTGAGCGCAGGGTGATGGTGCCACCATCCTGGGCCTGGGCCGGTGCCCCACCCAACGGAGCTAAAGAACCTCCATCTAGGGCTACCGAAGCCCCAGCCACCGCTGCTACTATCCAAACCCAGCGAGACCTACGCGCCATAGCCCAATGTCCAGTTCTGTTGCGGTTCAATGCTTCCATAGCTCCCCAATCTTACTGCATCCCCCTTCTCCTCCTGCCATTCCTGGTCCACTCCCTAGCGCCGTCCACCCCTATCCCTCAGAAAAGCTGTAGCCCAGAATACCCTGCCTCACCCCCCGACTCCCTCACGCTATCCTCAAAACACTTCCACCCCAAAGCCATCATGCTCACCGCCCCGCCGACTACCCGCCCCCTCCAGTTCGCCAGCGACAACTACTCTGGCATCTGTCCTGAAGCCTTGGACTATTTGCTGCAGGCCAATCAGGGAGATGTGCCCGCCTACGGCGACGACGAATGGACTCAAAAGGCTTCGGATGCCTTTCGCAATATCTTTGAAATTGACTGCGAGGTATTTTTTGTCTTTAACGGCACGGCCGCCAACTCCTTAACCTTGGCGGCACTGTGCCAGTCGTACCACAGCGTTATCTGCCACGAGTTAGCCCATGTCGAAACCGACGAATGCGGTGCCCCTGAATTCGCCAGTAATGGCTCTAAGCTGCTGCTGGCCCAAGGCGACAACGGCAAGCTCGATCCCGCCGACGTGGAGCGGCTAATCACCAAGCGTACCGATATTCACTACCCCAAACCCAAGGTAATTAGCCTGACCCAGGCTACAGAGGTGGGCACTCTTTACACCACCGATGAGCTAGCGGCCCTCAGCGGTCTAGCGCGCCACCACGGGCTGAAGGTGCATATGGATGGGGCTCGCTTTGCTAACGCCCTAGCGGCCTCTGGCAAAACCCCGGCCGAGCTCACCTGGAAGGCTGGCGTTGACGTGCTCTGCTGCTGCGGCACCAAAAACGGCATGGGCATTGGCGAGGCGATTCTCTTTTTTGACCGTAGCTTGGCTGAAGACTTTGCCTACCGTTGCAAACAGGCTGGGCAGCTGTGCTCGAAGATGCGGTTTATCTCAGCCCCGTGGCTGGGGTTGTTGGAAACCGGCGCGTGGCTGCGCAACGCTGACCACGCCAACCACATGGCCGCTTATCTAGAGCAGCAGCTGCGGCAAATTCCCGAGGTGAAGCTTCTGTTTCCGCGTCAGGCCAACGGGGTGTTTGTGCAAATGCCTCAGCCTCTTATCGACGAACTTTACCGTCGGGGCTGGAAGTTCTACACCTTTATCGGCAGCGATGGGGCGCGGTTGATGTGTGGCTGGAATACGACTACTGAGGCGATCGATGAGCTAGCCGCAGACATTCAGGATTCAGTGCGCTTACTCCGCTAGGGCCTGCAATCGCCGGTTGGCAGCAGCCAAATCAAACCGTTCGGGGTCGAAATCGTAGCCGACTTTTTGCCAGAGAGCATCGATTTCCTCAGGATCATCGCCATCGCCCAGGCGATCGATCAGGTCAACGTAGTCCCACACGCCGTTGCAAAACTCCGGCGGGCATTGCCGCTCTCCGGCAGTGCAGTGGGGAAGGGGATGGTCGACGGGGGCGATCGCCTCTAACGTAACTTTATGCAGCCAGCCCTGGGCAGGGGCATAGTTGTAGATCAGCGCTTCGCCAGGCTGGGTGATGAGGGTAGAGAGCGATCGCTCTTCCCCAGCCTGCAAAACCTTACCCTGTCCCTTAAACACGTAGTCAGCCTCTCCTGACCACCCCATCGCCGCTGCCAACACGCGGTGGAGTTCTGCCAAGGAGGCATCGCCCCGCACAGTGACCTGTCGCCAGATGTAGGGGTCACTGTCGAGCAGTTCGACATGTAGGTGGTAGGTTTCAGCAGTCAAGTCAGTTTCCATGGTGTCCATTAGTTTCCTTGCCGCCCTCGACTCGATAATCTGTTCCCGGCCATAGGGCTTGAATCTCCTCGGCCTGGTGGCGGGCAGCGAAGCGCTCCCAGGTAATGCCGTTAACATCCACCTCGGCAGTAAATGCCTGCGCTTCGTCATCTTCCCAACCCAGATGGCGTAGCTGTCCTGGCGCTATCTCGGGGGCATGGCGAATTGAAAGATTCAGCGTCTCCGTGCGCCACAGGGCATAGGTACCCTCAATCACTAGTGCTGGACTGCATCCCAAACGAGCTGAATAATCCGCCACGGAGGCAGCAATATCACTAGATAAGAGCGCTAGGTGGAGCTTTTTCATCGCGGTCTTTTCTGACGGTCTCTCGTCAAACCTGTAAACTAGGGTCAACCTTACCACGATGATTTCTAAACCCATCCATGACCCACGCCACCGACATTCACACCCTGGCCCGCTGGATGGCGGCAGACTTTAGCAACCAGCAGCAGGCCTTCGAAAACCCGCCGCTATTTGCCCACATCCGTGTCTGCATGCGCCCCCTGCCCACCGAAACCCTAGGTGGCCTAGGGTTTTACATTGAGCAGGCCTACGACTTTATGATCCAGCAGCCCTACCGCGCCCGAGGCATGAAGCTCATCCCCCAGGGCGATCACATTTTGATTGAGAACTACACCCTCAAGGATGCCGAAGCCTTCTACGGAGCCTCTCGCGATCTCGATCAGCTCTCAAAACTCACTGCTGACCATTTTGAAAAAACCCCTGGCTGCGACATGATTGTCCACTGGACAGGCCACAGCTTTAAGGGAGCGGTTCAACCCGGCAAAGCCTGCATGGTTGAGCGCAACGGCAAGACTACCTATTTAGATAGCGAATTTGAAATCGACGCCGACCAATTCGTCAGCTGGGACCGGGGCCGCGACCCAGAAACCCACGAGCACCTGTGGGGGTCGCTGGCGGGGCCGTTTGAGTTTAAGCGGCGATCGAGCTTTGCTGAAGAAGTGAAGGAGTGATAGGAGTAGGAGGGGTAATGGAGTGATCGGGTAATGGGGTAATAGTGTTCCCATTACTCCCCACCTCCATACTCCATCACTCCCCTACTCCATTACTCCACAGCGCCAACTTTCCCCCCTGCCGCCACTGATCGCTATGATGGGGAACATCGCACCAGTGCAGCATTAGGAGTCAAGGACGTGGAGTCCAAATATATCCCCGCAGACATCGAGAAGAAGTGGCAGCAGGCTTGGGCCAAGCAAGGGCTAGATCGGGCGATCGAGAATCCCGATCAACCTAAGTTCTATGCGCTGTCGATGTTTCCGTACCCGTCGGGGAACCTGCACATGGGTCATGTGCGCAACTACACGATTACCGATGTGGTGGCGCGGGTGCGGCGCATGCAGGGCTACCGGGTGCTGCATCCCATGGGCTGGGATGCCTTTGGTCTACCAGCGGAGAATGCGGCGATCGATCGCGGCATTCACCCAGCCAAGTGGACCTACCAAAATATTGACCAGATGAGGGCGCAGCTGCAAGAACTGGGCCTTTCCTACGACTGGGAGCGCGAGGTGGCTACCTGTGCCCCCGACTACTATCGCTGGACCCAGTGGATTTTTATTCAGATGCTGCAGATGGGGCTGGCCTATCAGAAAGAGGCGGCAGTCAACTGGGACCCCATCGATCAGACGGTGCTGGCCAACGAGCAGGTAGACAGCGAGGGGAAGTCGTGGCGATCGGGGGCGATCGTCGAGAAAAAGCTGCTGCGCCAGTGGTTCCTCAAAATTACCGACTACGCCGAAGAGCTGCTGCAAGACCTGAATAAGCTGCCCGGCTGGCCTGAGCGGGTGCGCACCATGCAGGCCAACTGGATTGGTAAATCGACCGGGGCACGGGTAGTCTTCAAAAGCGAGGCGGGGGATGCCCTGCCCGTATTCACCACCCGGCCCGATACCCTGTGGGGGGCGACCTTTATGGTGCTGTCGCCCGAGCATCCACTGGTGGAGAAGCTAACTGCGCCCGATCGCGTTGCTGCCGTAGACGACTACCGCAAGGCCGCCGCCGCTAAAAGCGAGATCGATCGCACCGCCGAAGACCGCGAAAAAACCGGCGTGTGGACGGGCAGCTATGCCGTGAACCCCGTCAACGATGTCAAAATTCCCATCTGGATCGCAGACTATGTGCTGATGGGCTACGGTACCGGGGCGATTATGGCGGTGCCCGCTCATGACCAGCGCGACTTTGAGTTTGCCCGCAAGTTTGGCCTGCCCGTCAAGGTCGTGGTGCAACCGGTGGGAGAATCTCTCGACGGCAACACCATGACCGCCGCTTGGGCCGGAGAAGGCGTCATGATCAACTCCGGGCCGCTCAATGACATTCCAGCGGGCAAAGGTGAAGCCGAAAGCGTCCCAGCCGCCATTCACTGGCTCGAATCTAACGACAAAGGCCAAGGCGAAGCCAACTACCGCCTGCGCGACTGGCTGATTTCCCGCCAGCGCTACTGGGGCGTTCCGATTCCGGTGGTGCACTGCCCCGAGTGCGGCATTGTGCCGGTGCCCGACGAGCAGCTGCCGGTGACCCTACCCGAGGATGTGGAATTTTCGGGGCGGGGAGCCTCGCCCCTGGCTCAGTTAGGCGACTGGGTGAATGTGCCCTGCCCCACCTGCAACCGCCCCGCCCGGCGCGAAACCGACACCATGGACACTTTTATCGACTCGTCCTGGTACTTTTTGCGCTACACCGATGCCAAGAACCCCGAGCAGGTCTTTGCTCAAGCCCAGGCCAACGGCTGGATGCCAGTAGATCAGTACGTGGGCGGCATTGAGCATGCTATTTTGCACCTGCTTTACTCGCGGTTTATTACCAAGGTGCTGCGCGATCGCGGCCTGCTCTCCTGTGATGAACCCTTTGAGCGGCTGCTGACCCAGGGCATGGTGCAAAACACCACCTACAAAAACCCTAAGACCGGCAAATACGTCGCCCCAGAAAACGTCGCTGATCCTACGAACCCTGTGGATCCTGACACGGGCGACGCCCTGGAGGTGTTCTACGAAAAAATGTCGAAGTCGAAGTACAACGGCGTAGACCCCAAATCGGTGCTGGCCAAGTACGGGGCCGACACCGCCCGCATGTTTATTCTCTTCAAAGCCCCGCCCGAAAAAGACCTGGAGTGGGATGACGCCGATGTGGAAGGTCAGTTTCGTTTTCTCAACCGGGTTTGGCGGCTAGTCACCGAATACCTCGCCAGCGTAGGGGCGAACGGTGGTTCGTCCTCCGGGGATACAGCCGCCGATCTCTCCAAGGATGAGAAAACCCTGCGTCGCGCCATCCACACCGCCATTCAAGCGATCACTGAAGACATCGATGGCGACTACCAGTTCAACACCGCCGTTTCAGAGCTTATGAAGCTCAGCAACGCCCTCACGGATTCTGCTGCTAAGAATTCCCCTGTCTATACCGAGGGTGTGCGCGCGCTAGTGCTGCTGCTGGCCCCCTTTGCGCCCCACATGGCCGATGAACTGTGGCACCAGTTGGGTAACATCGACTCGATCCACCGCGCCCCCTGGCCTGTGTTTGACCCCACGGCCTTGGTGGTGGATGAGATCACGCTGGTCATCCAAATTATGGGCAAAACGCGCGGCACTCTAGAGGTGCCCGCCGACTCCGACAAAGCGGCGCTAGAAACCTACGCCCGCGAATCTGAGGTCGCCCAGCGCTACCTTGAAGGCAAGGAGATCAAGAAGGTGATCGTGGTGCCGGGCAAGCTAGTGAACTTTGTAGTAGCGGGGTAAAGAGCCTGTTTTACAGTTCACCTTATGCAATACAGCGGCTTTCGCTGCGTGGTGCCGTTATTTAGTTTGGTTTAGCCTCTACCATGTCACGGTGGGCTTTAGCACCAGCATCATTAGCGATCGCCATATTCCCTCAATCCTCTGGTAGGGGCTAATCGACAGCTTTCGCTGAGTTAGCATTTGTCGTGACGTATCGTTGTACTAGCCTAGTTTTTTGCTGATGCTGGTCATCGAAATATTGTATTTCTGCCGCATGGATCGCACCTTTGCTGACGTTATATAAACTCATGCAACTTTCATAAAGCCTAGGGGCACAATGAGCACAATGGCGGATGCGCCAGCTAGGTGAACTGCCCCCGTTCCACAGCCCCTTAATGTCAGACTCAGTCATTCAAGTCGAGAACCTCGGCAAGAAGTATGTCCTTGGCCAGCAGCAGGGCAGCTCTCGCTATGTAGCCTTACGCGATGTCCTTGCTGATAGAGTCAAATCTTTTAGCCGTCGCCTGCGCCATCCGCTCAAGCCCAGTGTCAAACATCAACACGACGAGTTTTGGGCGCTGAAGGATGTTTCTTTTGAGGTAAAGCAGGGCGAAGTTGTCGGCATTATTGGCCGCAATGGGGCGGGCAAGTCCACACTGCTCAAAATTCTTAGCCGCATTACCGAACCTA
This sequence comes from Leptolyngbya subtilissima AS-A7, assembly GCF_039962255.1. Taxonomy (NCBI): domain Bacteria; kingdom Bacillati; phylum Cyanobacteriota; class Cyanophyceae; order Leptolyngbyales; family Leptolyngbyaceae; genus Leptolyngbya; species Leptolyngbya subtilissima. The sequence continues at coordinate 41,069 of NZ_JAMPKY010000010.1, read as the reverse complement.
CGACGGGGCGAGTACGCCTGCGGGGACGGGTGGCCAGTTTGTTAGAGGTGGGCACTGGGTTTCACCCTGAACTAACTGGGCGCGAGAATATTTTTCTAAACGGCGCAATTTTGGGCATGAGTCGGGTAGAAATTAATCGCAGGTTTGATGAAATCGTAGAGTTTGCAGAAGTCTCTAGGTTTTTAGACACGCCGGTTAAGCGCTATTCCAGCGGCATGTATGTTCGGCTTGCCTTTGCCGTAGCTGCCCATTTAGAACCTGAGATTTTAGTGGTTGATGAAGTGCTGGCAGTAGGCGATGCCGCTTTTCAAAAAAAGTGCTTAGGCAAAATGGGTGATGTGGCCAAGCAAGAGGGTAGGACCGTTCTCTTTGTGAGCCACAACATGACTGCAGTAGAATCTCTGTGTCAAACGGCTCTGATGCTGAGCGACGGGCAAGTGTCGTTTCGGGGCGATGCTCGTACTGCGATCGCTAAGTACGTCTCTGAGACCAATCTAGTTGCCTCAGCATACGTTGACCTCTCAACCCGCTCAAAAGAGCGGTACGGCCCAAGGCAGTATGCAACCCTAAAAAGCCTCAGTCTTCTAGATGGTGACGGCAACTGTGTCACCACGCTCCAAATGGGGCAACCGGTCAACTTTAGACTTGAGATCGACTTTAAGATGCCAAGCGACAGCTATGAGATTGGCATTGCTATCTGCAATCTGCACGGCGTTAGGCTGCACTACTTAGTTTCTAACTGGGAAGATGATCTGAATGTGACTACTTCAGGTCCATATACGATTGAGGCTTCTGTACCCTCCATTCATTTGTTTCCAGGAGAATACTTGATTAATGTCTGGGTCAAAAAGCAAGGAGAATCCTACGACGATGCCGTCCATGAGGCAACAGGATTTGCCGTTCAAGAGTCGCAAATTACCAATCGCTACGCTTATTTCGAGCGGTATTCCACCAACACGCAAGTTTATACACCTAGCCGGTGGCAAGCTTTTCAAGGCGACAATTTAGACAAGACCGTTCTTGCTCAAACCGAGCTGTAACAAAAGATCGCTACGTATCGAAACCATCTACCCATGAAAATTACTGAAGATACATCTATTTTGGTAACCGGCGGCACCGGTTCCTTTGGGAAAAAGTTTGTTGGCACTATCCTCGAAAAATTTCCTAATATCAAACGACTCGTCATCTACTCTAGAGACGAACTCAAGCAGTTTGAGATGGCACAGATATTTCCTCAGTCAAAATATCCAGGCATTCGATATTTCATTGGTGATGTAAGAGATCAGCAGCGACTAATTCGTGCCTTTGAACGGATTGACATTGTCATCCATGCGGCAGCCTTAAAACAGGTGCCCACCGCTGAATATAACCCGATAGAATGTATCAGAACAAATGTCTTAGGTGCTGAAAATGTGATCGAGGCATCCCTGAGTACCGGTGTTAAGAAGGTCATTGCTCTTTCTACCGACAAAGCAGCAGCCCCAATCAATCTTTACGGAGCTACTAAGCTTTGCTCAGACAAACTATTCATCGCCGCTAATAACATTAAGGGTATTCGCAAACTCAGCTTTTCCGTTGTCCGCTACGGCAATGTAATGGGCTCTCGCGGGTCGGTAATACCGTTTTTTCTAGGCAAGCGCAAGGAAGGTATTTTGCCTATCACAGACCCCGCCATGACTCGGTTTAATATTTCCCTTGAAGAGGGAGTTGATATGGTGCTTTGGGCGATTAAACACGCTTGGGGAGGAGAAGTTTTTGTGCCGCGCATTCCGTCTTATTTGATCACTGACGTAGCCAAGGCCATTGGCCCTGACTGCGAGTACCCAGTTGTAGGCGTTAGACCTGGTGAAAAAATTCACGAAGAGATGATTACAACCTCAGACTCTTTTACCACCGTAGACCTCGGCCATTACTACGCTATTTTGCCAATTCAGGGGGCGTACTCCATCGAAGAGTACTGCAAGAAGATGAATGCTAAACCTGTAGAACCAGGGTTTAGCTACAACTCGGGACAAAACGAAAAGTTTCTCAGCGTTGAGGAGCTGCAAAGCCTCATCAAACTGCATATTGATCCTCACTTTTCTGCTTAGCTGATGACACCTTTTATCCCCTATGGTCGGCAGAGCATTAGCCAGCAGGACATTGATGCCGTGGTTGCAGTGCTGAAGTCTGACTGGTTAACCCAAGGGCCTGCGATCGCCCAATTTGAGCAGGCCGTAGCTGATTACTGCGGCGTTAGCTATGCCGTAGCCGTCTCCAGCGCCACTGCGGCGCTCCACATTGCCTGCTTGGCTGCAGAACTCGGCTCTAGAGATACGCTTTGGACTTCACCCAATACCTTTGTAGCCTCGGCCAACTGTGGTTTGTACTGCGGAGCCACAGTCGATTTTGTAGACATTGATCCTAAGACTTATAATCTCGACATTGCCCTACTACAGCAAAAATTGAGCTGGGTGCAACAAGACGGCACCCTACCTAAGGTGGTCGTGCCCGTGCATTTTGCGGGGCAGTCTTGCGATATGGAGGCGATCTCTTCCCTCGCCCAACAGTACGACTTTACCGTGATCGAAGATGCTTCCCACGCTATTGGCGGGCAGTATCGGGGTAGGCCTGTGGGCTGCTGCCAGTTTTCCGACATGGCAGTGTTCAGCTTTCACCCGGTCAAAATTGTCACTACTGGGGAGGGCGGCATGGTGCTGACTAACCAAAAAGCTCTTTACGAAAAGCTGATTCGCTTCCGCAGCCACGGTATTACCCGAGAGCCTGAGCAAATGCAGGGCGAAAGCCACGGCCCCTGGTACTACGAGCAGCTAGAGCTGGGATTTAACTACAGAATGACCGACATTCAAGCGGCTTTGGGAACCAGCCAAATGCAGCGGCTGCCCGCCTTTGTGCAGCGTCGTCAGATGCTGGCCGATCGCTACTTCGAACTCCTGCAAGGTTTGCCGATCATGCTGCCTGTTCAGCCCCCTGAGACGGCCTCCAGTTGGCACCTGTTTGTGATTCGGCTCATGCTAAATACCCTTCAGCTGAGCCATCGGCAGGTGTTTGAAACCCTGCGGGACAAGGGTATTGGGGTAAACCTGCACTATATTCCTGTGCATACCCAGCCCTACTATCAAACCCTTGGTTTTCGGCCCGGCGACTTTCCAGAAGCAGAGCAATATTACCGCGAAGCTATAAGTCTGCCGCTGCACTACGAAATGAGCTTGGACGAGCAAGATTATATTGTCGATTGTTTACGGGCGTGCCTGACATGACGACAGCTATTATTGTGCAGGCCCGCATGACCTCAACTCGTTTACCCGGTAAGGTGCTTAAACCCGTGCTGGATAAACCACTGCTAGCTTATCAAATTGAGCGGCTCAAGCGGGTAAAAACCGCCGACAGCATTGTGATTGCCACCACTGAAAACGATTCTGACAACCCAATTGTTGAGCTGTGTAAGGCCTTAGAAGTTGATTATTTTAGAGGCTCTGAGCAGGATGTTTTGTCGCGCTACTACGGGGCAGCTCAGGCCGCCCAATCAGATATTGTGGTGCGTGTGACCTCAGACTGCCCGCTAATTGATCCAGAGGTTATTGATGAGGTCATACAGGTTTATGCGGCCGAGTGCGATCGCTACGACTATGTCTCTAACGCGCTCAAGCGCACCTACCCACGGGGCATGGATATCGAGGTTTTGCCGACTTGGGCCTTAGAGCAAGCCTATCGAGAAACCACCGAACCACCGGAGCGAGAACATGTGACGCCATTTATCTACAACCATCCAAAGCGCTATTCTCTCGGCCATGTTATCTATTCCGAAGACCTCAGCCACCATCGCTGGACAGTGGATACCCCAGAAGATTTTGAGCTGATCAAGCGCATGCTAGAGGAACTTTACCCCCTCTCGCCTAAATTCAATTTGCAAGACTGTCTGCGGGTGATCGAAAGCCACCCCGACTGGTCAGCAATTAATGGCCACATTGAGCAAAAGCTGTACGGAATGTAGCTATGCAGGTTTTGTTTCGAGCTGATGCATCTACACAAATAGGAACAGGTCACGTAATGCGATGCCTAGCCTTGGCTCAAGCCTGCCTTGCTGAGGGGGGGCAAGCTCATTTTTTGATGGGGTGTGAAGGGGCTACCCTAACGCAGCGGCTAACTAGTGAAGGAGTTGGGGTGAGCTATGGGTCTGTGCCATGGGCCAGCGAGGCCGATGCCCAAAACACCATTGCTCTAGCAAAAGATTTGCAGGCTGATTGGGTTGTCGTTGACGGCTACCACTTTGGTGCAGAGTACCAAAAATGGCTTAAGGATGTAGGGACAAAACTTTTAGTGCTGGATGATTATGGCCACGCAACGCACTATTGGGCTGACATAGTCCTCAATCAAAATATTACTGCTGAGGAAGAAATTTACGCTAGCCGAGAATCTTATACTAAGTTGTTGCTGGGCACTCGCTATGCATTGCTGAGAGAGGAGTTTTGGCCCTGGCGCAGTTGGAAACGGCAAATTAGTCCCATAGCATCAAAGGTGCTGGTTACTCTGGGTGGATCTGACCCCAACAACATTACTTTGGCCGTAATTCAGGCGTTGCAAGAGGCTAAGATTGCGGGGCTAGAGGCAGTTGTAGTAGCCGGAGCTAGCAACCCCCATTGTAGTGAGTTAGCCCAAGCAGTAAAAGGTTGGGAGAAAAGCATTACCCTGAAGCAAAACGTGACCAACATGCCTGAACTTATGGCTTGGGCTGATTTGGCAATTACAGCAGGCGGAAGCACCTGCTGGGAAACTGCCTTTATGGGATTGCCAAGCATGGTGATCACATTGGTCGAGAACCAGACTGCAATCGTGAAAACTCTCTCTAGCTTAGATGTCGTTGTTAGCATTAGCTCTCATGAAGCTTTTGAGATAAATTCTTTCGCTCATTGCTTAGAGAAATACCTTAAGCAGCAGGAGTTACGTTCGAGCCTATCGAAAAAATTCAGCAACTTAGTAGATGGATATGGCTCTGAGCGATTAGCGATGGTTATACAGGAGAGTCTTATCAGGCTCAGACCTGTAAATGAAGAGGATTGCTTACTGCTTTGGCATTGGGCTAATGATCCAGTAACTAGAGCTTCTTCATTCTCGTCAGAACTTATTTCTTGGCACCAGCATATTCAATGGTTTAATGCCAAGATTAAATCTGAGAATTGTACAATATATATCGCTCTAAATAATAGAGATCAACCTATTGGTTTAATTCGGTATGAAGTTGATGCCAAAAATGAAGCCGTGGTCTCAATTAACATCGCTAGTCAATATAGAGGGATGGGTTACGCCAGTTCAATCATTGAAAAATCTTCCTCAAAGATGCTGAAAAATTCAAAACTGCATCAGTTAAATGCATATGTTAAGCAAGATAACTTGGCATCTATTAAAGCCTTTCTAAAGGCAGGATTTAAGCAAACTGACAAGCCGTTTTCAGAGACTAGCAATAGCAAGCTAAGTGCAATTCATTTAATAAAACAAAATCACTATTTTTAATTTGGTAAACCCATGAAGACCATAAATATTTGCAATTATGAATTAGGTGATACTGCTCAGCCATTTGTAATTGCTGAAATGTCTGGCAACCATAATCAGTCTTTGGCTCGGGCGCTAGAAATTGTGGATGCGGCAGCCAAGGCAGGGGCACATGGTTTGAAGATCCAAACCTACACTGCTGATACTATGACTCTCGATATCAAAGAGGGTGAGTTCTTTATTAAAGACCCTAATAGTCTTTGGCAAGGGAATTCACTTTACAGTTTATATCAACAGGCTCATACCCCTTGGGAATGGCACCAGCCCATCTTCGATCGCTGCAAAGAGCTTGGCCTAGTCGGCTTTAGCAGCCCTTTCGATGCCACCGCCGTCGATTTTCTTGAAACTCTCGATGTCCCCTGCTACAAAATAGCCTCGTTTGAAAATACCGACCTGCCGCTGATTCGCAAAGTGGCCAGCACCGGCAAACCTATGATTATCTCTACCGGGATGGCAACCATTGCCGAACTGGACGAAGCTGTGCGCACAGCTCGTGCTGCCGGATGCCAAGACTTGATCTTGCTTAAATGCACTAGCACCTACCCGGCCAGTCCTGCCAACGCCAACATTATGACTATTCCCCACCTGCGCCAGCTGTTTGATGTGCAGGTAGGTCTGTCAGATCACACTATGGGCATTGGCGTTGCCGTTGCCAGCGTTGCCTTGGGGGCCACCCTGATCGAAAAGCACTTCACCCTTAGCCGAGCCGATGGTGGGGTAGACTCGGCCTTTTCCATGGAGCCGGACGAACTGCACCAGCTAGTCGTCGAGACTGAGCGGGCCTGGCAGTCGTTGGGCCAGGTCAGCTATGGGGCCACGAAAGATGAAGAAAAATCGGTAAGATTTAGGCGCAGTCTGTATGTGGGGCAACCTATGGAGGCAGGTGAGGTATTCACCGCCAATAACCTGCGCATCATTCGGCCCGGGTTTGGTTTGGCACCCAAATATTTTGATGATTTGATTGGCAAACCCGTCAAAAAAGCCACTCCAGCAGGCACCCCCGTCACCTGGGATTTGATTTTATAAACCAGCGGTTTTAAACCTATGGGCTACCCCCCTGACCTAGAGCAACAGATCAAACGCATCAACACTTTTGAGGAAAAATACCCTGCCCCAGATGCGCACCAGTGCTACGGCTTGGGTAAATGGCTCAAGCGTGATCTAGCCTTGCGCGAGGGCATTCCTCTGCACATTCATATGGATCATGGGGTTCGCATCAGCGAGGCCATGACTAATTGCGATCTGTTTGCTACTCAGCCCATCTTTTTCACCAGTGCTGCCCAGCGGAATGAGTACGTCAAGCAAACTGGCAAGCAGGCCTACGTTAGCGGTTCGCCCTTTGTCGCCTGCCGCATCCTTAACCAAATTAAATCAGACCCAAATGCTAGAGGCACCGTCGCTTTTCCCGTCCATTCCACTCACCTAATTGACGTGGTAATCGACTGGGAAAAGTATGCCGACGATTTGCTCAACCTGCCCGCCGAGTATCAACCCGTCACAGTGTGCCTGTATTGGAAAGATCTGCTGGCTGGGCGGCATACCCCATTCATCAAGCGGAGTATGACGGTGGTGACCACTGGGCATATGGCTGACCCTGACTTCGCCACCACTTTTTATGCCATCCTGCGGCAGCACCGCTACTGTACTAGCAATATGGTGGGGTCTTACACCTTTTACGCCGTCGAGATGGGGATTCCATTCTTTATTCACGGCATGCCGCCAGTTTTCAACAACCACGGCCACGACCACAACCGCCCAACCGGTACCTACACCGTTGACAATCTGGCAGACGATCGCGAGAAGCGCGACTTTTTAGAATTTCAAAATTTGTTTGAACTGGATGTAAATGCAGGAGTGACAATCAGCGATCGCGCTCGTGCCCTCTGCCTGAGCAAATTAGGCCTCGGCCAAGCCGATAGCAAAGCCACTCTGCGCCGGGTTATCTACCAGGCCTGGGCCAACCATGTGGCCCGGTGGCCCATCAATAAAGCCCATGGCGCTGTGAAAAAGCTGCGGCGGTTAGCCCAACCGACAAAATCGCGGCTGAACCAGGCACTCACCGGCAATATCCGTCAGCTCGAAGGAGTCGATATTCCTGCTAGCAAGATGATTTCGCCGATTATTCGGCAGACCATTAATTCAGGCGTCTACGAGTTTGGCGAGATCAGCCTGCTAAAAAAGTACCTGGACAAGCAAGATACAGTGATGGAAATTGGCGGTGGCATTGGCTTCTTGTCGGGCTATTGCGCCAAAAAAGTTGGTTCTGAGCGGGTGTTTACCTACGAGGCCAACCCGGTGCTGAAAGAGGCTATTCAAACCTTACATGCTAAAAATGGGGTTAGCCCAACGGTGGCGATCGCCATGGTGGCCAACACCAACGACACCAGCAAAACCGAAAAGTTTTACGTCACCCCAGACTTTTGGAGTTCGTCACCAATACAACCCACTACTGAAATTGTGGATCGGGTGATCGAAGTGCCAGTCAAATCTTTTAAGCAAGAGCTGGAAAAAAATCAGCCCACTCTGCTGGTGGTCGACATTGAGGGTGGGGAGTATGACCTGTTTGCCCAGGCCACCCTAAATACCGTACGCAAGCTCATTGTTGAGGTGCACTATGCGGTGCTGGGGCCAGAAAAAGTAGCGGCCCTTAAAACAACCTTTAGCAATCTAGGCTTTGAGCTGGTTGAGGCGATCACTAACTGTGATGATGAGATCTGGTATTTGCAGCGATCGCCCCTCTAAACGTTCACCTATAATGAAGCAGATTTCAGTCTGATGCTAAGCTAAAACTCTAAGCACTTAGCATCAAATTTTATTTATCTAAATCAAAAATTAAAGCCTATCAGATCAGAATAATTTGCAAGGTAAGCTTTCACTCTGCTCCAAGGGTGCTAATCATGGATACAGCTCCTACTCAAAGGCTAGAACTACTTTACAGAGAGTATGTGAGATTAAATGACAAAGCAGAAGATCTCATAAAAAGCACCTACGAAGACTTTAAGTCACTAGGTGTGGTAGGCGCAGTCATAATTATTTGGAAACCCATTTCGGAGATCATTCTACCTGCAATTCTAAGGCTTGAGTCTAGCCTATTCTTATTTCTAGGCTTTTTGAGCTTGCTTACAATCTTAGGATTGGTGGCATTCACAAATTTAATTAAGCAGTCTTATTCATGGCATTTTGTCCACAACTTACAAGCTTATGAATTAGAAATAAAAAAAGAGCTGAAAGAACTGGAAGGTTCTCGAATCTTTAATTTCAACATAGGCAAAGAAGAACCAAGATTTATCATAGCCTCGTATCGATTGGCTTTTAGATCCTTTCTCTTTTCAACGGCTGCGTTCGTTACGCTAATACCGTTCGTAATTCTTTGCTATTCGAGTATTTTGTACGCAATACTTTATTTTTTGGTGTCGGTTTTCGGTTTTCTAATCTATTTGCAAATTTTCAGAAGAGTTTTGAGGCAATACTCTAACAGTAATTTTCTTTGGTGGGCACAGCAACTTGCGAAGACGATAGATTCAATCAGTTTTGAAGAGTGTTTTTAAGCTTTACGGGTAACTTCGACCATGATTTCGGTCATCATTCCGACCCTTAACCGTGCCGACAGCCTAGCTCTGGCGCTTGAGTCAATGACTCGGCAGCAGGCTCCAAGTAATGACTTTGAGGTTTTGGTGGTGGACAATGGCTCTACCGACCACACCAAAGCAGTTGTCCAGGCCTTTGCGGATAAGCTGGCCTGGGCGCATCTGCGCTACATTTTTGAGCCTGAGCCGGGGCTGCTGTCGGGGCGGCACCGGGGTGCCCAGGAGGCCCAGGGCGACATTCTCTCGTTTTTAGATGATGATGTAGAGCTTGACCCGGGCTGGCTAGCGGCTATCCAAAGTGCCTTCACCGATGCGATTGTGCATCTAGTAGGCGGGCGAAACCTACCGCGCTACGAGAGCGAACCGCCCCCCTGGCTTCAGTATTTTTGGCAAAAATGTCCCGGTGGGCAGCTCTGCACCGAGCTAAGCCTACTCGACCTGGGCAACCAAAGCCGCCCGATCGATGCCAACTATGTCTGGGGGTTGAACTTCTCAATTCGCAAGGGCACATTGTTCGAGCTGGGCGGCTTCCATCCTGACTGTATTCCCAAACGGTTGCAGCACCTCCAAGGCGATGGCGAAACGGGGCTAACCCGTCAGGCCAACCAAAAGGGCTACAAAGCTATTTACGAACCGTTGGCCCTGCTGCACCACGTGGTGCCTGCCGCTCGCTTAACGCCTGAGTACTTTGAGTCACGCTACTTTTATCAGGGGGTGTGCGATTCGTACATGGCTATTCGCGATCGCCATCGCAGCCAGGATGCCGGAGCAAACGCCATTGGCCAAGCCCAATGGTTAAATTATTACGTCGGCAAGATCAAAGGAAAATTGACCAGTCTGGCCAAGGGCAGCGTTGAGTATAGAGCCATTCGGCAGCGCTGCAAGGTTGCCTATACCGCTGGGTTTGCGTTTCATCAACAGCAAGTAGCCCAGCACCCAGCTCTTTTGGAGTGGGTCATAAAAGAGGATTACTGGAATTATCAACTGCCCAATATTGTTGTTGCACCCCTCAGCCGAGGCGTTCAGTAGCAAGTGCGCCCAAGTCCTGTCGAAAAGTCGCCTTGGGTCGAGGGGTAGCCCCATCTGTTGATTTAGTTAAACAGGCTACGCGATCGCAGCCATCCTGGGCAGACTAAAAGCAGCAGGCCGCCTTGTTCTTCCGCAGGCGCTGCTCCTTCTATCCTTTACCCAAAGGCGCTGCCCCCATGCCATCCTCCTCCACCGTCACTGCCGCCCAGCTCTCCCCCGTTCAGCAAATTGTTCACAATAGCGAAATGCTGGCGCTGATTCTCTCCCACCGCTTTGCGGAGCCGGGCATTCACTTTTTTACCCCCAACGAGCTATCGCAGCAGCTCGCCTACATGAAGTACGACGCCGGCAAAACCATTCCGGCCCACGTCCACAACCCCGTGCACCGCGACGTGTTTCATACCCAGGAAGTGCTGTTTATCAAAAAGGGCAAGCTGCGGGTTGATTTCTATAGCCAAGAGCAGGAGTACCTGGAGAGCCGCGTGCTGGAAGGCGGCGACGTAATCTTGCTAGTAACGGGCGGCCACGGCTTTGAAGTGCTGGAAGACCTAGAGATGGTCGAGGTCAAGCAAGGCCCCTACATGGGCGATCAGGACAAAACCCGCTTCTCTGGGATATCGTCTAGCCAGGCCACTATTGCAGGCTAGGCAACACCATGGCGTTTATTCCTGTCAACGAGCCCGCCCTCAATGGCAATGAAAAAAAGTATCTGCTGGAATGCCTAGAGACGGGCTGGATTTCGTCGGAAGGCCCCTTTGTCGATCGCTTTGAGGCCGAGTTTGCCCAGCGGGTAGGTCGCCAGCACGGCGTGGCCGTGGCCAACGGCTCTGCCGCCCTCGATGTGGCGGTAGCTGCCCTAGGACTAGGGCCCGGGGATGAGGTGATCTTGCCCACGTTTACGATTATTTCTTGCGCGGCGGCGATCGTCCGTGCCGGAGCCAAGCCCGTCGTTGTCGATGCCGACCCCATTACCTGGAATATGGACGTGGGTCAGCTCGAGGCCTGCATTACGCCCCGTACCCGAGCGATTATGGTGGTGCACATCTACGGGCTGCCCGTGGATATGGAGCCGCTGTTAGCGATCGCCCAGCGCCACCACCTAGCCATCATCGAAGACGCCGCCGAGATGCACGGTCAGACCTACCGGGGGCAGCCCTGTGGCAGCTTTGGTAACATCAGCACCTTTAGCTTTTACGCCAACAAGCACATCACCACGGGCGAAGGCGGCATGGTGCTCACCGACGATGTGGAGCTGGCGGAACGCTGCCGCTCTCTGCGCAACCTCTGTTTTCAGCCCCAGCAGCGCTTTGTCCACGAAGAGCTGGGCTGGAACTTTCGCCTAGGCAACCTGCAAGCGGCTCTAGGAGTGGCTCAATTAGAGCAGCTCGACGGCTTCATCGCCCGCAAACGCGCGATCGGGCAGCGCTACACCGAGGGTTTGTCCAGTGTGCAGGGGCTGCAACTGCCGCTGGCTGCCACCAACTACGCCGAGAATGTCTACTGGGTCTACGGCCTGGTGCTCGACGACGGAGTGCCCTTCGATGCGATCGAGGCCATGCAGCGCCTCAAGGCCAAGGGCGTTGGCACGCGGCCCTTTTTCTGGCCCATGCACGAGCAGCCCGTGTTCCGTAAAATGGGGCTGTTTGAGGGCGAAAAGCACCCCGTGGCCGAGCGCATCGCCCGGCGCGGCTTCTACCTGCCCAGCGGCCTAGCCCTCACTGACGGACAGATTGATCAAGTAATTACCGCTGTGCGGGAGGTGATGGCGTGAGTGTATTTAATGCCTATGCTCAATACTACGACCTGCTGTACCAGGACAAAGACTACGCCCAAGAGGCCGACTTTATTCACCAACTGCTCAAAACCCACGCCCCTGCGGCTCAGCATCTGCTAGAGCTGGGCAGCGGCACCGGTCGCCATGCCGAATGTCTAGCTGAATGGGGTTATCACGTCACCGGGGTCGAGCGCAGTGAAGAGATGCTGGCCCGCTGTGGTGAACGGCAGGCCGAGCAGGCTAGCGAGATCGCCCAGCAGCTCAAATTCCTTCAGGGCGATCTGCGGGAGGTGAGGCTAGAGCAAACCTTTGACTGCGTGCTGTCGTTGTTTCACGTAATTAGCTACCAGACCAGCAACGCCGATTTGGCGGCGGCCTTTGCCACCGTAACCCAGCACCTCAAGCCGGGGGGCGTGTTTGTTTTTGACGTATGGTACGGGCCTGCGGTGCTGCACGACCAGCCCCAGGTGCGGATCAAGCGCCTGCAAAATCAAAACTTGGCCATCACTCGCATAGCCGAGCCGGTGCTACACCCCAATGACAACGTGGTGGATGTGAACTATCACGTTCTACTACAGCAGTTGGGCACCGACACCTGGCAAGAGCTGCGCGAGCTGCACCGCATGCGCTATCTGTTTAAGCCCGAGCTGGAGCTGCTGCTTCACCAGGCGGGGATGGATCTGGTGACCTGTGGCGAATGGATGACCGATCGCCCCGCCGGTCTAGACACCTGGGGCGTCTACTTTGTCGCTATGAAGTTATGAAGGTCGCTATCCCAGTTTCTGCCGCGTTTCCGTCAGCTGGGGGTGGTTACACCTTTGAGTCAGAAATTGTGGCAGCGCTGATCGACCTAGCCCCGGAAATACGCCATCAGGTCACGATTTTTAGCGGAGCCAAAGGCGACGGGCAGGAGACACCACACCCCAATCTCACCATCCTTCACCCGCCCAGCCAGTTGATGGCGGGCGCTGTTCCTACGGTGCTGCGGCAGGGGATGGGTCTGGCCCACGCCAGCGGCAGTCCCAAGCTGGCCAACCAAGCTGATAAAGTTCAGGCCGCCTTTGTGAGACGCTTTATTCTGAAAAACCGCTTTGACTTCGCCTGGGTGCTGGCCCCCGCCGCGCTGATTCAGTGCCCTAGACAGATTCCTTATGCCCTCACTTTATGGGATTTACAGCACCGCCTTCAGCCCTACTTCCCTGAAGTGAACCAAGGGCGCGAGTGGGGCAAGCGCGAGCGGTTCTACCGAGCGAACCTGCCTCGGGCGACTTATGTAGTCACCGGCACCGAGCGAGGCAAGGTTGAGACCGAGCGCTTTTATCAAATTGCACTGGAGCGCATTCAGGTGATTCCATTTCCAACGCCGAGGTTAGGGGATGCCATTGCCAATCACGCCTCCACAAAAGAAGAATTCCTAGCCCAGCACCGTCTACCCAGTCAATACTTCTTCTATCCAGCCCAGTTTTGGCCCCACAAAAATCACTACAATCTGCTCAAGGCATTCAAAATCTTGGTTAGCGAGCACAAAGATGTTGCCCTGGTGTTGACCGGCTCAGACAAGGGCAACGCGAGCTATGTCAAGCAGCTAATTCACGATTTAGATCTCGTTGCCAAGGTTCACATCCTAGGGTTTGTCTCAAAGGAAGACCTGGCTAACCTCTACAAGCACGCCCTGGCGCTGGTGTTTCCCACCCATTTTGGGCCAGATAATCTGCCACCGCTGGAGGCTTTTTCCCTAGGCTGTCCGGTGATTGCATCCCAAGTACCAGGGGCGGCAGAACAGTTGGGCGATGCGGCTCTGCTGGTCGATCAGCGCGATGCGGCCCAAATGGCATGGGCGATGAAATCTGTTTGCGAAGACGAAGCCCTGCGCCACGACCTGATTCAAAAGGGCTTGACGAGGGCGAAAAGCTGGCAACCCCAAGACTATGCGAGGCGGCTAATCGCGCTTTTGGATGAGTTTGAGAGCATTCGCTACTGCTGGCCCAACAGCACTAGCCACCCTAGCAATACCTAGTTTTCTTATGGATAATAAGGCCTATATTTTAATTCCGGTGCACAACCGTAGGGCAACTACTCTAGGCTGTTTGCAGGATCTTGATCGCAACGGTGACCTGACCCGCCATAGGGTAGTGGTAATCGACGACGGCTCTACCGACGGCACCAGAGCGGCCATTCAAGCCAGTTTCCCTAGCGTGACAGTGCTGGCGGGCGACGGTCACCTATGGTGGACGGGGGCAATCTGCTTGGGGATGGAGTATGCGATCGCCCAGGGAGCACAGTATTTAGTCTGGCTCAACGACGATTGCCGCTTGGCCCCCAACGCCCTGGATGGGTTTGTGCAGTTTTGCCATAACCATCCCAAAGCTATTGTTGGTGCCCAAGGGTTTGAGCAGAATGACCGCGATCGCCTTTCCTTTGGCGGCAAACGCAAGACCTGGCAGGGCTACCGCTTTTTGACGTTGTCCCCCGGCCAAACCCTACCCTGCGATCTGCTTAGCGGCAATCTGGTCTGTTTGCCCAGAGCGGTGGTAGAGGCAGTGGGCTATCCCGATGAGGCGGCTAGCCCCCATTACGGCGGTGACTCGCTATACCTGCTGCGCGCCCAAAAGGCCGGATTTCAGCTGTTTATCGATAGTCACTACCAAGTCTTTAATCAGGCCGCCGAGGCACGGCTCTGCCCCGCCGACTGGCTAATGGCCCCCGGCGACCCTTGGCAGCTAGTGCGGCTGGCCTTTAACCCTTACTCAGGGTTGAGCTGGCGGGTGTGGTGGCGGCTCAACTGGTTAGCCTACGGCCCCTGGGGTGTGGTGATGTTCCTCAAAAAATATCTCTCTATTCTCCCCATTACCCTGCTACGGCTACTACCCGTTGCCACCCGCCAGCGACTCTTTCGGCCGGGACAAGTTTCCTCCAATCAGCCCATCTGAGGCACGAGCAATGGCTAATTCACCCACCCTGAGTGTTGTTATCACCTGCTACCGCGAAGGCGACCTGCTGCTGGAGGCGGTGGAGAGCGTGCGCCAGCAGACTCAGCCGCCTCTGGAGATTGTGATTGTCAATGATGCTTCACCAAGCGATCGCACCAACCAGATCTGTCGCCAGTTCGAGACTGAGTCCGATGTTACCCTGGTGTGGCAGACCGTCAACGGCGGCCCCTCAGTGGCGCGCAACGCTGGATTCGCCGCCGCCCAAGGAGAGGTGTTGGTGCCCCTTGATGCCGATGACCTGCTGCCCCCCGACGCTCTAAGTCACATTCAGCAGGCGTTTTTAGATTATCCCGATGCCGGGTTTATTTACGGCAGCTACCTGTGTCAGCGACACCCTGGCGACACCCGCGTGGTCAAAGCAGCACCGATTTCGCTGAACTCTCTGCTACGGGCCAGACGATTTTCGCTCAGCACCAACTGGACGCTGATTGGCACTGCTCCGCTACGCAAGTCGCTGTGGGAGGCGGTGGGTCACAGCGACCCAGAGCTGGGTGCCGAAGACCTGCACGACCTAGAGTTTTGGGTACGGGCCATGGCCTTACCCTGTGGTTATTACAGCACCCCAGAGGTGATTTACATCTGGCGTAAATACTTAGGCAGCAACAGCCGCAAGGTCAACCCCACGTCGTGGTATCGCGTTGCTCAAAAGCACTTTGAGGTCTATCGCCAAAACGGGTTGGAATACCGAGCTCATGAACTGCTGCTGTTAGGCAGTAAGTGGAGTAATCAAGCGAAGGAAATTCGTCACCATCGTCGTGCTTTGCTAACCTGTGTTGCTCGCGGCAATTTTCAGCTCTCGTCGCTGATGGCTTTGGCAATACCCGCTGCTTTATTTCAGCCCATGGCTCAGCTGGCAAAACGATTTCGTTAATACCAAATCCGTGAAATAGCGCTACAGACTGTGGGTCCTCTGCGAGGCTCAGAGCGGGACGGACAGAGAGTTTATATCCCTAAAGTGGCGGTGCCTGTGAATGTGCAGGTCGATGTGTATACCCCCGCCGAACGCCTGCGGCAGTAGTAACTGTCTAGGAAAGGGAACCTGTGGGCCAGAGACGGTGTCTATCTAGCCTGGCTTGGTCAGGGCGCAAGCGCTGGTTTTTGAAAGCTGTTTCGCCTGTTTCTGGCCGTGCTACCCTGGCCGAGAACCCGCTGCTAGGGCTAGCTCTAGTACGGCTTTCCCCTTTTCCTGGAGATGTCATTGTTATGAAACATCCATCAGCCCTTGGGGTTTCCTTGTTGATCTTAGTGGCGGTTACCGCAGCGGTGGGGCCTTCCTCGGCCAACGGTAATCAGTCATTTGGGGTCTCCCATCAGGCTCTCAGCGCCATCTTGTCTAGGGCCAGCGCAAAGGATGTTATGGATTCATACCAACGACAAACCAACACGATTAGCCTCGATCGCGCCAATTTAGATGAGCCCCATCTGCTCTCGGTGAGCATACCGACGGGTTCATCCCTCCAAGGCTATATTGAAATCGATGGTCACACTCGGGTACCTCTAGGTGCCAACTCAGAATTTATCGACGTTAGCCCCTATCTGAGGGAGGCGATCACCCGCGTCACCATTGTGGGCAGCTACTCGCCCCCCTCAGGCTCAGTGGCGATCGCTTTCAATGGCCCCAATACGGTGGTGCAGCAGCAGACTGGCGGCACCGGCCGTATCAACTACCAGCTAAATTTGCTGGTGCAGTAAGTGCGATCAATATTGTGAGACGGCTGGCCTGATAGAACTCTACTCCAGCGCGGCGGTAGGATGCTGTCGCGTCGCCAGATAGGCTCGGTAGCCCTGGTGCGGGCTCCAGGTGATGGCGCCGTCGCGCTCAGTGCAGAAAACTTGAATGCCGCGATCGCGCAACAGTTGCTCAGTAGCCTCATCGATGCGGGGAGCAGAGGCGATCGCCACCTGCGCCCCAATGGCAGCAATTACCTCTGCCGTTAGGGCTTCCCCATGCCACCACAGCACCTCGCTTTGCAGCCCAGGGTGCGCCGCCACCCAAGGCATTTGCTGCTCGGGGGATAGCTTGGGCAACAACAGCCAGTTTTGCCGATTCAGCAGATCTAACCGCAGCCCGCGAGCGCCAGCCTGCAAGTACTGCACTCGCTGGCGGCTTACCGGCTGCATCTGGCCTGCGGTCAGCGGGTGAAACTGGTTAACTGCAGGAGCCTCTGCTAGAGCTGAACTGGCTCCATAGAAATTGCGAATCGGAGTTTTGTCGGCAATGGTGCGCCAGTTGTCGCTGTCACTATCATCGCCGTGAATGGCGCTGGTGAGCTGGTTGATGCCCGCCTGTCGCAGAAAGGGCACCACGGTATAGAAGGCGGTGTCGGCGGTGCCGCTGTTGATTACCAGTGGGGAACGCCCATCCTGCACCACCATCACTGCGTCATTGCCCGCCGCTAGCACCGTCACTTGAGAAAGCGTTGCCCCCCGGTAGAGCAACGGTCCCAAAGCCACCACCACAATTAGCAGGGCGACCAATCCCCGCCGCCGCACCGCACCCCAACCCCAAATCCAGAAAAGCCCATAGAGGCCAACCATCTGCACCAGCGAAATGTGGCCAGTGGCCAGGGCACTGCCGGGTAGACCTACCTCCCACTTCACCAGGGCAATGAGAATTTGGGTTGGCAGCCACAGGGGCCAGGCTAGCAGGCTCCCCAGCCAAGGCCAGGCCGCTGCCGCCAGCCCGCTGGCCATACCTCCCAGGCTGATTACCATGACTAGGGGCGTGGTCACAATATTCAACAGGATGCTGTAGGTGGTGAGGGTGTTGAAATAGAACAACGAGAGGGGAATGGTCCACAGGTAGGCCGCCAGGGGTACCGCTGCCACCGACGCCAGCGTAGTCGGCAGCCACTCCAGCTTTTCTGTAATTGGCGTCACCGCCACCATCAGCCCTAAGGTGGCCATGACGCTGAGCTGAAAGCCAATGTCGTCGATCCACGTTGGGTTAAACAACAGCAGGAGGGTGACCGCCAGCAGCAGACAGCCCAGAGGTTTGATGCTGCGCTCTAGGGCAATGCCCGCTAGCACCCCAGCCCCCATAACCGCCGCCCGCATGACGCTGGGCTGTACGCCGGTCAGCAGCACAAACACCACCAGCGCTGTTCCCCCAGCAATTACCTTGGTCGTCACTGGGTAGGGCAGCCGGGAGGCGATCGCCCGATGGCCCACAATCGCCAGCACCACCCCCAAGATCAGCGACACCTGAAACCCGCTAGCCGCCAGGACGTGGGCCATTCCGGCTTGCATGAACATGTCTTGAATGTCGTAGGGCACATTTACCGCCTGACGGCCCAGGGCCATGGCGCTAACCAAAGGCCCAACTGGACTGCCCAGCCGCTCAGCTTGGGCGCGGGCAATGCGCTGTCGTAGCCGCCACAGTGCCCACCGGGGAGGCGACTGACCCTGGTCAGGCAGAACGCGATCGCCCGCAAACCCGGCAAAACAGCGCTGGCTGGCTAAATACCGTCGAAAGTTAAACGCATTGGGATTTTTAGGCAGGGCCGGTTCGTAGAGATTGCCCTGTATCTGCACCCGCTGCCCTGGAAACAGGCCCTCACTTCGCTCCACCGGCACGGTGACGTAGAGCTTGCCTCGAACCAGACTGGGGATACCAAGGGGATTGTTTTCGGCATCCAACCGGCGCACCTGGTTGGTGGCTAGCCAAAACTGCCCTCGACCACTGCGGGTCAGGCGAGGGAGGGTTTGCACCTCGCCCCAGACGATCTGCTGTGCTCCAGCCGCTTCGCCCTGACTCAGCAGGGAACTGATATCGAGAGAGCCAGGGACTGGGTAGCGCAGGCCGTAGTTGAGGGCAGCTAGAAGGGCGATCGCTCCCGCCCCCAGCCACATAGCCGCCGTCGGCCCTCGCCGCCAGCGACGGGGCAGCACCAGTGCCGCCAAACTCGCTGCCGCGATCGCCCCGATACCGGCAACAGCCACCCCAACCCAAAGGTTCAATCCTAAATGACGCACCCAAAGACTGACCCAGAGTAGGCCAACGCAGTATGCGCTAGCCCACAGCAACCCCGCAATTCCGCCCATAGAAATTTCTCTGCACTCTGCACCCGGCTATTACCTTTAGAAATCCCGAACCCCAACTCTGACTCACAGCTCCACAAGCACTGCCACCGGCTAAATCTGGCTTTGCTCTTGAGCCATAGGAAGTCCCGTAGTTTGCTTTTCTCAATTTTTAGTTGCCAACTTTTGAGAAATCAGTAGTATTAATCAGTGCTACGTCGCTACATCCAGGGAGATGAGAACCATGACGCAATTGCCCTCTGGTCTATCCACCAGACCCGAGACTTTTGCCCCCGCCAGCGAGTCGAACCTTCGCCTGCAGCGGGCGGTAGAAAGTCTCAACCTCAACCTGGATGACGAGCTGCACCGCTACCGACAAGCGCGATCGGGTCAGGTTACTCCCACCCCGGCTCGCCTACAGCTGCGGACTCAGCGCAAGCCCATCGACCTGATCACTGTCAAATCCACAGCGGCGACAGCAACGGCGGCAGCCGCCGCTCCACCCCCACCCCCCAACGCCCGTCTGCAAGAGATTTTGGGGCAGTCATCAACACCTAGCGTGCAGGCGTACCCGCCGCAGGCCACTGTCAACCAAGTGCGCATGAGCCACGGCGGCACCCTAACCACCTATCGCCCGTCCCCAGAAGACTATCTAGAAAGTACTGAAGCGCTGTTGGGCAGCCTGCCCAACGCCGGCCAACAGCACCGCGAACCAGCATACGTGCCCTCTTTTGGGCGCCAGCTAGCCACCCCGCTAGGAGTCGGTGCTCTGCTGCTACTGCTAGTAACCAGCGCTGGGTTTGGCTACCTGGTCACGTCACCTCAGGCCATACAGCACCTGACTGACAATGCCATCACCCGCCGCCTTAAGGGCGACCCCATCCCAGCGGATAGTAATGCCGACTCCGTAGCCTTAGACGGCCTAGAAAGTCAGGCCGAATCAGGCTTCAAGCCCCTCGGTCCAGATCTGTCAGAAAAAGAGTTTGCCTCCCTCGATCTGAACAACATCAGCACTCTACCCTCCGCCGATTCGCCCAAGTCACCCGCCGCTGCAGCCGCGCCAGGGACTACTTCACCCACTATGGTCGGGGGGCAGCCCTTGCCTATCAGCGGCCAGCGCCCTGGTGAGCCCAGAACCACAGGCCCTCGCCCGGGCGTGCTTACCCCTGCGGGGGGTAGTGGCGGGGTGCTGCGCGCCGAAATTGTGACCGCTCCTAGAGCCGCAGTCAGCGCTCCTAGAGCCGCAGTCAGCCCTAGGTCGGTCGCAACCGCTGCCCCGGCGCGATCGGCCCCGGCCCCAGCCACCGCGCCTGCTGCTCGGGTAGCGCCCCCTGCTGCCAGTGCTCAGCCACCACGGCCCCTAGCCGCAAACCGAGCCCCAGCAGCGCCCCCAGCCCCGATAGCCCCGCCTGCTGTAGCACCGCCGGCCCCCATTACCCAGGCTCCACCCCAGGCGACAGCTCCTAGCTACTACGTGGTGACCGACTACAACGGCGCCCAGTCGCTAGAGTCAGCCCGCAGCGCGGTGGGTGATGCCTACGTACGCAATTTCTCCAACGGCACCCGCATTCAGATGGGTGCATTTTCTCAGCCGTCATCGGCCCAAAATCTCGTCAATGAGCTCCAGGGACAAGGGATTCCAGCCCAGGTAATTTCACCCTAGAGGGAGGAAGAGGTGGGGGAGACGGAGAGATAAGTTTTGGGTTTTGAACGTTGAGTTTTGACTGCTTCGTGTGCCACAAAAACTCGAAATTCAAAACTCAGCACTCAAAACTTTTTCCCTCACCTTCCTCATCCCACCACCCCTCTAGCCGCCTGTTATGCTGAAGCAAATCACCGTTGTGGGAGAGACTCGATGGGGTTGTTTGATCGGGTATGGCGAGTTCTGCGGGCGAATCTAGGTAGCGCCGTCAACCAGGCCGAAGACCCCGAAAAGGTTTTGGAACAGGCGATGGCCGATATGCAGGCCAATCTGATTCAGCTGCGCCAGGCGGTAGCCCAGGCGATCGCCACCCAAAAGCGCACTGAGCGCCAGAGCTCCCAGGCCAAATCAACCGCCCAGGAGTGGTACAACCGCGCCGAGCTAGCCATTCAAAAGGGTGAAGAAGACCTAGCCCGCCAGGCCCTCACCCGTCGCCAAACCTACCTGCAATCGGCCCAGGCTATGGACGCCCAGCTCAACCAGCAGCGCGACGTGGTCAACGGTCTCAAGGACAACATGCGGCGGCTAGAGGCCAAAATCTCTGACGCCCGCACGAAAAAAGACCTGTATATCGCTCGCGCCCGCTCTGCCGAAGCTTCCCAGCGCATTCAAGACATGCTGGGTCAGACAGGCACGGGCGGCTCGCTCGCCGCCTTTGAGCGCATGGAGGAGCGAGTGATGGAGCTAGAGGCTAAATCTGAAGCCCTCGAAGAACTCAGCGGCGACCCCTTAGAGCGCCAGTTTGCTGCCCTTGAGGGCGGATCGACTACGGTGGATAATGAGCTAGCGGCGATGAAAACCCGTTTGGCAGGCCAGGGGGGCACCCCAGGTTTACCGCCAGCCCCTTAGACCATGCTGGTCAGGCATCACATCTCACAATCTTAGAGATTGACCTGAACTGAGAAGGCACTTCTTCGGCTTCTGCTCTCTGCAAATTTTGCTCATCCAGCAGACGGTCAGCAATTACAGCTGGCTGAATGTTCTTCAAAACACTGTTTGCCCTTTGGACTGTCTCTACAATGCGGCCCAAGGCACTTTTCTACCCCCATGTCTACTACCACCGAACCCTCCCTTGTTCACGAAGGCAGCGTCAACGAGGACTATCCCCTTGAACCGGTTCCCCAGGCGGCTCGCCGGTCATTTGTTTCTCTGGCGGCCATTTTAGTGGGCTTTACGCTGTACTCTGGCACTCTGTTTGCTGGCGGGTTAATTGGTCCTTCATTTCGATTTTGGCCCGACCTGGTGAGCCTAATTGTGATTGGCAACCTCATCTTGGGACTGTACGCAGCGCTACTGGGCTACATCGCAGGCGAGACGGGTCTAACAACGGTGCTGATGGCGCGGTTTAGCTTTGGCAACGTGGGTTCGCGCTGGGTCGACTTTATTTTGGGTTTCACGCAGATTGGCTGGTATGCCTGGGGATCGGCGCTGATGGCGCAGCTGTTTAACAGCCTGGCCGGAGTGCCCGAGTCTTGGAACTGGCTAGTGATTTTGTTTTTTACCTACGCCTTTTGCTCTACGGCCTATTTTGGCTATACGGCGATGGACTGGCTAAGCCGGGTGGCGGTGCCAGCCATGGTGCTGCTAATGGCTATGAGTCTGTCGGTGGCTTCGCGGGATGTCGGTGGGTTTGCGGGATTGCAGGGGTTGGCGATCGCAGATCCCCTACCCCTAGGGGCGGCCATTACCATCATTGTTGGCACGTTCGTGTCAGGAGGCACCCAGGCTACCAACTGGAGCCGATTTTCTAAAAATGGAAAGGTCGGCTTTGTGGCCACGCTGATCGCGTTCTTTTTGGGCAATGGTCTGTTAATTTTTTCGGGAGCGTTTTGCGCCAAGGTCTACGGCGAGCCCGACATCGTCAAAGTGATGGCCCAACAGGGATTGGTGGTAGGCGGTCTGATTCTCTTTCTGCTGAACATGTGGACCACCCAGGACAATACTATCTACGCCTTCTCCATCGCCGGGTCAAATATGTTTCGCTCCAGCCGCCGCACTCTGTTTGTGTTGGGAGGCGCGACGCTCGCGCTGTTTATGGCTTGGGGCGGCATTTACGAAGGGCTGGTACAGTATTTAATCTTGCTGGGCACATTCATTCCACCCATCGGCGGCATTATTATGGCCGACTACTGGGTCAACCATCGAGGCCAGTTTCCATCGCTGGATGAACGTCAGCCTGCGTTTAACTGGGCGGGGGTAATCGCCTACGTGGGGTCCTCTGCGATCGCCTACCTCACCGGCCAAATTGGCTGGGGCATTGTGCCCATCAACGGCATTGTGTCAGCCCTGGCAACCTACGTTGTGCTGAGTCGGGTGCTGCCGTCATCGCGAGCAGCATAGGCAATTACAGCTCAAGTGTCTACGGTCATAGGGCTGTTCCTCTGGATAGAGATATTAGACGCAGCCAAGTGACTATGCTGGGAGCTTAGTGTCGTCACGGTAACAATTGCGATGCCTATCTCGCCCGAAGCCTCAGAGTCTGATGGAGAGCCTCCGCCTGTGTGGCTATGGTGGTTGGCGGTTGGGCTGTTGCTGCTGGTGCTAGTGGTGGTTAGCTATGGGTATCTCAGGGGCAGCTTTCGCCAAGCCTCAACCTGCACAATCGATAACGTACCCAGCTTAGATGACCCGTGTTTTGCCCTTTGTTTAGAAGGGTTAGCCAACTCCGCCGACACTACCGGGCGCCTGGTTGGTTTTTGGAGTGAGATAGACGATGTCTATGCCGCTCGCGATACCGCCATGGCCGGTGCCGAGAAGCTAATTCAATATGAAACCTACTTTATGACGCCGGGCCGCCGGGCCGATGCCTTTGCCGAGGTGGTTGCCGATCGCGCCATGGCCGGGGTGACGGTGCAACTCCTGCTCGACCACCAGGGCACCAAGGCAATGCCCGAAAAATACTGGCGGCGGCTGAGAAATGTCGGGGTTGAAATTCAGTTCTTTCGGCCCCTCGACTGGCGCGCGCCGCTGGAATACAACTCGCGATCGCACCGCAAACTGCTGATTATCGACGGCTGCCGGGTATTTATTGGTGGGGCCGGCGTATCCGACTTTTGGGATGGAGTCGCCTTTGACCACGATGATGGCCCCTGGCTCGACTTTGAAGTAGCCTACGAAGGCGAAGTGGTAAGCCTGCTCCAGGGCAAATTTTTGCAAAACTGGTCCTGTGCTGGGGGATGTATCGACCTCAAGCAAGGTCTACGTTCGGTACAAAAGCATGGGTCTACACCGCTTTACATTACCGACAACACCTCCAGCCTCAACGAATCTTCCATGCGGCTGCTGATGCAGCTCCACATTCTGGCGGCCAAAGAGCGACTGTGGATCGGCAGCCCCTACCTGGTGCCCGACGATGACACTACCCAAGCCCTAATCTGCGCCTGCAAAAAAGGCGTAGATGTTCGCATTCTCACCATGGGAGCCGCTACCGACAAAAAAATGGTGCACATGGCCAGCCGCGGCCTGTATGGCCCTCTGCTTGAAGCCGGCGTCAAAATTTGTGAGTATCAGCCCAGCATGATGCACGCCAAGTTTGTGCTGGTGGATGACGGTTGGGTTAGCACCGGCAGCGCCAACTTTGACCCCCGCAGCTATTTTCACAACGACGAGCTAAATATCTCAGGTGCCTACCCCGAGTTGGCCCGTCAAGTCGAGCAGTTTTTTATCGATGCCATGGCCAACAGCTACTGCATCACCTACACCGATTGGCAGAACCGCTCCACCTCCGAAAAGATCAAGGGCCAAATGGCGCTGCTGTTTAGGCAGTTGCTCTAGGGCTTGGGCGATCGCGATCGCTACCGCTGCGACCCAAGTTTAGGAGTTTGCTCAAAACTCAGGCTATTCTGAGCAAGCGCATGTAGCATCTTGTAGTATGAGCTGTAATCGTTACAGCTTAAGGCTGTGACGTATGCAAATGCGTCCTTACCAAGGTGGCTAAAGTCACTATTCCCTAGAAGCTAAACCGTTGCCCTGCGTTAGCTTGATGGGACGCAGAATTTGGCCACAACAGCTACCTATACTTTTGCAAAACCCTGAGTTTCTGAATGATTCGACCCACTGTTGCCGCTGACACCAGCAATTTGATATCCCTAGCTGACGCGACCGGCCTGTTTGAGCCCCACCAGCTCAAGGAATTGAGCACCCTGTTGGTCAACTTCTTTGACGACACCACCGCTAGCAAGGCATTTTGGCTAACCGACGACGACAGTGGGCCGGTGGGGATGGCCTATTGTGAGCTAGAACGCATGACCGATCAGACCTGGAATCTACAGCTGATTGCTATTCACCCTAGCCGCCAAGGGCAAGGGCGGGGGACAGCGCTATTGCGCCACACTGAGCAAACGCTAGTGGCACGGGGTGGGCGCATGCTGATAGTCGAAACCTCCGGTTCTGATGACTTTGAGCGCGTACGAACGTTTTACGCTAACTGCGGCTATCAAGAGGAAGGGCGGATCCGCGACTTCTACGCAACGGGCTACGACAAAGTGGTATTTCGCAAGGTTTTAGAGGTGTGAGTTGGGGAAATCTACCCCAAATCGATCGCAAATATCCAGTCTTTATACTCGTCGTCGCGCCCTTCGGTGATGGCAGTGAGCTTTTCACGCAGGCGATCGGTGATAGGGCGATTAGTGGGCAGGTTGTAGGACTCCACCTTACGAACCGGGGTGATTTTAGCCGCCGTGCCGCTGAGAAATACCTCGTCAGCAATTAGCAACTCTGACTTATCGACCGGACGCTCGACTACCTCAATGCCCAAGTTGCGGGCCACCGTGAGAATGCTGTCGCGGGTAATGCCTTCGAGAATGTCCTGCTCGTAGCCGGGGGTGATCAGCTTGCCGTAGCGGACGATGAAGACGTTCATGCCCGAGGCTTCGCTGACTTTGCCCTGAGAATTCATCAAAATCGATTCGTCAAAGCCCGACTCAACGGCCTCGGTTTTGGCCAGCGATGAGGTGATGTAGGCGCCGCTGATTTTGCCGCGCAGGGGCAGACTGCGGTCTTCTTGCCGATACCAGGAGCTAATGCGGCAGGTGACGCCCTCGGGTGAGAGATAGTCGCCCAGTTCTAGCCCGTAGACGAAAAAGCTTTTCTCAACGTTGTGCAGCCGAGGCGAAATGCCCAGGTCTGAGGTGTAGACAAAGGGACGAATGTAGAACGATTTGTCAGGACTGTTTTTGCGGACGAAATCTTCGATCACCGCCTGAATTTTGTCGCCGGGCAGGTCGTAGTTGAGCAGCCGGGCGCTGGTGCTGAGGCGCTGGCAGTGGCGATCGAGGCGAAAGAGCAAAATGCGTCCGCTGCCCGTCGGGTCAGGAATGCCGCGCAGCCCGCCAAAGGCCCCAGTGCCGTAGTGCAGGGCGTGGGTGGCAATGGAAAGCTTGGCGTCGCTAAAGTCGCAAAACTGGCCTTCAAAGTAAGCGACGGGTAAAAAGTTGTGCATGGCTACGGCTGGGCAAAATTCGGCATCTTTACCAGAATAGACCCAATCCACAGCCTATTAAACTAGTGCACAGCGACTTGCCACGACGAAAGCGGAACTGGCAATGCCTTAAATCGAGCGTCTACACCGCTCTAGGTGGGAAAGGGTAGCTCGCTGGTAGGCACAACTCACGAGGCTCTAAGCGGCGACGGCAGGGCACCTCATCTCAGTGCGAAGAATTATTGAGGTATCATGCCTTACAACGGTTTCCCTGGGCATCTTGGGAGGGAACCCATCCAGGCCGCGCGATCGCGCCTTTAGCTGCTATGAATAATGCCCTGCTTGCCTCTGTCCGTGAAGCCGACGGTCGCTACCTGAGTGATGTTGAGCTGCGCCCCTTCGAGCAAATGATGGAGGCCTTTCAAACCCGGGTGAATCTCTACAACCACGTTAGAGACCACAGCAAAGACATAGTGCTCAACACCCTGCGGCGGCTCATGCAAACCCCTCACCGCCAGGTCGTACAAGAGCACGCCCAGCAGTGCCAGCGCGATATGACCTATACCCTGGAGTACGTTGCCAAGGGTGTTTTGCTCCACGACGAAGATGGCTTTATGGAAGAATATCTGGTGTGGATGCAAAATATTATCCGCGCCTTCCATCGTCAGACGGCCTGTGTGGTGGCCTACCGTCTGCTCAAGGAAGAAGTACGCACTACGCTCCCTAGCGACCAGAGCAATCTTATGATGATGTATCTCGACAAACTCACTGAGGCGCTCGAGAGCGGCATTTAGCGCAATGGTCAAAGATCGATCCGAGAGGCGTTGGCGCAGCTTTCTAAGGAAGAATCGCATTCCCTGGGCGACTACATAGCCACTGATCGGCAAAGGGATCCGCTACCGCCCTAGTAACAATTCCTTGCTAGAAATCATTTGACTACCCAGGTGCCTGGTTTGAAATTAGACTAGGGTCAATCTCGTTCATTGATTTCTTGCAGAGCACCTCCATGGGAAAGTCTCACCTTAGCCCCCGTCAGCGGTCCTACGAAGCCGACCTGATCAACCGCCTGTCGGACAACCAGCAGCTCAATCAGGCCCAGCAGCGGATCAGCGGTCTCAGCGACAAGGACCGCAACCTAGTGTCTGAGCGCCTCAGCGGTCGCACCCGAGGACGTTTGCAGCAGAACTACTAGCCCATCGCCAAATTTCTATGGCCTCAACTGTTGGGCCTGGGAAAGTCGGACGATGGGTTTTGTCTTGGTAGCTAGGGTTGCCATAGGCAGGGCGATCGCGCAGTGTCTCCAAAGAAGAACCGCGCCCCAACCCTGACTCGACAGGGGGGCAGTTCTCACCTATAGCTTGACGTGGCTACCGTCGCAGAAAGGCGCGTTTTGCGTGTACTTGCAGGCGCACAGCGCCACTTGCTTTTTCTCCTCCAAGGTAAATTTCATTGGCGTGAATTCGGTACCTTTGTGGGCACCGTTGCAGAAGGGCTGGTTCGTTGACTGGCCGCAGGTGCACCAGTAATAATCGCCCGCCTCCAACTCCATCACCACGGGCTTAGTATCGGCAATTACAGGCTCAGCCATCGGTCTTTCCTCTCGTTAAGATCAGGTTTTGTTGCGGATATTCTGCGGCGGCAGCGGAAGTTTCCCTGCCGCCGCAAGTTTGTTAGGCGGCCATATCAAACAGCAGCACCTCAG
Organism: Leptolyngbya subtilissima AS-A7; assembly: GCF_039962255.1. Lineage (NCBI taxonomy): Bacteria > Bacillati > Cyanobacteriota > Cyanophyceae > Leptolyngbyales > Leptolyngbyaceae > Leptolyngbya > Leptolyngbya subtilissima. Next base: position 13,296 of record NZ_JAMPKY010000010.1, on the reverse strand, counting down.
TCTTATCAGCAGCCCCAGTCAGGCTCAGGGTGTCGAGGTCGCTGACGGCAGCGCCATCTCCGGCGGTGAGGTCATGGCCGTTGAGGTTAACTGCGCCACGGGCCACCTGCACCCAAGCCACTCGGCCCGGAGTCAGGGTGTGTGCCACTGCATCGCCATCGCTCAACGTGGTGGCGTAGAGACTGACATCCTGATGAATGGTGACGGAGCCGTCGCGGCCATCGCGGGAACCGACTAGGCGCAACTGACCTTGCTTGGCTGCGGGTGCGATTGAGATTTGCTCGTAGCCAGGGTCAATGCCCTCAGTCTCAGGCAAGATCCAGATTTGCAGGAAGTGCACCGGGTTAGTGTCTGAAGCGTTGAACTCGCTGTGGCGAATGCCCGTGCCCGCCGACATCCGCTGCACATCCCCAGGGCGAATGACGGAGCCAGTGCCAAGGCTGTCTTTATGCTCCAGTGCGCCATCGAGCACGTAGGTAATGATTTCCATGTCACGGTGGCCATGGGTGCCAAAGCCCTGGCTCGGTGTCACCTTGTCTTCGTTGATCACCCGCAGGCTGGCAAAGCCCATGTGCTTAGGGTCGTAGTAGTTGCCGAAGGAAAAGGTGTGGTGAGAATCAAGCCAGCCAAAATTGGCGGCACCACGTTCATTAGCAGGACGAACCTTAATCATTAGAGACACCTCCTATTAGCGTCAATGGATTGGAAACATCCGAATAAATTAAAGATATACTGAATCCAATTAAAGGACAATACCCAATATTAAAGACGCATTGTCGCCCAAATAAGGACAATGATTGGCGGCCACGCTCTAGTCAAAGCCTACTTCCCCTATTCCCCTCCTTCTCCCAAAATGGACAAACTTGAAAGCATGCGCGCTTTTACCCAAGTTGTTGAAGCAGGCGGTTTCGCTGCCGCTGCTCGCAAGATGGACCTGTCGCGATCGCAGGTCAACAAGCTGGTGATCAATCTAGAAGAGCACCTGCAAACCCAGCTTTTGCAGCGCACCACCCGCAAGGTCTCCCCCACCGATGCTGGCCGCGCCTATTACGATCGCTGCCTTGCCATCCTCACCGACCTCGAAGAAGCCGAACTGGCCCTAACTCGTCTGCACCAAGAGCCGCGCGGCAGCCTGCGCATCAACGCACCGATGACCTTTGGCACCCTACACCTCGCCCCACTGGTGGTAAAGTTTATGGCTCAGTACCCCGACCTCTACATAGAGCTGGTGCTCAACGATCGCCGCATCGACCCGATTGAAGAAGGCTTTGACATCACCATTCGCATTGCCGCCCAGCCGCCCGGCCCTGGGTTGATCGCTCATATGCTGGCCCCCTGCCCGCTGGTGGTGTGCGCGGCCCCCGACTATCTACAGCAACGCGGCATCCCGGCTCATCCAGACGATCTCAAACAGCACGACTGTCTACACTACGGCCACCGCGCCCAAGACAACAGCTGGACCCTGGTAGGGGATGAGCCGCATACGGTCACGATCAGTGGGCCGCTGTGCTGCAACAACGGCGAGGTGCTGCGAGCCGCTGCTCTGGAAGGCTTAGGCATCGTCATGCTGCCCGATTTCATCGTGGAAGAGGATTTGAAGGTAGAACGCTTGCGACCTATTCTTGCTGACTATCCGCCTCCACCAATCAACATCTACGCGCTGTATCCAGTGAATCGCCACCTATCAGCGAAGGTGACTCGGCTAGTGGAGTTTTTGGCAGAGAAAATTTAGGGGCTCGTCAAACTTGGCTGTATAAATATGGTGCAGCCTAAAGAATCATTACCATCTCCAGGATTTTGGCTGAAGGGGTTGAAGTAATAGTTATCTAGACAGTTGAGGTGAAGTGATGTTAGCCTCTCAGCGGCATTGGCTCAAACGCTTCGGAGCAGGTGCTTTTTTGAGTTTAATAGTTAGCGGTGCGGGGTTATTTTTGGCTCCAGGCACAGAGCCGGTCATGGCCCTCACAAATGAAGAAATAGCCGCGCGGGTGGCAAGTTTTCGCCAGTCGAACGAACGCTGGTTTCAAATTGATCTATCGAGCCAGCGGTTGACCGCTTGGGAGGGAGGCACTCCGGTCTATGCGGTCGTTGTCTCGACGGGGAAACGCTCAACGCCAACGGTAACGGGGGTGTTTGAGGTTCAGTCGATGCATCGAACGACCAGAATGCGGGGTGCAGATTATGACGTGCCCGATGTACCGTGGACAATGTATTTTTACCGGGGCTACGCAATTCATGGAGCTTACTGGCACCACAATTTTGGTACGCCCGTGAGCCATGGCTGCGTGAATGTTGCGGTTGACCATGCCCAGTGGTTGTACAACTGGGCCGATCTGGGAACACCCGTGGTTGTGCAACATTGAACCGCTAATCCAGGGCTGATGCTGAACGAAGTTTTGTTTGCAAGAACATCACGTTCTTCTGCACTAAATTGGTGTTAAAAAGCTAGCGCGATCGCCGTAGAGATACTTCTTCCAAGGCGGTAGCCGTTCCGTCTGAAATGGTTTCGCTCTTGTGGGGTGTGTCACATAGGGCGATGGACATAACCCTACTTGGCGCGGCTAAAGGCGATCGCCGCCGCAATGATTAAGCTGAGTAATGCCAGAGGCACCCAGAGGTCATTTGCCATCATCATGGGGCTACACCGTGTAGAGCGTGGGTGAACTGCCATGACTGTATCCGACCGGGTGATCTTTTTACAGGAGCGCACCCCCCTCAGCGTGCTGCCCGAGCCTACTCTAGAGCCCTTAGCTCAAGCCATTCAAACCTTGACCGTGGCCGCCGGGGAAACCGTCGTTGAGGCCGGCCAACCTCCCCAGGGTCTCTACATTCTCTGGGAGGGCAAGCTCGGCACCGAGGCTACCCTTGGCGGGGCCAGCTTCTTGCCCGGCGCAGTGTTGAATCTGGAGCCTCTGCTGCTCGATCAACCGGTTGAGCAAACCATTCAAACCCTCTGCGACAGCACCCTCTGGTTCATCGATCGCGACCCGTTCCAGGCCCTGGTGCAGCAGTACCCCGATATTTTGCAAACCTTTACCCGGCAGCTGGTAGACGTAGTCAAGCGGCTGTCGTCTGAGGCCGAGCTAGAGCAAGAGCGCCAGGCCATCCTACGCCCCTACCTGGTGGCCAAGGCTCGGCGGGGGGTGATTGGCCGCAGCCGCTATGCCACTCGGCTGCGGGCTCAGCTACGAGAAGCCGCGGGCGATCGCAAATCGGTGCTGATTTTTGGCGAGCCGGGGCTAGAGAAAGACAATCTGGCGGCGCTGATTCACTTTGGCTCTAAGCAGCGGCAGCTGCCAATTATCAAGGTCAACTGCGGCCAGCTCCAGGCCAACGGGGCCGATCTGTTTGGCCGGGCGGGGGGGCGCATGGGGCTATTGGCGGCTCTGGGCCCAGGCACCCTGGTGCTCAACAACCCCAGAGAACTAGGGGCTGAGCTAGCGGAGGCGATCGCCGAGCTAATAGAGACTGGCCAATATCGCCCCGTCAGCCGCGATGGCGAAATTGTTCCACCGGTCACCGCCGAAGCCCGCATTATTTTGCTGGCGGAACAAGCCGTGCCAGTTTTGGACGATGTGGTCGGCGAGACCATCAAGGTGCCTCCCCTGCGGGTGCGCAAAGCCGACATCGAAGACTGGGTCAACTACTACCTCTCACTGATCAGCCGTCGGCGCAGCACCGGACGGCTGACGCTCACCCCGGAGGCCGTCCGCCGCCTTCAGTCCTACGACTTTCCCGACAATCTGCGCGAGCTAGGGAATCTGGTGGAGCGGGCGGCGGCTCAGCTCTCGGGCGGTGGCCTGATTACCGAAGAAATTATCTGGCCCGCCCAGAGCAAAAAGAAACAGCTGCGGCTCAACCTGCTCAATCGCTACCCCGATCTGCGACGGTTCTTGCGCAGCCCTTGGTGGCCCGATCGCATCAACTACGGCATTACCCTTACCTTGTTCGCCGTCGTCATCGCCGTGCTCTGGTTTGGCCCTCAGCAGCGCCACGAGAATGTAGCCTTAACCGTGTTTTGGGCCTGGTGGTGGCCCCTGGTGCTGCTGAGTTTCCCCTTTGTGGGGCGGCTGTGGTGCGCCGTGTGCCCCTTTATGATCTACGGCGAAGTCACCCAGTGGATCTCGCAAAAGCTGTTCCCCGGCAGGCTCAAACGCTGGCCCCGCGAGGCGGCCGAGCACTGGGGTGGCTGGTTTCTCTTTAGCCTGTTCACCCTGATTTTGGTGTGGGAAGAGGTGTGGCACCTGGAGGATGCGGCCTACCTCTCCGCCTGCCTGCTACTGCTGATTACCGCTGGGGCAATGATCTTTTCGGCCCTGTTTGAGCGGCGATTTTGGTGCCGCTACCTCTGCCCCATCGGCGGCATGAACGGCATGTTCGCCAAGCTCTCGATGACCGAACTGCGGGCACAGCAAGGCACCTGCTCAGCGGAGTGCACCACCTACCAGTGCTACAAGGGCGGCCCCAAAAAAGGCGAAGGCCAGGAGACCAACGGCTGCCCCCTCTACTCGCACCCGGCCCAGCTCGAAGACAACCGCGACTGCGTGCTCTGCATGACCTGCCTCAAGGCCTGCCCCCACCGCTCGGTCGAGCTAAACCTGCGGCCCCCCGGCATTGAGCTGTGGACGACGCACCGACCCCGCGCGTCTGAGGTGGCGCTGATGTTTCTACTGCTGGGGGCGGTGTACCTGCATCGCCTGCCCGAGCTACAGACCCAGTTGGGTATTCAGCTGCCGATTGACACTGTAATGGGTCACAGCCTAGTGGCCTTTGGCGTGCTGGCGCTGCCCGCCCTGCTGCCCCTCAGCATCGAAGGCGCGCACTGGCTGTGGCGCAAAACCCAGGGGCTGCCTCGGCGGCCAGCGGTGCGACTGGCCTACGGCTATCTGCCCCTGGTGTGGGCGGCCAACCTGGCCCATTACCTGCGCCTAGGGCTAGGGGAAGGTGGGCGCATTTTGCCCGTGTCTTTAGCCACCTTTGGCGCCTCGGGGGGAAATCTGCCCGTTTGGGTGGCCCACCCCGCAGTAGTGGCCTTTCTCCAGGGCGTAACGCTGCTGTTGGGCATGGCGCTGTCGGTTTGGCTGACGGTCAAAATTTGTCGCCAATCTGGCCCCCAGCGGTGGATTCAGCATGCCTGCACCGGGCTACTGGGGCTAAGCCTATGGTGGCTAATTCCAGGATTTTAAGTAGATTAAGTTAGGGCTGTAGCCCCGGTCGAGTTGGTCGCACCCGCCATGTAAAGTTCAGTGTAGAATCCCTTCTAGGTAGTGCCACCCACAGTCACCCCCCGGTCAAGCCTGGTAGGGTACTGCTAACTCAGCACACGCATCTATAAACCTCAGCACACGCTCTATAGCGCTCGTCCGTCTGTCGGTCGTTCCCTCCAGGTCGTCACCTTGCCCCGAGTTCCTCTTCATCGGTTTCGCCATGTTCCAGGAAAGTTCGCTGGACTTCAAGCTGGTTCAGCGCGTCTGTTTGTTGCAGCAGGCCCTTGACCAAGCTAAAGAGTCTATAGAAGAGATGCAGGAGCAGGTGGAGAACCACCAGATGCTCCAGGCCCACCTTGCCCAGACCGAAGAATATTCAAACGTTCAGCAAAAAATTATTGTCAACCTCAAGCAGCAGCTGGATGCCAAGGACGAGTGGCAACATCAGGTGTTTGAACAGTTGTTGGTGGGGGTCAAAGGGCTAGTAGTTGATCAGCAGCTTGAGCTAGAGCGCCTGCGGGTGCGCATTCACCAGGGCCAGGCTGAGGTACAAGACTACCTGGTGCGGCTGAAGAACTACTACCAGAGTTTGGCCATGGGCCGCGCCCCCGGCCAAGACCTAGATTTGAACTCTGAGGTGATGATCGCGCGATCGCTCACCGTCAGCTTGAGCAGCCAGCTCCAGGCGGCCCAGCAGCACGTTCAGCACCTCGACAACACCCTTACCCGCCATCAGGTGACCCTGGCCCGCATGCAGGCCTACGCCAAAGGCGATAGTCAGAGCATGGGCGAGCCCATCGAGGCTTCTAGCGACCCCCTCGCCCTGCCACCAGCAGCCGAGGCGCTAGATGACGACCCCATTGCCCTCAAAACCATAGTTGAAGCCCAGCGGCAAAAAATTGCCGAGCTGAATAACCAGCTCGGCCAGCAGTTTCATCAGCAAACCAGCCTCAAGTACCGCTGCCAAGAGATCGCCGCCGAACGCGACGGCCTGAGGCAGCAAGCCACCGCCCTCAAACTAGAAAACGAAGCGCTACAGGAACAGCTTTGGCACCAGAATTTGGATAGCGTGGGGTGAACAGGGTATAAGGGTGCAGGGTTTTGGGTGTAGGGTCTACGTTACCCCTGCCGGCGGCTACAGTTTTTCGCGGATGCTGTCGGCCTGAGATAGCAGCGCCTCAGCAAAGGAGAGGGATTGCTGGTGCGACTCGCCCCCGGCTAGCTGGGCCAGCTCTTCGCGGCGATCGCTGGGCGACAGCGGCAGCACCCGCACCACCGTGCGCTCGGCCTCGCCTGCTTTGGCTCCCTTGGCCAGGGCGGCTTCGACTACCTGCTTACCGACTCGAAAGTGGGCATCGGCCAGAGCCGCCACCATGGGCTGGTGGGTGACGCAGAGCACCTGGTGCTGGCGACCGAGCTGGTAGAGCTTTTCGGCGATCGCCTGGGCCACCCGGCCCGACACCCCCACGTCGATCTCGTCGAACACCAGCGTGCCCACCGGGTCTACTTGCGAAAAGCAAGCCTTCAGCGCCAGCAGAAAGCGGCTCATCTCACCGCCCGAGGCGGTCTCGGCCAGGGGTTGCAGGGGCTCGCCTGGGTTGGGGCTAAACAAAAACCGAATGCCGTCGGCCCCGTTGGCGGTGGCGGTAATGGGCTTGAGTTCGACCTCGAACTGCACCCGATCCATGGCCAGGGGTTTGAGTTCGTCGACCAGGCGCGTCTCTAGCTTCTGGGCCACGCCCTGGCGCAGCTGGGTCAGTTTGGCGCAGGCTTCCGTCAAGGCGGTCTGGGTCTTCTCGACCTCGGCCTCTAGGGCTTCGATGGATTGGCCTTCGCCTGAGAGTTCGGCGAGGGCCTGGTTGACTTCGTCGCGATAGGCCACCAGCTCAGGCAGGGTGCGGCTAAAGCGGCGGCACAGGGCCTTGAGCTGGCGCATACGTTCTTCGACTTCTTCGAGCCGATCGGGGTCGGCTTCGACGCTGGCTCCGTAGGCGTTGATGGCGCGCCCAGCTTCTTCGATCTGGGTGAGGGCTTCGCTGACCATGCCCAAAATCGAGGTGATGGCTGGGTCGTAGCGCTCCATGTCGATCAAGATGGCTTCGGCTTTGCCCAGCAGGTCGGCGCAGGCGCTCTCGCCGGCATCGCTCTCGTAGAGAATTTGGTAGGCCGCGTAGCTGTTTTGTTGCAGGTCAACGCTGTGGTTGAGGCGATCGTGCTCTTGGGCGAGGGTTTCGAGTTCTTGGGGGTCGTCGAGCTGGGCTTGCTCTAGGTCTTGGCGGTGCATGCGCAGCAGATCGAGCTGGTCGCGGCGCTGCTGGTCGGCTTTGCGGCGGGTGTCTAGCCGTTTTTTGGCCTGGGCGGCTGCGTCGTAGGCGGTGGCGACTCGCTGGCGCTGGGTGACGAGGGGGGCACCGCCAAAGCCGTCGAGCCATTCGCGCTGGCGATCGGGGGAGCCGAGCTGCACGGTCTGCCCCTGGGCGGTGATTTCGACCAGCTTTTGCCGCAGCACTTCGAGCTGGGGTCGGGTGGCGGGGCTGCCGTTGAGAAATGAGCGGCTGCGCAGGGTCTTGCCCAGGGTCAGCTCTCGCCGCAGCACTAGGGCACCGTCAGCGGCGGGAAACTCCTGCTCGGCTAGCCAGGTGTGGATTTCTTTGGGTACGTCAAAGGAGGCTTCTACTAGAGCCTTTTGGCTGCCCGATCGCACCAGTCGCTGGTTGGCCTTGCCCCCCAATGCCGCGTCGATGGCGTCGAGAATGATCGATTTGCCCGCTCCGGTCTCGCCCGTGAGCACGTTTAGCCCGGCCTCGAGCCGCAGATCGAGGTGATCGATCAGGGCAAAGTTCTCGATGTGCAGGGCGGTTAACATAGGGTCGTTAGCATAGGGGCAATGAGCTAGTACTCACGTATTTTAATTGGAACCACTGTCGATACGCCTCTGAATGTGGGGAAGTAGGGTGGCTGCTGCTTAGATTGAGGCTTTCGTCATATCGTAGGGTGCATTGCTACGCGAATGCACCATAGAGAGGCAGAGTTGGAAGGAGTAGCTCCATATAGCGAGCAGTGCATTGCGGCCCCAAGGCAGAATCTGTGGGGCTTTGCGCGAATTTGTGGGCCGGGAATGCACCCTACGCGTGGAGCCTATCGCAGCCAGGCCACAAGCAGAACGAGGGCAACACCCAAGGCAAACCAGAACATCAATGGATGTACCTTCAAACGTTTTTGGAGCCAGATAAGCGGTGAAAACGCTGTGCGGAGAATGAAGAGGAAATAGCCCAGTGGTAGAAACAACCACTCCATCCTTTTTTCATTAGCGATCTGCTGTTCTGCCCAGTCATCACTCAGGTTCTGAATTATATTTTTCGTCCAATTTGGAAAGGGAGCTGCGGCTAGGGGTAGCTGCATATCGTGCCAGGCGCGATATGCCTGACGCCGATGCTCCATAGCGAGCTTGAGACGTCCGCGCTGCTGGTAAGCATTAGCTAAACTCCAATGGGAGCTGGCTTCACTACCACGATCGCCAATTTCTCGCTTGATTTTCAATGCCTGCTGATAGAACTTGATAGCCTGCTGGTATTGCCCGAGAAACTGGTAGGCAACGCCCAAATTGCTCAGGGATTTGGCTTTGCCACCACGATCATCAATTTCTCGCGCAATGTCATGTTGCTGCTGGTGGAACTCAATCGCCCGTTGGTATTGCCCCAGAGATTGGTAGGCACTGCCCAAATTGCCTATAGATGCAGCTTCGCTATCGCGATCACCAATTTCTCTCGCAATTACCAAGGATTGTTGGAAGAACTCAATCGCCTGCTGGTATTGCCCCAGAGACTGGTAAGCATTGCCCAAATTACCTAAGGATTTGGCTTCGCCACAGCGATCACCGATTTCTCGCGCAATCACTAAGGATTGCTGCAAGAACTCAATCGCCTGCTGGTATTGCCTCAGAGAACGATAGGCAACACCCAGATTGCACAGAGATGCGGCTTCACTACCGCGAGCACCGATTTCTCGCGCAATTACCAAGGATTGTTGCAAGAACTCAATCGCCCGCTGGTATTGCCCCAGAAACTGGTAAACAGCGCCCAGATTGCTTAGGGATGCGGCTTCGCTACCACGATTGCCGGTTTCTCGCGCAATGTCATGGTGCTGCTGGTGGAACTTAATTGCCTGCTGGTATTGCCCCAGAGAACGGTAAGCATTGCCCAGATTGCCCAGGACGGCGGCTTCGCCATCTCTGTAGGCAATAGATGTAAATAGGACTTTGGCTCGTTGATAGATCTCGACAGCTAATTGATAATCTCCTAGATTCAGATGCAGACCAGCGAGTTGATTCCATACCCAACCCAAATCCTGGGTTTCCTTTTCACTTTCAGGTTGCCAATGCTGAGTCAGCATCTGGCAAATAGGCACCAAATCGCGCCAGTATCCTGCTCTTTGCAGTAAATCAGCACAGCGATCAAGAACTTTATACGCCCAACCATATTGTCCTAGTTCAACGGCATGGTAAAAGGCCTCTAATTCTTCTTGACAACTGGCAATAGCACCATCCCAGGATCGGTAATGGGCTTGGTAGTAGGCAATAGCCTGCTCGTGAGCCTCTTTTTTTACTGTGTCCGAAACCCAATCTTGTACTAATTCTGCAATTAGGGCATGTAGGGTAAAGCGCTGATCTTCCTTCACTAAAAGCGCCTGAGCTACCAAACCCTGTAAGTCTTCTAACGTTACCGTTTCTTCCATCGCCTGGGCCATGGCTAGGTCAAACGGTAGCCGATAGACCGATACCCGCAACAACATGTCTTTCCAGGGTTCGGGCAATGCCTCAAACACCTGTTCAAAAATTAGCTCTACCTTAGCTTCAGCCAGACTGGTAGCGTCTCTCCGGTACGGCTCAAACAGTTGGCTAAAGAAGGTCACGGCTGAGTCATCCACCTTGGCTCCTGGAGTTTGTCGCACCCAGGCCGCCGCCAGGTTAAGCAATAGGGGATGCCCATCGGCCAGCTCAACCAGCTCAGCAATGCAATCTCCGGTTAACCCTTCTCGCTGTAAAAAAGCTGTGCCTTCAGTCAACGACAGCCCACTTAGCTCAAAGGACATCGATGTGATAGATGCTGGTCGCGTCGTCACCAACAAGCGACTGCATTGTCCCTGCCTCGCCCAAGTTTGCAGAAATTGCTCAAACCAGGGCCAATCGGTAGACTGCCGCAAAGATTCCACATTGTCCATTACCACCAGGGTTTTGACCGGGCGGTTTTGGTCGTTGAGCCGGTAGGTTAACTCCCGCAGCAGCAGATCTTCTTTTGCAGCAGGGTCTTTTTGCGGGAAGCCAATTTCTTGCAAGATCCAGCGGGCAAAACGATCGAATCCGTAAGCTTGCCACAGCTCTCGTCGAAAGTTGACCCACAACCGCTTGTCAAAGTCTGTTGCTAATTCAGCATAGGCCCAGGCTGCCAGCCAAGATTTGCCAAAGCCCCCCACCGCCACGATTTCGGTCACTGGGTCGCGGGTCAGGCGATTCCGCAACTCAACCTGCACGGCCTCGCGATTTACCCAGGTCGCTTCAAAATTTGGCGGCGACTCTCCTACCCCAGACACAATAATTTCCTGGGGACCGATGTACGACTTCATCTCAACCGAGACATCCCCTATGGAGATATCTCGACCCGCACTTAAATCCTTAAGAACTTCTTGAGACTTGTCGGGGCTCACCATCGGCTTTTCTTACTGCTTCGCCGACACATTACCTAGATCTACATCCTCAGTTGCCTCTAAAGTGGAAGCCACTCTTTGATGAGTCGCTTCACCAGATTTGACTTCTGCGGTTACATCTTTAGCACGAATATTGCGCGCTTTTATGCCCACCAACACATCCTGTAGCCGCGTTGGTGCTTCGGTTTGAATTTGCTTAACGATTTGCTCCAACTCGTTGCGAAAGTCGTCATCTTCAAATATCTCCCCGTCCAGCACCCGCACCAAGTTGGCCTCGGCTTCTGGCGCTTGTCCTTGGTTGGCTTCAAGTTGAGCAAGGGCAGTAGCGGCATTCTTGCGCCCCTTAAAACGATTGGCAATGGTTTCCCAGAGCTGATTTACCAACTTCTTCCCAGCCTCACTCGCTGCGCCCTCTGTAAATTTTGTGATCGCTAACCCTACAATCACTGCTGCTGTAATAGTTACTGGTTCTACCACCGGTTCAACCTTGTAAAACTTTCAATGCCACCCCTTTCTAGCAGATTTTTCGTGTGACAGCCCATAGTAGGGTGCATTCGCGCAGCAATGCACCACTCCCCAAGCAACACCGAACACCCCACCATTCCTATTCCCGCAAATATCGATGCACACTCGAATACGCCCAATCCCTCGGGCTCTTCACCAACCCATGCTTCACAGGGTTGAAATGAATGTACTCACAATGGTTCACGAAATCTCGCTCATTCCGAATAGCATGCTCCCAATAGCGCCGCTGCCATAAATTCCCCTCCCCCCGACGTTCCCCCGATGCGCTTTTCCCCAATGGCAGCGCCAGATCCTTGGCGCAGGCTTTCGTCACCATGAGCTTGATCAAGCGCCAGCGTTTGGCATAGTCGGCATCGATTTCTGGCAGCGTCAAAATGCAGTGAAAATGATCAGGCAACAGCACAAAGGCGTCGATCGCGAAGGGGTGTTTTCGGCGTACGGCAATGATGGCTTCTCGCAGGGCTTGTCGGCCAAGCTCAGTGCAAAGCCAGGGGTGGCGCTGATAGGTAACGTGAGTAAAAAAATAGCTACCGCCAGATCGGTATAGGCGTCGGTAATTGGGCATTAACGTGAGGCGAAGAATTTCGCTTAGGGTGCCCGCGTTGTGGTCGGGATCTTGGGCGGGGGCAGGTTGTGTATTACTTCGGAGGCGATGTCACACCTCAGCGCAATGGGCATTATCGGAGGCGATCGCACCAAATTTGGGTGGTTTTGTCTGCGGGGGAGATTGGTGGGTGGCGGGAGTGGTGGTGCATTGCTGCGCGAATGCACCCTACTCAATAAAAAATCAGGTCTTTGGGCAAAGTTTGATTTATCTTGCGATCGCGTAGGTCAAAGGTGGGCGATGCCCACCCTACAGCTTGATACCCAGGCAGAGCATGGGCACCAGACACATGAAGCAATCGCGACCTGGTAACAAACAATCGCATCCCAGTGATTAACAATCGCACCTCGGTAACAAGCAATCGCACCTCGGTAACAAGCAATCGCGCTCCGGCAACAAACAATCGCACCCCGGTAACAGACAATCGCATGCCGGTAACAAGTAAGTACGGGGGTGGTTATGCTTCACCATCATCGCTACTTCATTCAGCAGCGCCTGTCCATATCTTTTTCATAAAGCTGCGCCGTTTTTTCCGGGTCGGCGATCGCAGCGGGCACATTGCCCTGAGCGACAGGCAAGCCTCCCCAGCCCTACCGCCACCCCGATGCTTTAACCACCCTTTTGTATTGGCATCAAGGAGCACTACACCCATGCTCAGCACCGATACCACCCGCCGTTTGCGGCCCGACTACCTCGATCAAGATGTTGCTTCCCATCAAGATGTTGCTTCCCTGCGCGGTGCGCGCACCATCGCCGACTACACCTCCGCCCGCCCCAAGACCACCCTCGAAGGGCTCCAGAAAAGCTACGCCGAGATGATGGCCGCCCAGGACGAAGAGGCTGCGATCATGGTGCGCGCCAAAGCCGCCGCCGACAAGGCCCGCCTGGCCGAGTGGCAGTTCCACCAAAACGTGCTGGCTATGAAAGAACTGGTGTGCGGCGTCTACGGCTCCGACAGCAACGAGGCCCAGGCCATCGGCTACAAGAAAAAGTCTGAGCGCAAGCGTCCCCGGCGATCGGCTGCGTAGTCATTTAGTCACTTATTTTGGTCCAAACCGCTGCCCCTCAAATCCTTTGAGATTTGGGGGGCATGCCATTGGGTGCGTCCCACGTCTGTGGCCCACCCTACGGGAAGCAAGCTACACCCTTGTATCTTAAGCAGCGGGACGGTAGACCGATGTCTCCCCGGTTTTAGAAACCGAGATTTAGTCCAGGTCACCGTTCTGCCATTGGTCAATAGCTCGAAAAATCGCCAGG